>CAYVVB010000468.1:0-26570 GCA_964454955.1 uncultured Bradyrhizobium sp. | reverse complement strand
TCGAGATCCTCACGTCTGAGGGCGCCGAAGTCGTGCTGCGGCGGATGAACGAGGCGGGCGTGCTCGGCCGCTTCGTGCGGGCTTTCGGCCGCATCGTCGCGATGATGCAGTTCAACATGTATCACCACTACACGGTGGACGAGCATCTCTTGCGCTGCATCGGCATCCTGGCGGACATCGAGGCAGGCGCGAGCGATGAGTATGTGCTCTCGAGCGAGCTCATGCGCGGCATCCAGAAGCAGCATCGCAACCTGCTCTATGTCGCGCTGTTCCTGCACGACATCGCCAAGGGCCGCGTCGAGGATCATTCGATCGCCGGTGCGCGCGTCGCGCGCCGGTTCTGTCCGCGGCTCGGCCTCTCGGCCGCCGAGACCGAGACGGTGGCGTGGCTCGTTGAAAATCACCTCGTGATGTCGTCGATCGCGCAATCGCGCGACCTCTCCGACCGCCGGACCATCGAGAATTTTGCCTCCGTGGTGCAGTCGGTCGAGCAGATGAAGCTTCTGACCATCCTCACCACCGCCGATATTCGCGGCGTCGGCCCGGGCGTGTGGAACGGCTGGAAGGCGCAGCTGTTGCGCTCTCTCTATTATGAGACCGAGCCGGTGCTGACCGGCGGCTTCTCGGAGGTGAACCGCGCCAGGCGCATCGCGGCGGCACAGGCCGAGTTCCGTGCCACTTTCACCGAGTGGAACGAGCAGGAGGTCAGCGCCTATATCGCGCGGCACTATCCGGCCTATTGGCTCAAGGTCGATTTGCCGCACAAGATCCGCCACGCCCGCTTCATCAAGGCGAGCGAGCAGGCCGGACACAAGCTTGCGATCAATGTCGGCTTCGACGAAGCACGCGGCGTCACCGAACTCACCATCCTGGCCATGGACCATCCCTGGCTGCTGTCGATCATCGCGGGCGCCTGCGCATCCGCCGGCGCCAACATCGTCGACGCGCAGATTTACACGACCACCGACGGCCGCGCGCTGGATACCATCGCCATCTCGCGGGAATACGACCGCGACGAGGATGAGGGGCGCCGCGCCACGCGGATCGGCGAGATGATCGAGGACGTGCTGGAAGGCAAGCTCCGCCTGCCCGACGCCGTGGCGCGCCGCTCGGTGCGCGGCGGCCGCGTCAAGGCCTTCGTGGTCGAGCCGGAGGTCACCATCAACAATCAATGGTCGGAGCTCTACACCGTGATCGAGGTTTCCGGCCTCGATCGCCCGGGCCTGCTCTATCAACTGACGACGGCAATCTCGAAACTCAACCTCAACATCGCCTCGGCCCATGTCGCGACGTTCGGCGAGCGGGCGCGCGACGTGTTCTACGTCACCGACCTGTTGGGCGCGCAGATCACCGCTCCGACGCGGCAGGCCGCGATCCGGAGCGCGCTGTTGCATCTGTTGTCCAGTGACGAGGCGGTGGCAAAGCCCGCCGCCTGACCCGTGCCGAGGCGTTTCGGTGCTTTGGCTTCTTTTGGTCTGTCCCGCCTCTATTCCGATCGGACCTGATCACTTTGCTGTCCGCAAATTACGGCCGGCTCACATGGGCAAAGACCGCTCCCTCATGCGCCAGCAGCCAACGCTTGCGCTCAAGTCCGCCACCATATTTGACCAGCGAGCCATCGGCGCCGACTAGGCGATGGCAGGGAATGACGACGCTGATCGGATTGGCGCCATTGGCATGGCCGAGCGCCCGGATGGCTTTGGGCATGCCGAGTTGCGCCGCCAGCGCGCCATAGCTCATGGTCGTGCCCGGCGGGATCAGCGTGAGCGCCGTCCAGACTTTGCGCTGGAAGGCAGTGCCTGAGAGGCGCCACTTGATCTTCCCCAGCGAAGAATAATCGCCCTTGAAATAGGCCGACAGCGCCGCCCTGATCTCTCGAGGCGCCCGGCCTTCCTGCAAGGCCACGCTGCCATGTTGTAGCCGTAGCAACTCCCGCATGCGCGGCTCATGGTCCTCCCAATCCAGGGCGCACAAGAACCCGTCACCATCGACCACCAGCAACGCTGTACCGATCGGCGTGTCCATCCGATCAATTCCAAGCGGCTCAGGTGGATTTGCGTTCATTGGCTTTCCCATCTTTCAACGGCCGGTCCGCTGCCTGCCCCAACCGGCCGGCACACCGCGGTTTTCGGATAAGTCATTTTGCGTCATCGCCCCGGCACGGCCACCCGTTTTGCGGTGTCCGGCACATGAATTGATCCATTAGTCTTACCGCTCCCGCCTCGTCTTGCGCTGCGGAAAACGCTCCTCCACAATCGGGATCAACGATGGCGCTCATATTGGAACAGACCATCGGGTCAATCACACACAGGGAAGGAACGCACCCAATGAGGATGAGCAACAGCTTTTTCTGTCTGGCCGCAGGCGCAGCGCTTGCCCTGACGCAACCGGTATCCTCGGCCTACGCGCAGAAGAAATACGATCCCGGCGCATCCGATACCGAAATCAAGGTCGGCCAGACCGTGCCGTTCTCCGGACCGGCCTCCGCCTACGCCACCATCGGCAGAGCCCAGGCGGCTTACATCAACATGATCAACGATCAGGGCGGCATCAACGGCCGCAAGATCAGGCTGATCCAGTATGACGACGCCTACAGCCCGCCCAAGGCGGTCGAGCAGGTGCGCAAACTCGTCGAGGATGACGAAGTGCTGCTGACCTTCCAGATCATCGGCACGCCCTCGAACGCGGCCGTGCAGAAATACCTCAACGCCAAGAAGGTGCCGCAGCTCTTCGCCGCCACGGGCGCGTCCAAGTTCACCGATCCGAAGAACTTTCCCTGGACGATGGGCTACAATCCCAACTACTTCGTCGAGGGCAGGATTTACGGCCAGTACATCCTGAAAGAACACCCGAACGCAAAGGTCGGCGTGCTCTACCAGAACGACGACCTCGGCAAGGACTATCTGAACGGCATCAAGGCCGGGCTTGGCGACAAGGCGGCGACCATGATCGTCGCCGAAGCATCCTACGAAGTTTCCGATCCGACCATCGATTCGCAGATCCTGAAACTGAAATCCGCCGGTGCCGACCTCCTGTTCAGCGCGTCGACGCCGAAGCAGGCCGCGCAGGCCATCAAGAAGGTCAACGAGCTCGGCTGGAAGCCGGTGCACATCGTCGACATCAACGCCACTTCGGTCGGCGCCGTCATGCAGCCGGCGGGCCTCGAAGCGGCCAAAGGCGTGATCTCGGTGAATTACGGCAAGGACCCGCTCGATCCGACCTGGAAGGATGATCCGGGCATGAAGAGGTATTTCGATTTCATGGCGAAGTACTATCCCGAGGGCGACAAGAACTCCAACTTCAACACCTACGGCTATTCCACCGCTGCGCTTCTGGTGCACGTGCTCAAGGTGTGCGGTGACAATCTCACGCGCGAGAACGTCATGAAGCAGGCGACCTCGCTGAAGGACGTCCAGGGGGATCTCGCTCTGCCCGGGATGAAGATCAACACCTCGCCGACTGATTATCGCGTCAACAAGCAGCTGCAGATGATGCGGTTCAACGGCGAGCGCTGGGAGCTGTTCGGCCCGATCCTCGAAGATGCGGGCGTGGCCGGCTGAGAGCCACCCGTCATCCCGCAAGGCTATCGCATATGCGGATCACGCTGCCGTGCCAGGCATCTGCGCGCCATCTTTGGCACCGTCATTCCGGGTCTGGTCCGAAGGACCAGACCCGGAACGACAGCGCAAAACCTACGGTTTCGGAATCTCCCCGAACGTCTTGCCGGCCGGCAGCACGCCGAGACGGATCAGGCGGGAGTCTTCGACGGCAGCCTGGCGGTGCTTCACCGCTTCACGGTAGACGGGATCGCGGATCATCTCGACGAAGGCGGCAACACTCGGATATTCGGCGATGAAGCAATGGTCCCAGCGCTCCTCCTGCGGTCCGATCAGCATCAGTTCGAACCGGCCCTGCCAGACGATCCTGCCGCCCAGCCGTTCGAACACCGGCCCGCTTTCGCGCCCATACGCAGCATAGGCTTCCGCGCCGGTTGCCTTGCGGCCGTCGGGATAGGCCGCCTGTGGGCGCAGGCGCACCAGATTCAGCATGTGAATCGGACCCGGCCGATCGTTGGCTCGAAATTGCGCGAACACGTCCTTGGTCGGATCGATATGGCCCATGCGGCTCTCTCTCTCTCGTTGTTTGAGCATGATCTCCGCGCAAACGCTTGGGTTTGTCGCGAGGGAAAACCGGTTTCCACTTTTCCGGATCATGCTCCGGGTCCTGGATGTTCCACTCTTACCACGTGCCGCCGCACCTCCTAATCCCGCATTAACCTCTGCGTAACCGGCCCTTAAATTCCGCCCGGTAGCGTGCGGGGGAACCTTTGTAGGCGTGAGCTGCGTATGGCGTGGGGACGAAAAAAAAGCGGCGCACGCAAGGAGCCGCAATTCGGGCTTGGCGCCTCGCTCGCCGCGCTCCGCCTGAGCCCGGAGGATCGCATCCCGTCGGCACAGGACAAGGCGAAGAAATCCGCGCCCAAGCGCAGGCAAGAGGAAGACGAGGACGAGGAGCCGCCACGGCGCGAGCGAAAAGCCGCAATGCCCGCCAAACGCAGCAAACGCCGCGGGAATCCGCGCCGCATCAGCGCGACACGCCTGATCTATTGGGGCGTGGTTCTCGGACTGTGGGCGGGGATCGCGGTGGTCGGGGCCGTGATATGGGCCGGCGCACACCTGCCTCCCATTCAATCGCTGGAGATCCCGAAGCGACCGCCGACCATCGAGATCGTCGGACTCGACGGCAGCGTGCTGGCGCAGCGCGGTGAAATGGCCGGGGCGAACGTCGCGCTCAAGGAGCTGCCGCCCTATTTGCCAAAAGCCTTCATCGCCATCGAGGACCGCAGATTCTATTCGCATTTCGGCATCGATCCGTTCGGCATTGCGCGCGCGGCCGTGGCCAACGTTCTGCACCGCGGCGTGTCGCAAGGCGGCTCGACCCTGACCCAGCAGCTCGCCAAGAACCTGTTTCTGACCCAGGAGCGAACGTTCACGCGCAAATTGCAGGAAGCCGAGCTCGCGCTGTGGCTGGAGCGCAAATATTCCAAGAACGAAATTCTCGAGCTCTATCTGAACCGTGTCTATTTCGGCTCCGGCGCCTATGGCGTCGAAGCCGCGAGCCAGCGCTATTTCGGCAAGTCCGCCAAGAACGTCACGCTGGCCGAAGCCGCGATGCTCGCCGGCCTCGTCAAGTCGCCGTCGCGGCTTGCGCCCAACCGCAATCCGGAAGGCGCGGCAGACCGCGCCAAGACCGTGCTGGCGGCGATGGCCGACGCCAAGTTCATCACCACCGCGCAGGCGCAGGCCGCGAGCGCCCATCCCGCCATGTCGGTGAAGCCGGCCGGCGCCGGCACCATCAACTACGTGGCCGACTGGATTTCGGAGGTGCTGGACGACCTGATCGGCCAGATCGAGCAAAACATCGTGGTGGAAACCACCATCGATCCCAAGCTTCAGAGCGCCGCGGAGACCGCTGTCATCGACGAACTCGCCGCCAAGAGCGTGAGATTCAACGTCAACCAGGGCGCGCTGGTGGCGATGAGCCCCGACGGGGCGGTCCGCGCCATGGTCGGCGGACGCAACTATGCGGAAAGCCAATATAATCGTGCGGTCACAGCCAAGCGCCAGCCGGGCTCCGCGTTCAAGCCGTTCGTCTATCTCACCGCGATCGAGCAGGGGTTGACCCCGGACACGGTCCGCCTCGATGCGCCCATCGAGATCAAGGGCTGGAAGCCGGAAAACTACAGCCGCGAATATTTCGGCCAAGTAACGCTGACCCAGGCGCTTGCGATGTCGCTGAACACCGTCGCGGTGCGGCTCGGGCTCGAGGTCGGGCCGAAGAACGTTGTGCGGACCGCGCACCGGCTGGGCATCTCGTCAAAGCTCGAGCCCAACGCCTCGATCGCCTTGGGCACGTCGGAGGTTTCCGTCACCGAACTGGTCGGCGCCTATGCGGCCTTCGCCAATGGCGGTTTCGCCGTCTCGCCGCACGTCGTGACCAGGATACGTACGCTGGAGGGCAAGGTGCTTTATGCGCGTCAGCCCGAGCAGCCCAATCAGGTGATCGAGCCGCGCAATGTGGCGATGATGAACACGATGATGGAGCAGACCCTCATCTCGGGCACCGCGCGCAAGGCGGAGATTCCGGGCTGGCAAGCCGCCGGCAAGACCGGCACCAGCCAGGATTTCCGCGACGCCTGGTTCGTCGGCTACACCGCCGATCTCGTCACGGGAGTCTGGCTCGGCAACGACGACAGCACGCCGACCAAGAAGGCGACTGGCGGAGGATTGCCGGTGGAGGTGTGGACCCGCTTTATGCGCGTTGCCCATCAGGGCGTGCAGCCGGCGCCATTGCCGAATTCGCAACCGGCCGGGCCGCTTCCCAACCTCGCCCAGCTTGCCGCGCAAGTCAGCGCGCCGACGGCTCCTGCGCCGCAGCCCGCAGGCGGGACCCGCCCGGCACCGACCCGCGGCGCGGTGCGACCGGAGGCCGATGCAGGCCTCGATGGTTGGCTGATTCAGCGGCTGTTCGGGCGGTAGTGACGGTCGTCCCGCGAAAGCGGGCCGCCATGAACACAGGCCTTTGTGCTGCAAAGGCCGTCGACCAGCGTGCCGTTTTCACAAATCACGCGCTCGCTTTGCTCGCTCGGCCGGGACGACGGGAGGAGATCAATCCTCGATACCGTAGCGGTGCAGGTCGTTGCCGCAGGTATCGAGCCATCTTTTCGCCCGCTCCACCGAGGGGCAGATTCGGGCCACCACTTTCCAGAACCGCGGCGAATGGTTCATCTCAACGAGGTGCGCGACCTCATGGGCCGCGAGATAGTCGAGCACGAAGGGCGGGGCCAGAATGAGCCGCCAGGAAAACGACAGAGATCCCGCGGAGGTGCATGAACCCCAGCGGCTCGACTGATCGCGGATCGACAGCCGCTTGACGCGCACACCAAGCGCTTCCGCGTGATTCCGTGCCGCTTTCTGCAATTCGGCGCGCGCCTCGCGCTTGAGGTAGTCATGCACCCGGCGTTCGAGATGTTCGATGGCGCCTGCGACGCAGAGGATCTTTTCTCCGCTGTCGCGGGTCTCGGTCCACACCGTGCCGCGCATGCCTGCGCGATGAACGATCCGGTGAGGCACGCCACGCAGCGGCACCACGGCACCAGGCAAGAAGGGTTGGGCTTTCGGCAACCGACCGAGGCGCGCTGCAATCCAGCCGCCATGCAGTTGTGCAAAGTCTCTGGCCTCCGCGATCGTACCGCGCGGCGGCACAGTCAGGATCGCTTCGCGGTCTGTGGGATGAATGCGCAAGGTGTAACGACGCGCGCGTCGGTGCCGGCGCAGCCGAATCGCAAACACTTGCGAGCCATGCTTGATGAGAAGAGTCGAGGGTTCGTAGGGGCGCCGATAAAGAAGCGCGCGAGTGGCCATGTCGGTACGTCCGGGGGGTAGGAGTTCCCCGAGACTCTGCCACATCCGCAGCCAGTGAAATCGCCCGGCGCAAAAACAAATCATTTGCCCAATATACAGGGCCTGACGGGCGTCCAGGCCCTACAGAATGGGCTCATTCGTAAAAATTTGGGTCGAGTTAGCCCGGTTCCAGAGACCTCAAAAACTGAGGCCTCACTCACTCCTTTGGAACCGGCGAATCCGCCCTTCCCTATGCCGGATCAGCCACTTACCAGGCGGCCGAGTCGGTCCCGAATTCCGCACCGAATCCGAGGTCTTCGCGCAAAACGCGCTTATTCGGCTGCGATCGCGAGTCGGGACTTGGGATTCGCGGCCGACATCATGAAATCGTTGATGCGCGGCACGATCTCCGAACGGAAGCGGGAACCATTGAACACACCATAGTGCCCGACGCCCGGCTGCATGTAGTGCACGCGGCGATGAGAGGGGATCGAGCTACACAGATGATGTGTCGCCTCGGTCTGACCGAGACCCGAAATATCGTCCTTCTCGCCTTCCACCGTCATCAACGCAACGCGCGTGACCTTGGAAGGTTCGACCGGCGTGCCGCGATGGGTCATTTGGCCCTTCGGCAAGGCATGTTTGATGAACACGGTCTCGACAGTCTGCAGGTAATATTCGGCAGCCAAGTCCATCACCGCGAGATATTCGTCATAAAAGTCGCGATGCTTGTCGACCAGATCGCCGTCGCCCTTCACCAGGTTGCGGAACAGGTTCTTGTGGGCATCGACGTGGCGGTCGAGATTCATGCTGATGAAGCCGTTGAGCTGCAGGAATCCCGGATAGACGTTGCGCATCACGCCAGGATGCGGAAACGGCACTTTGGTGATGACGTGGCTGCGGAACCAGTCGATGCCGCGCTCCTCCGCCAGTTTGTTGACGGCGGTCGGATTGCGGCGGGTATCGATCGGTCCGCCCATCAATGTCATGGAGATCGGAACGAACGGGTCGCGCTGCGCTTCCATCAGAGAAACCGCCGCGACCACCGGCACCGCAGGCTGGCACACCGCCATGACGTGCATGTTGCCGCCCAGCGCATGCAGCATTTCGATGACATAGTCGATGTAGTCGTCGAGATCGAAGCGCCCTTCCGACAGCGGCACCATGCGCGCGTCGGCCCAATCGGTGATGTAGACCTCATGCGTCGGCAGGAAAGCCTCCACCGTGCCGCGCAGCAGCGTTGCGTAATGGCCGGACATCGGCGCCACGATCAGGACCCGCGGCTGCGGCTGGCGCAACGGCCGGACGAACTTGCGGTCGAAATGCAGCACCCGGCAGAACGGCTTTTCCCAAACGCTTCGGACTTCGATCGGCACATGGACGCCTGCGACCTCGGTCTCGTTGAGGCCCCATTCCGGCTTGCCATAACGGCGCGTGGTGCGCTCGAACAACTCGCACACCGCTGCGACCGATTTGCCGAAGTTGGTGTGCGCCCAGGGGTTCAGCGGATTCTGGAACAGGATCTTGGTTGCATCCGTGACGGCCCGTGCCGGATTGAGAGAGGCATGAGCCATCTCGTACATCCAGTACATCGGCGTCGTCAGTGCCGGACTGCCTTCAGCCGCCAAGGGCGGTGCGCCGCCAAACTCACCAATAGGCATCGATCAAGCTTCCCCTTTCGCAACGCATCATAGTGGCCAATGAGTAATAATGCGTCAATGCAGACATGGTCATTTCTGCACGCATTTGCCAGCGAAGACGATGAAATTCCACGGGAAAGTGACTTATTCGCCACCCGCGAGCAGGGAACCGTTGAGCCGCGCGCTGCGCAAAAGAGCAAGAAATGCTGCAAATGAAGCGACGAGCACGATCGCATTGATCGCCAGCGCCGCAACCATCAGGTCGGTCCGGAAGACGCTATCGATCAGAAGCGCCCTCATGCCCTCGAAGACGTAAGTCGGCGGCAGCAACCAGGACACATATTGCAGCCAGGTCGGCAGCACGTGGACCGGATAATAGACGCAGGCGAGCGGCATCAGCGCAAACATCAGCGTCCAGACGATGCTTTCCGCGCCCAGCCCGAACCGCAGCACGAGTCCCGAGACGAAGATCCCGACCGCCCAACTGGTGAAGATCAGGTTGCAGAAGAAAGCGATCAGCGGCAGGCCGAGACTGTAGAAATTGAAGTGGAACAGAAACAACGCCAGCAACGTCATCGGCAGGACGCCGATCGCAAGCCTGATCAGGCTCATGACCATCAGCGCGAACAGAAACTCGATCGGCTTGAGCGGGCTCATCATCAGGTTGGCAAGATTGCGCGACCACATCTCCTCCAGAAAGGAGATCGAGAAGCCGAGCTGGCCGCGGAACAGGATGTCCCACAGGATCACCGCGCCGAGCAGCGTCCCGCCCGCCCGCGCGAAGAAATTGGCGTTCTGCGCAATGTAAGTCTGCAGAAAGCCCCAGGTGATGACCTGCAGCGTCGGCCAGTACACGAGTTCGAGCAGGCGCGGCCAGGATGACAGCAACAGATACCAGTAGCGCAGGATCATCGCGCCGATGCGGCTCGCGGAAATCCCCCGGCGTAGCGCCAGCTCCGTCATCGTGCGCTCTCCTTGACGCGGCCGCGCGCGACATCGAGAAAAACTTCCTCCAGCGTGGTGCGGTTGTAGCGCGCCATGATGCCTTCCGGGCTGTCATCGTCCTCGATGCGGCCGCGCTTGAGGATGATGACCCGGTCGCAGAGCCGCTCGACCTCCAGCATGTTGTGGGAGGCCAGGAGAATCGTCGCCTGATAGGTCCTGCGGTAGCTTTCAAGGTGTTTGCGCACCCAATCGGCGGTGTCGGGATCAAGCGAAGCGGTCGGCTCGTCCAGCAGCAGCAGCTCGGGGCGGTTGATCAACGCTTTCGCGAGCGAAACCCGCGTCTTCTGGCCGGCCGAAAGTTTTCCGTTGGGGCGATCGAGAAGCTCGGTGAGATCGAGATCGTCGGCTAGTCGCGCGATGCGCTCGCGCAAACCGGCGACGCCATAGAGGCGGCCGAAAATCGTCAGATTCTGCCGCACCGTCAGCCGCATCGGCATGTCGACATAGGGGCTTTCGAAATTCATCCGCCCGAGCACCTCCGCGCTCTGCTGCGGCATCTGATGACCCAGCACCGCGACGCGGCCCGCGGTCGGCAGCACCAGGCCCATGATCATGGCAATCGTCGTGGTCTTGCCGGCGCCATTGCCCCCGAGCAGCGCGGTGGTGCTGCCGCGCGCGATGGAGAAGGAGATATTGTCGACCGCGCGGGTCTGCTTGTAGAGCTTGGTCAGATGCGCGACCTCGATCGCCGCGGATCCTCTTGAACCCGCTGCGGGCGATTGATGCGGAACCGGGTCGATGACCTTCATGAGGGTCGTTCAATGGGCCATTGCGGCGATAAGCGCAACTGCGTCCCGGCTCGAAGCGTACAATTTGTGATAAGCCTATCCCGCATTGAGCTCGATCCATGACCGACATTGCGGCTTCCGATTTTCGCCACCCGCGGCGCCACGTGCGCCTGGACACGATCTTGCGTCTGCGCTGGCTTGCCGTGCTGGGCCAGCTCGCCGCCATTTTCGTCGTGCTGCAGGGGCTCGAATTCGACCTGCCGGTCATTCCCTGCCTCACCATCATCGGGCTGTCCGCGCTGCTCAATCTGGGCCTGCAGATCGCCTTCAACCCGATGCAGCGGCTGGAGCCGGCCTATGCCGCCGGCCTGCTTGCGCTCAACATCATCGAGCTTGCGGCACTGTTGTTTTTCACCGGGGGCCTGCAGAATCCGTTCTCCTTCCTGTTTCTGGCGCCGGTGCTGATTTCGGCGACCGCCCTGCCGGTTCGCCACACCATTGCGCTGGGCGGGCTGGCGGTCGCCTGCGCCTCGCTGCTGTTCTTCTTCTATCAGCCGCTGCCCTGGGATGCCGAGGAGCCACTGGTCCTGCCGCCGATCTATCTGCTCGGCGTGTGGCTCTCCATCGTCGTCGCCATTGGAGTCACCAGTCTCTACGCCTTCCAGGTCACCGAGGAAGCACGCAAGCTTTCCGACGCGCTGGCCGCGACCGAGCTGGTGCTGGCGCGCGAGCAGCATCTCACTCAGCTCGACGGGCTTGCGGCGGCGGCCGCGCATGAGCTCGGCACACCGCTTTCGACAATCGTTCTGATCTCGCGCGAGCTGGAGCGGGCGCTGCAGGACAATGCGAGCGTCGCCTCCGACATCAAGACGCTGCGCGAGCAGTCACAACGCTGCCGCGACATTCTTTCCAAGATTACGCAGTTGTCATCGAGCGGCGCGCCTTTCGATCGCATGAAGCTGTCGACGCTGATCGAGGAGATCGTGGCGCCGCATCGCGATTTCGGCGTCTCGATCAAGGTCAGGATCGCGGTCGCCAGCGCGAAGGAGCCGGTCGGCACGCGCAATCCGGCGATCCTTTATGGCATCGGCAATATCCTCGAAAACGCACTCGATTTTGCCCGCTCCGCGGTCGAGGTGAATGCGTGGTGGAACAAGGATACCGTCGAGATCGTCGTTTCGGATGATGGGCCGGGCTTCGCGCCCGATATCCTGAAGCGGATCGGAGAGCCCTACCTGTCACGCCGGCGTGCCGGCGACGACGGACAAGCCGAGCGTTCCGGCCTCGGGCTTGGCGTCTTCATCGCACGCACGTTGCTGGAGCGCACCGGCGCCAAGGTCTCATTCGCCAACCGCACTTTTCCCGATCATGGCGCAGTGGTTTCCGTCGCCTGGCCGCGCAGCCGCTTCGAGGCTGGCGAAAGCGATGAAGAACCAGAGGTTTAGCGCGGCATCAGGCCACATTCATGCGATCCACCTTTCGTGCTCTTGGCAGCGAGCATTCGTAGCGCCATATCATGGTGCACCCGACCAAAGAGATCCCGCCTTGGCTGCTTCCGCTCAACTTGCCGAGTACCCCGATCGTTCGCTCCTGATCGTCGAGGATGACAAACCTTTTTTGGAGCGCCTCGCTCGCGCCATGGAAGCGCGCGGCTTCACGGTGACGTCTTGCGACAGCGTGACCGACGGTCTGGCGCAGATCGCCAAGGCGGCGCCCGCCTTTGCGGTGGTGGACTTGCGGCTCGGCGACGGCAACGGGCTCGACGTCGTCTCGGCACTCAAGCGCAGGCGCGGCGACGCGCGCGTGATCGTGCTGACCGGCTACGGCAATATCGCCACCGCCGTGACTGCGGTGAAAATGGGCGCGGTGGACTATCTGGCAAAGCCGGCCGATGCCGACGATGTCGTCGCCGCGCTGCTTGCAACCGGCGCCGAAAAATCAGAACCGCCGCAAAACCCGATGTCGGCGGACCGCGTGCGCTGGGAGCACATCCAGCGCATTTATGAGATGTGCAACCGCAACGTCTCCGAGACCGCCCGACGGCTCAACATGCATCGGCGCACCTTGCAGCGGATTCTCGCCAAGCGCGCCCCGCGTTGAGCGCCCCGCACTGGACGGAATGACGCCGGGGCGGAGGGATTTCTTGATATCGCTCAACGTGCACCGCGCGAACGGCCTCTAAAGATCGGATCGAGTTGCGATGGCTGCGCACCTTTGCACCGCTCCTCGCCGGGAGAGGTGGAGAGGACTCGCGGGCCCGCTGATTCAACCCAAGAATTATCGACCCTTGAAGGAAGCGCAAGATCCTCCAATCCTTGCGGGAGTCCCGGCACATGACGTCTTCTCGGGTGATGTCACCCGCTCTACGCGCTAAAATCATGTCGGCGGACGACGCAGCGGCGCTGGTACGACCCGGCGAGAATGTCGGGATGAGCGGTTTCACCGGATCGGGCTATCCCAAATCCGTGCCGCTTGCGCTGGCGCGCCGCATCGACGAAGCGCATGCGCGCGGACAGCCCTTCAAGATCGGCGTGTGGACAGGGGCTTCGACGGCGCCGGAGCTCGACGGCGCGCTCGCCCGGGTCAACGGCATCGAGCTCCGGCTGCCCTACCAGTCGGACCCGACGACCCGCCAGCGCATCAATGAGGGAACGATCGAATATACCGATATCCACCTCAGCCATGTCGCGCAGTTCGTCTGGTTCGGCTTCTTCGGCCGTCTCGATGTGGCCGTCGTGGAAGTTGCGGGAATCCTGCCCGATGGCAGGCTCATCCCCTCGACATCGGTCGGCAACAACAAGACCTGGCTGGATCAGGCCGACCGCATCATCCTGGAAGTCAATTCCTGGATGAATCCGGCGCTGCTCGGCATGCATGACGTTTACTATAATACCAGGTTGCCGCCGCACCGTATTCCCATCCCGATCCTTTCCGCCGGAGACCGGATCGGCGAGACAACCTATCGCTGCGATCCGGACAAGGTCATTGCGGTGGTCGAAACCAATGCACCGGACCGTCACACGACATTCGCCGCGCCCGACCAGACGTCGAAGGCGATCGCCGGACATATTGTGGAGTTTCTCGGCCACGAGATGCGCCGCGGCCGCCTGCCGGCGCCGTTGCCGCCGATCCAGTCGGGAGTCGGCAACGTGGCCAACGCGGTGATGGCCGGGCTCGCCGACGGCCCGTTCGCAAAGCTGACGGCCTATACCGAGGTGCTGCAGGACGGCATGCTGAACCTGATCCGCTCCGGCCATATGGAATTGGCGTCAGCGACGGCGCTGTCGCTCAGCCCGGAGAGCGCGAACCTGTTCAACCACGAGATCGAGACGCTTCAGAAGCGCATCGTGCTGCGGCCGCAGGAGATTTCCAATCATCCCGAGGTCGTCCGACGGCTCGGCGTGATCGCCATGAACGGCCTGATCGAGGCCGACATCTACGGCAACGTGAATTCGACCCATGTCCGCGGCACCTCCATCATGAACGGCATCGGCGGCTCGGGCGACTTCGCCCGCAACGCCTACCTGTCGATCTTCATGACGCCGTCGACCGCCAAGGCGGGCGCGACCTCCTGCATCGTTCCGATGGTCACCCATGTCGATCATACCGAACATGACGTGCAGATTCTGGTCACCGAGCACGGACTTGCCGACCTGCGCGGCCTGTCGCCGAAACAGCGCGCCGAAGTCATCATCGACAACACCGCGCATCCGAGCTTTCGACCGGCGCTGAAGGACTATTTCGAACGCGCCCGCCGGCTGTCGCCGGGAAAGCACACGCCGCATCTGCTCGACGAGGCGTTTCGCGAAATCCGTCCGAGCTAGAATTTCCCTCTCCCCGCAAGCGGGGCAAGGTGAACGAGGCGGGCAATCATTCCCAAAACTCTGCATGCCCCTGCGGATCGAGCAGCCGGTTCATCCGCTGCGCGGCGGCGATGGCAAAGCGCACCGTCATCAATTTGCGCGTCGGTGCGGAGAGACGATGCTCAGGCGCGTCGCAATGCATGTGCGCGCCATAGGCGTCCGCCACGATCAGGCCGGTTTCCCTTGGAAAAATCTCGCAAGGCAGATCCTGCGTGAAGGCGAAGAACAGCCGGTCGCAATGAGCGCGATACTCTTCCCACTTGTGATCGGCGCGCAGATCCTCCACCGATGACTTGATCTCGATGATCCAGATTTCGCCCCGCTCGTTCAGCGCCACCAGGTCGGCCCGCCGGCCCGAAGGCAACGGCAGTTCGCCGATGCAGGAGAAGCCCAGTGAGCGCAACAGCCGCGCAGTCCCCCGCGCGACCGCGAGCGCGGTCTCCGACTGGCGGCGATCCGGCGGCGGAACGAGGGCAATCTGGCGGGCACGCTGTTCCATGGCGTTGAGCTTACCCGATTCCGCAACCGTGCTGCACGAATCTTTCGCTTTCGCGCTCGCGCGAAAATCGTCAATGTGGGTCGATGACTGAAGAAACTGAAACCAAGGCGAAGGCCGGTGCGATCATCGTGCCGGTGACGCCATTCGAGCAGAATTGCACCATCCTCTGGGATGAGGCGACCAGGCAGGCCGCGGTGATCGATCCCGGCGGCGACGTTCCCAGGATCTTGGCCGCAATCGAAAAGACCGGCGTCAAGGTCGAGAAGATCTTGCTGACGCACGGCCATATCGACCATGTCGGGGGTGCGGCCGAACTGCGCGATGCGCTGAAAGTGCCGATCGAAGGTCCGCACCGGGCGGACAAGTTCCTGCTCGACAACGTTGTCATGAGTGGCGCCCGCTTCGGCATCACCGGCGTGCGCGATTTTGCGCCCGACCGCTGGCTCGAGGAGGGCGAGCAGGTCCGGATCGGCGGCCTCACATTCGACATTCTGCATTGTCCGGGGCACTCGCCGGGCAGCGTCGTCTATTTCAATAACGACTTGCGCTTTGCCCATGTCGGCGACGTTCTGTTCAACGGCTCGGTCGGCCGCACCGACCTGCCCGGCGGCAACCACGCAACCCTGATCAGCTCGATCAAGGACAAGCTGCTGCCGCTGGGCGACGATGTCGGCTTCATCTGCGGCCACGGCGCAGGCTCGAGCTTCGGCCAGGAGCGCCTGACCAATCCCTTCATCACCGGAGAACTGTGACGCTGTCGATGTCGCTCTGAGCAGCCGGAAGCGCTACTTCAGCCCGGCCGCGATCAGCGCGCGCTCGATGACCGCGCCGACATCGATGACGCGGCGTTGCTGCTTCTTCTTCGCCTCAGCTTCCGGCTTTGGCTCGGTTCGCTGCTGCGCCTGCGGCCGCAGGACCTCCGCAAGCTCCGGCACCGCGACCGTTGATATCGGCGACACCGGCGGGATCAGCCTAGCGCTTGGCGATTCCGGATGCGCCGGCTTGGTTTCGCGAATCCAGCCCGTCAGGCCGAAGAATTTCGCGATGTGATAGGACGAGGAGATGCCGGCCTCGAGCATGAACGCGCCCTGCCGGCCGTAACGCCTGTCATCTTCGGCGCGCCCGAGCGGCGTGCCATGCGCCATGTCGGTGATGGTGTAGGACTCGACGATCGTCTCGCCGTCGGCGTTCCACCAGATCTCGCGCGGATAGCCGTCGACCATGCCTTCCGACATCGGCGCGGCCGGCAAATGGTGCACGTCGAGCCACTGCTTGACGATCTCGCCGGCATTGGCGGGATTGACGGTGCGATCGGCGCTGCCGTGCCACACCGACACCTTCGGAAAGGCGCCGCGATATTTGGACGCCTTGCGCACAAGTTCGCCCAGCTCAGGCGCGCTTTTTCCCGACGCTGCGTGCATCGCACTCAGCGCCTCCCTGACATTGCCGGCGACGCCGAAGGGCACGCCCGCAATGATCGCGCCGGCCGCGAACACGTCCGGGTAGGCGGCGAGCATCACCGACGCCATCGCGCCGCCGGCGGAAAGGCCGGTGATGAAAACGCGGCGCGGATCGATGCCGTAGTCGCGCACCATGCGCGCGACCATTTGCTTGATCGAGCAGGCTTCGCCGCGCCCGCGGGCGACGTCGTCCCGGTTGAACCAGTTGAAGCAGCCATTGGGATTGTTCACGGCTTGCTGCTGCGGCAGCAACACGGCAAACCCATAATGCTTGGCGAGCGTCGACCAGCCGGCGCCGAGGTCATAGGACGCCGCTGTCTGTCCGCAGCCATGCAGCACGACGACGAGCGCGCGCGGCTGCTGCAGCCGGGTCGGCACGAAGGCGAACATCCGCAGATTTCCGGGATTGCTGCCGAAGCCGTGCATCTCGGTCAGCGGGCTCTCCACTTCGCCGCGCAGGCCGGCCCCGTAAATCGGCCAATCGGTCGGCTTGGGAAGGCGCCTTAGGAATTCGACGTTTTCAGCAAGAGACAAGCGTGGCCCCCTTGGTGGAACACTCCAACCCCCACTAACACCAAATAGTTGCTGCAGTGCGAAATAAAAAGACCGTGTGCTGTCAATCCCCAGGATTTGAGCTTTGATTCCGCGCATTCGCGCGCGTTTGATGAAGGTTCGATCGCCGCGCGCCGCATCCGCGACGGAAATGAGACACGCGTCACATTCAAACACGCGAACATGACGAGCGCTGCAAACAACGCGTGCTGCGCGGAGCTTGATGATTCGGCAGCCAGCAAAGGAGCCGCCGGTCCGGCGCGATGCGTCACGACTTCGAGATTCCGACCTCGCGCGTTCCGCGTCCCGGAATGACGCGACAGGCTCAAACCGCCTTCAGCTTGCGATAGGCGAACCAGACCATCTTCAGCAACAACCAGCCGTCACGAAAGCGCGAGATCTGCGTCTCGCCGAAAGTCCGCGCTTTGTAGTGAATCGGCGTCTCGATGATCTTCAGGTTTTGCTTCGCCGCGCCGAAGATCAGGTCAAAATCGCCGAACGGGTCGAAATTGCCGAAATAGCTGCGTTCCCGCGCCAGCACCTCATAGTCCTTCCGCATCAGCACCTTGGTACCGCACAACGTGTCGGTGAGGCGGGTATTGACGAGGTAACTGAACAAATAGGCAAAGAAGCGGTTGGCGATGAAATTGAGCGGCCGCATCGCCTCCTGCTCCATCGGATAGACCAGGCGCGTGCCGTTGACGAAGTCGGCCTTGCCGCTCTCGATCACCGCATGATATTTCGGCAGCGCCTCCGGCGGCATGGTGAGGTCGGCGTCGAGAATCATCAGCACGTCGTTCTCCGCAGCGGCAAAGCCTTTGCGGACCGCATCGCCCTTCCCCTTGCCGTCCTGCTTCAACACCTTGATGTCCCATTGATCCTTGTAGGCATCTTGGACGCGCAGGCATTCCTGGTAGGTGTCGTCGCTGGAATTGCCCTCGACAAAGATGATCTCTTGCCGGCTTCCGAATCGCGGCATGCGCAAGATCGCATTCTCGACATTGCCGCGCTCGTTGCGGCAGGGGACGACGATGCTGACCGAGAACTTGCGGTCCGGAAATTGCCGCACCGGGCGCCCGACCAGATAGGTGCGCAGGCACAATTTCCGCACGCCGGGCAGCGGCGCCACATAGCGGTTGATCAGCGGCCCGAGTCCGAGCCAGCGCTGCGGCAGCAACTGCCGCTGCTCGGCAGAAATCACCTCGAAATCGGCGAGGTCCATCAGGTTGCGGAAGTCGGCATTGGCGACGTAGTTGATCTTCGGCTGCTTGCGCCTCAGCCCGATCGCCTCCGCCGTCTTCAGGACCGGCTCCCAGAGATGGGAGTAGTAGGAGATCACGATCCGCGTCGAGGGCTCGCAAAGCTGGTGGATCAGCCGCAACGTGCCGTCGATGTCCTCGAACATGCCGATGGTGTCGGCGATCACGATGTAATCGAACGGACCCTGGATCGATTTCAGCGTGTCGGGGTCTTCGGCGTCGCCGAGCACGAAATTGAGATGCGGATGGCGCGCCTCGGCCCGCGCAAGCGTCTTGGGGCCGAAATCGATCCCGACGCCGTGGGACGGCTGAAGTGCGGCGAGCAGATCCCCGGTGCCGCAGCCCAGTTCGAGCACCCGCTTTCCGGGCGGAATCAGAAAGCGCATGAACTTGAAGTCGTCTTCGTGATAGGCGGCGTTGAATTTGCGCCAGCGCTCCTGCTCGTCGAGGGACGCCTCGATCTCTTCCATCAATTGCCGCTTCCGCGGATTGGACAGTCGCGGAGAAACGGGGGATAGCGCCAAAACCATAAACAACCTCGAATGAACACGATGCCGGCGAGCCGCGCCCGAGCGGCCCGCCGCGACCGGCGGAGCGCCTTTTAGACCGAAGTCTCGCCGAACAGAACCCGGTTTGTCCGGCGACGCAGTTGCTTTGCTTGGCGTCGCCGGTGCTCTAAATTAAGCCCGCATGTCAGGGGCAAAACCGAAAATCCTGCTCAGCGAAGGGTCCAGCCTGTCAGCGCGTGAGGCGATCACCGCGCTGGGACTTGCCGGCCATCGCGTCGAGCTCATGTGCAACGATTCCCTGTGCCTCGGCCGGTTCTCGCGCTTTGTGGAGCGCGTTCACGTCGCGCCCGCATCGGGCGCCGACCCCGACGGCTATCTTGCCGCCGTCCTGGACGTGGTGAAGATGCGCGCCATCGATGCCCTGCTTCCGGTGCACGAACAGGCCTACCTCTTCGCGGCCGCGCACAGACGGCTGCCGCGCGAACTTGGAATTGCGGTCGCCGATTTTGCCGCATTCGAGGAGGTGCAGAGCAAGGCCGGCCTTGCCGAATTGCTGGCGCGGCTCGAGGTTCCGCAGCCGGCGACCGAGGTCGTGCGCTCAGGAGCCGAATTCGCCGCGAACCGGCCCTTTCCATTCTTCGTCAAGGCAGCGTTCGGGACTGCAAGCACGGGCGTGTGGCGGGTTGGCGACGAGCGCCAGCGCGACGCGCTGCTGGCACGGCTTGAACAGCACGGGGCCTTCGCGGAAGGACTGCTGGTCCAGGCTGCCGTGACCGGCGCGATCGAGCGCACCCAAGCCGTGTTCGATCGCGGGCGGCTGATCGCCTGTCACATCTACCGTCAACTGGCCGAGGGACCGGGCGGCGGCGATGTGCTCAAGCTCAGCGTCTGCAGTGAAGAGGTCCGCGACATCGTCGAACGAATTGGCGGCGCGCTGAAATGGCACGGCGCCCTGTCATTCGACTATATCCGCGATGCGTCGGGGACGCTGTATTTCATCGACGCCAACCCGCGGCTGGTCGAGCCGATGAACGCATGGTTGTCCGGAGTCGATCTGGCGGGCGCGCTGCTTCAGGTTTCGCTCGGCGAGGTTCCGAAGCCGCAAGGGCAGGGCCGCGCCGGCGTGCTGACACGGCTCGGACTGATGGGGCTTCTTGACGCCGCAAGGCGGCGCCATCGTCGGCGCGACATCTTCAAGGAGATCGCCCTGCTCGCAACCAGTTCGGGCCGCTACCGCGGCTCGCGCGAGGAGCTGGTGCCATTATGGACGGACCCCTGGTGCGCGCTGCCCTTGGCGTTGGTCGTGATGCAGTTGCTGGCTGATCCGCAAGCCGCGGCCAATTTCTCGAAAAGCACGGTCGACGCCTACAGCCTGACGCCGCAAGCGATCCATCGCCTGCGTGCATGGCAGCATCCTGCCTGAACGTCCGAACGCCGCGGACAATTGCCTTGCGACCTGTTCGCACGTAGCCTGCATGCCGCCCAATAATCGACAATAAAAACTTTCCGCCGGGAGGAAACCATGGCGCGCCTGAAATTCGGAGCCTTTCTCGCCCCGCATCACCCGATCGGCGAGCATCCGATGCTGCAATTCCGCAG
This sequence comes from uncultured Bradyrhizobium sp., assembly GCA_964454955.1. Taxonomy (GTDB): domain Bacteria; phylum Pseudomonadota; class Alphaproteobacteria; order Rhizobiales; family Xanthobacteraceae; genus Bradyrhizobium. The sequence continues at coordinate 6,053 of CAYVVB010000468.1, read as the reverse complement.
GGATCTCGAGTTCGTCGAGCAGCTCGACGCACTCGGCTATGACGAGTTCTGGTGCGGCGAACACCATTCGAGCGGCTGGGAGATGATCGCCTCGCCGGAGATGTTTCTGGCGGCGGCCGGCGAGCGCACCAGGCGCATTAGGCTCGGCACCGGCGTGATCTCGCTGCCTTATCACCATCCCTTCAACGTCGCCCAGCGCATGGTGCAACTCGATCACATGACCGGAGGACGCGCCATTTTCGGCTCGGGCCCCGGCGCCCTCGCCTCCGACGCGCACACGCTCGGCATCGATCCGATGACCCAGCGCGACCGCCAGGATGAGGCGATCGCGGTCATTCGCAAGCTGTTTGCCGGCGAGCGCGTCACCGCGAAAAGCGACTGGTTCACCATGAACGACGCGGCGCTACAGATCCTGCCCTTGCAGGAGGAGATGCCGTTCGCGGTGGCGTCGCAGATTTCGCCCTCCGGCATGACGCTTGCCGGCAAGTATGGCATCGGCATCATCTCGCTCGGCTCGATGTCGACGCAGGGCCTGATGTCGCTCGCGCAGCAATGGGAGTTTGCCGAAGATTCCGCCAAGAAGCATGGCACCACTGTGAGCCGCTCCGACTGGCGCGTGCTGCTCAGCTGGCATATCGCCGAGACGCGCGAACAGGCGCGGCGCGAGGCAGGGGCCGGGCTGATGCGCTGGCACAATGAATATAATGTCGGCACCCTGATGCGGCCGGGGCTGACCGCCTTCAAATCGCCGGACGAGGCCGTGGACAAGACCGCGTTCGTCGAAGGTGCGGCCTCCACGATCGGCACGCCGGACGATCTCGTGAAGACCATCAAGAATGTGATGCGCCTGTCCGGCGACGTCGGCGTCATCATCGGCTTTGCCCACGATTGGGCAAATCCGGAAAACACACGCCGTAGCTGGGACATGGTCGCACGCTACGTGGTGCCGGAGATCAACGGCTATATCGACGGTTTGCGCAAGTCACAGAGGTTCGTGATCGAGAACCGCGCGATCTTCGAGCGCGCCGGTCAGGCCGTGTTGGCCAAGATCATGGAAAACGACAAGGCCGCCGCGGCGCTCGCCCATACCGGCCCCGGGCGGGTCGCCATTCCGCCGGTGAACGCGCCCGATCTGCAGAAGGAATCGACGAAAAAGCAGGCATGAGCCCTGCAGACGGCTGACAAAGCTCCGATGTGGCGCATATTATGGGACATCAAGAAGCACCGGAGCGACCGCCATGTCGATGGCTCTTCCCTCGACGAGCCTTACCCCACCCAGGCGCAATTCGCTGAAACATATCCCCGGCGACGAGGGTTGGCCGATCATCGGCAAGACGCTCCAGGTGCTCGCCGATCCAAAGGGGCACATCGAGGCGAACGCCCGGAAATACGGGCTGGTCTATCGCAGCCATCTGTTCGGCGAGACCTCCATCGTCCTGCTCGGGCCGGAGGCCAATGAGCTCGTGATGTTCGACCAGCAGAAGCTGTTCTCCTCCGAGCACGGCTGGGGGCGCATCCTGGGCCGGCTGTTTCCGCGCGGACTGATGCTGCGCGACTTTGACGAGCACAGGGTCCATCGCAAGGCCCTTTCCGTCGCCTTCAAGGCGGGGCCGATGCAATCCTACCTCGTCGGGCTCGATGAGGGGATCGCCGCGCGGGTCGCCAGGTGGAAGCGGCAGGAAGGTGAGTTGCTGGTCTATCCGGCGATGAAGCAGCTCACGCTCGATCTCGCAGCGAGAGCCTTCCTCGGCGCCGATATCGGCCCTGAAGTCGATGATATCAACAAGGCCTTCGTCGACATGGTCGCGGCCGCAGTCGCGCCGATCCGACGGCCGCTGCCGGGCACCCAGATGGCGCGCGGGGTCGAGGGGCGCAAGCGCATCGTCGCCTATTTCTCCGAACAGATCCCGATCCGCCGCGCCAAGGAAGATGGCGACGACCTGTTCTCGCAGCTCTGCAAGGCAAGGCATGACGACGGCGCGCTGTTGTCCGAGCAGGACATCATCGACCACATGAGCTTCCTGATGATGGCCGCCCATGACACGCTGACGTCATCGCTGACCTCCTTCGTCGGCGAGCTCGCCGCGCATCCCGAATGGCAGGAGAAGCTGCGCGCCGAGGTGGCGGGGCTCGGGCTTGCACCGGACGCGCCGACCAGCTCCGAAAATCTCGACGCCCTGCCGCTGACCGAAATGGCCTTCAAGGAGGCGTTGCGGCTGAAGCCGCCCGTCCCGTCGATGCCGCGGCGCGCGGTGCGCGACTTCAGCTTCAACGGTTTTGCGATTCCCGCGGGCACCATGGTCGGCGTCAATCCGCTGTTCACCCATCACATGCCGGACATCTGGATCGAACCCGACACGTTCGATCCGACGCGCTTCGCCGACGAGCCGCAGCGCAACCGTCACCGCTTCGCCTTCGTGCCGTTCGGCGGCGGCGCGCACATGTGCCTGGGCCTGCACTTCGCTTATATGCAGGCTAAATGCTTTGCGCGGCATTTCCTGCAGAATCTCTCGGTCACGCTGCCGCCCGGCTACAAGGCACAGTGGCAGATGTGGCCGATCCCCAAACCGCGCGACGGCTTGCGGGTGATGGTGAAGCCGGTGTGAACTGACGTTATTGTTCCGGGGCACGCGTAGTCCTAACTATGGTGCGCAATTACGCACCATAGTGAGCCTCTTCGAGGCGTCCCGGAATGACGGGAAACAAGAACCTACCCCGCATTCTCGTCGAATGCCTTGCGCAGCGCGACATAGCCCTGCTGCTGCTGGGACCAGTTGCGGCCGCCGGTGATCGCGCCATCCACCACCAGATCGTGACCGTTGATGAAGCTGGATTCGTCGCTGGCGAGGAATACCGCGGCATAGCCGATGTCCTCGGGCAGGCCGGCGCGCGGGATCGGCTGCGCGCTCTTGTAGACCTCCCGCATCACCGTCGGCGTGTTTTCCGCCGCCTCGACCGAGAGGCCGAGCGCCTTGGCGAAAATGCCGGTGGCGATCGCGCCCGGTGAGATCGAGTTGACACGAACGCCGGATTCTCCGAGTTCCATCGCCACGCACCTCGTGAGATGAATGACCGCGGCCTTGGCGGCGCCGTAGACGATCGAGGTCGAAAAGCCGGCCAGTCGGCCAGCGATGCTGCCATTATTGATGATGCTGCCGAAGCCCTGCTTTTTCATGTAGGGCGCGGCGTGCTTCATGCCCAGCATGACGCTGCGCACCAGCGTCGCCATGGCAAGGTCGAAGCGCTCGACCTCGAGCCCCTCGATGCCGCCGGTCTGCGCCGGGCCTCCAGCGTTGTTGAACAGGCAGTCGATGCGGCCGAATTTGTCGACCGCAAGCTTGATCAGCGCCGCGACCTCGTCCTCCACCGTGACGTCGGTCTGGCGAAAGACGCAGTTGCCCCCGAGCCGCCCGGCCAGTGCCTCGCCTTCGGGCACGCGGCGGCCGGCGACCACGACCTTCGCGCCTTCCGCCACGAAAATTTCCGCCGTACGCAGGCCAATGCCGCTGGTTGCACCCGTGATAACCGCAATCTTGCCGTCGAGTCGTCCCATGTCATTGCCTCTCTCATCCAGGTTGAAATCCAATTGACGCTAACCCGAAGCATCTTCCGCACGAAGCCATATTCCCGTTCGACGCGAACGGGGGCAAGCTATGCGTGCAGATGTGAAACGCGTATCTTACGCGCGGGTAGCGGTCCTGATCCGGCTCTGCCGGACGGGCCGATCGGAGGAAGATGAAGCTGCGCGACGAGTTCCGGCAAGGTTGGCAGGGAATATCCCAACCGTCTCTGTTGTTCAGCACCGGCTTTGCGGCGGTTTGCCTCGCGCTGGCGACCGCGGCGCGCTGGGGCCTGTCGCTGATCCGGCCCGACGTCTTCTTCACGCCCTACATTCTGGCCGTATTTCTTGCGACCGCGGTTTCGGGAGCGCGGATCGGCATCGCTACGGCGATCGCGAGCGGCGCCCTCGGCGTCGCGCTGAATTTCAGCGATGCGAGGGCTGACGAGGCGCGGTTTGCGCTGCTGCTGATCTACTGGGCGGTGTGCGCGTTCATGATCTGGGGCGTCGAGCACTATCGATCGCTTGTGGTACGGGAACGGCGGATATCCAAGCGCGTCATCGAGGAGGAGGAGTATCGCAAGATGCTGGTCGCCGAGCTGCAGCACCGGCTGAAGAACAAGCTGGCGACCATTCACGCCGTGTTGCATCAGGTGCTGGAGAAGGAGCCGCAGATCTGGGCGGCGGTCGACCATCGAATCCGCGCGCTGTCGACGGCCGACGATCTGATCGGACGCGCCGACGACGCGGGCTGCGACATCAAGGATCTTCTGCTCTCCGAGCTCGGACCGTATGGGCATGTCCGGTTCAACCTGAACGGCGAGCCGCTGTTTCTTCCCTCCAAGCTCGCCGTCAGCCTCGCCTTGATTCTCCACGAACTCGCCACCAATGCTGCAAAATACGGCGCCTTTTCCGCCGCCCGCGGATTCCTGCAGGTGTCATGGACCGTGTCGGATGATCGTCTCAGCGTGACCTGGGACGAGACCGAGGGTCCTCCGGTGGAAACCGTCGGTCCCGCCGGCTTCGGCACCAAGCTGTTGAAATCGGCGCTCCTGTCGTTCGACGGCAAGGCCGAGATCACCTACTTGAGGAGCGGCGTACACTGCACCATGCAATGCCGTATTCCGCGCATGTGAGAGGCCCTGCGTCCGGCGCGGGCCATGCTCGGCCACAAAACCATCGCCGCGGGGCCCGGACGCCTTGACCCGGGCCGACGCCTCCCTCTATCAGTTGCCCCACGCCAACATGGGGGAGAGCCGTGCGCAGGTCCTTGGTCGTTTCCGCAATTGTCGCCGCCTTGACGTCAACCGCAGCACGGGCCGATGACCTGACCATCGCGCTGATCTACGGCAAGACCGGGCCGCTCGAGGCCTATGCCAAGCAAACCGAAACCGGGCTTCGCATGGGTCTGGAATACGCCACCAAGGGCACCATGACAGTCGACGGGCGCAAGATCGTCATCATCACCAAGGACGACCAGGGCAAGCCGGACCTGTCGAAAGCTGCGCTCGCGGAGGCCTATCAGGACGACAAGGCCGATATAGCCATCGGCACCACCTCCTCCGCCGCGGCGCTTGCCGATCTCCCGGTCGCCGAGGAAAACAAGAAGATCCTGCTCGTCGAGCCCGCGGTCGCGGATCAAATTACCGGCGAAAAATGGAACAGGTACATTTTCCGCACAGCGCGCAATTCCTCGCAGGACGCGATTTCGAACGCGGTGGCGATCGGCAAGCCCGGCGTGACGGTGGCGACGCTGGCGCAGGACTATGCGTTCGGGCGCGACGGGGTCGCCGCATTCAAGGAAGCGCTGGCGAAGACCGGCGCGACGCTGGCGGCGGAAGAATATGTGCCGACCAATACGACCGACTTCACCGCCGCGGGCCAGCGCCTGTTCGACGCGCTGAAGGACAAGCCGGGCCGCAAGATCATCTGGGTGGTCTGGGCCGGTGCCGGCGATCCCCTGACCAAGCTGCAGGACATGGATCCCAAGCGCTATGGCATCGAGCTTTCCACCGGCGGAAACATCTTGCCGGCGCTCGCCGCTTACAAGCGCCTCCCCGGCATGGAGGGCGCGACCTACTACTATTATGACATCCCGAAGAACCCGGTGAACGACTGGCTGGTGGCCGAGCATCAGAAGCGTTTCGGCGCGCCACCAGACTTCTTCACCGCGGGTGGCTTTTCGGCCGGCATGGCGGTGGTCGCTGCGGTGACCAAGGCGAAATCCACCGACACCGAGAAACTGATCGCCGCCATGGAAGGCCTGGAGTTCGACACGCCCAAGGGCAAGATGATCTTCCGCAAGGAGGACCATCAGGCGCTCCAGAGCATGTATCATTTCCGCGTCAAGGTTGACCCGAACCTCGCCTGGGCCGTGAACGAGCCGGTGCGCGAGATCAAGATCGAGGACATGAACATCCCGATCCGCAACAAGCGGTGATTCTGTTCTCCCTCTCCCTGCTTGCGGGGGAGAGGGTCGGGGTGAGGGGACGTC
>CAYVVB010000467.1:0-1641 GCA_964454955.1 uncultured Bradyrhizobium sp. | reverse complement strand
CTGAAATAAGTCGCGCAGCACTGTGCCGCCTGCCGCCACGTAGGCGTCCACGCCGATGAACTGCACCCGCTTGTCGGAGGCACGGACCGCGCCTTCGGTGAGCATGCGCCGGATGGTATAGGGCTGCTTGTCGTAGGAGGCCTTCAGCCGCTCGAACACCTGCTCCTGTCGCTCATGGTCGCCGGAAACGGTGAAGGCCATGAGTTGGTCGAGCGTCATGCCGTCCTCGGCATAGACGTCGAGCAGCGCCGGCGAGACCGACGCCAGCTTCAGGCGCTGTTTCACCACGTTGACCGAGACGAAGAACGCGGCGGCGATCTCCTCCTCGGACTGGCCCTTCTCACGTAGCGCAAGGAAAGCGCGGAACTGATCGAGCGGATGCAACGGCGCGCGCTGGATGTTCTCGGCGAGCGAGTCCTCCTCGGCGATGCCGCTGTCGCGGACGATGCACGGCACCGGCGCGGTCTTGGCGAGGCGCTTCTGCTTCACGAGCAGCTCCAGCGCCCGGTAGCGCCGGCCGCCGGCCGGGATTTCGAACATGCCGGTCTCGACGCCGTCCTGATCGACGACCGCCCGCACACTCAGGCCCTGCAGCAGGCCGCGGCGGGCAATGTCGTCGGCCAGCTCCTCGATCGAGACGCCGGCCTTCACGCGCCGGACGTTCGACTGGGAGAGCAAGAGCTTGTTGAAGGGGATGTCGCGCGAAGGCGAGAGAGTGATCTTCTGAACAGTGGTAGCCATCGGGATATACTCCGCGACGAGCGCCGAAAGCCTCTCTCTCGGCATGCAACTCGTCACGAAGCGCAGCGCCGCCCTCTTCCTCTGAAGGGCAGCGCCGCGAAACCGACGACCGGGAAAGGAGGAAGCAGCCGGTCACTTCCAATCAGCGGGTCTTTGGCTCCCAATTAGCCGGAGTCAGGCTGGCCCGCGTTGAAAGCCGGAAACGCGCCGTTCCGCATCTCCGGCTTTCCGGGAGTCAGGCCGCCCGGTCGAGCAGCTTCTTCGCGCGCGCCTCCAGGTCGAGCCGGGCATCCTGGTGGGTCTTGTCGCGCGCAACGGCGGTGATGCCCTGCACGAAGTCGAAGACGCTCTCAGGTTTGCGCCCTTCCTCGGTCAAGACGGTCTCGATGATCTTCGCCGTCTCGGTCTTCGAGAAGCCGCGCTTGCGCAGAAACTCGCTACGGTCGTCGTCGGTGCGGGCCACGATCTTTTCCCGCGCCGCCCTGATGCCATTGACGAAGGGCATCGGCGAGGAGTTCGCGAAGCGGGTCAGAGCCGGCGCCGCCTCATGCGCGAAACGTGAGGCAGCGTATTTCGAGTGGCGGATGGTGATTTCCTCGAAATCTTCGACGCCCCAAAGGTTTCGATTCTGACAAACGGCGCGAAGATAGAAGCTGGCGATGCCGAGCGTCTTGGCCCCCACCTCAGAATTCCAGCAGTAGAAGCCGCGGAAGTAGAGGTCTGGCGAGCCGTCGGGCAGCCGGCCAGCCTCAATCGGGTTGAGGTCGTCGACCAGGAAGAGGAAAACGTCGCGGTCGGAGGCATAGAGCGTCGTCGTGTCCTGCGTGACATCAACGCGCGGATTGTAGACGCCGGTCGACCAGTCGAGCACGCCGGGGACCTTCCAGCGCGTGTCGCCCG
>CAYVVB010000466.1:0-27704 GCA_964454955.1 uncultured Bradyrhizobium sp. | reverse complement strand
GAAACCAGGAATTGAGTCATTCCCGCTGGACCGAGCGCCTGCACGTCGACGTCGCTCTTCTTGAGACCGACGGAGCCCAATACGCCGAGGAGCGAGTAATAGGTCGTATCCTGATAACCGAGGACCGAGATGGCCTTGCCTTTCAGATCCTCGATCTGCTTGATGCCCGCGTCGCGGCGGAGAGACAACACCGTCAGTGAGCCTCCGCCGAGCAGCATGATCGCCTTCACCGGCACGCCGTTACCGCGGACGATCATCGAGGTGTCGCCAATTCCGCCGGAAAATTCCGCGTTGTTGGCGCCGACCTGAGTTGCCGCGTCCACTCCGCCCTTGCCCACGATGAATTCGACTTCGATACCCTCGTCTTTGTAATAGCCGAGATAGTTCGCGATCTCCCAGATCCCGACGGAAGGTGTTTCCGCAGGGACCGGAAGAATGTAGCGGACGTGATCAAGCGCGGCAGCGGGCGCCGTCCAGGCGCAGGCAATCAAGATCAGGCCAAAGCTAAAACGTTTCATGATACAGTCCCCCTCAACAAGCCACCGTTATCTGAAGACAACACAGACCACACTTCGCGGACATATCGGGTCGTTGCCGGATCGAAGTAGCGAGCCACCGGATCCTCGTCCTTTGGCAGGTCCACGCGTATTTCCTTGATGATCCGACCCGGGCGGGGCGACATCACGTAGATGCGGTCGGCAAGGACCACCGCCTCGGTCAGGTCGTGCGTGATGACCAGCGCCGTGACATTCGCCGCACGTACCGCCGCAACGAGTTCGCCCTGCAGCTTGATCTTCGTCTGAGCATCCAGCGCTGAAAACGGCTCGTCCATCAGGAGCGTCGTCGGCTGCAATGCCATTGTCCGGGCCAATGCCGCGCGTTGCCGCATGCCGCCGGAAAGCTGATGAGGATACATCCGCGCGAAATCGAGCAGCCCGAACCGCTCCAGAAGGCTGTCGGCGCGTGCCCGCCTCTCCCCCGGGGGCAACCCCTGGATCTCGATCCCGAATTCGACGTTCTCGACGATCGAGCGCCAGGGAAGAAGAAGGTCCTTCTGAAGCATGAATGCAACGTCGGGGCGCGGACCGCGCACCGGCTCCCCATTTATCTCCACCGAGCCGCCGCTTGGCATGTCGAGGCCGGCCCCCAGGGAAAGCAGCGTGCTCTTTCCACATCCGCTTGGGCCGATCACCGCGACGATTTCCCGCGGACGAATGCCAACGGTGACGCAGTCAAGCGCGACAACCCCCTTGTCGCGCCCCTCCGCTCTAAACCACCGCGAAACGTTCCTGTAATGAAGATGATAGAGCGATCGCTCTGCCCATGGTCCGGCTTCGACACGCTGGACCTCTGCCGGTTCGCTCTCGATCGATTTCATGATGTGGGGCTGCATGGAAAATCCCGGTGCGCATCTTCAGCTGCTAGGTTCGTGGCGATCTTCAACGCTGCCACGTCGGTTCATTCCGGCAGGTCGGCGATCCAATCCCCGACGATTTGATTGAAAACGTCCGGCCGCTCGAAATACGCCGAATGCCCGCTCTTGCGGATCGACACGAAACGCGATGCCGCCACCCGCCGCTGGACTGCCTGGACGGCGTGCGGGGGAAACAGAACGTCCTCCTCGCCGACAAGAAAGAGCGTTGGAACGCGCGTGGCGGCGAGCCTCTCCGGTGAATTTGCCTTTTGCACGCCCTTCAGGGTACGCACATTCACCTGGTTGAAGCTCGCAAGCTGCGTATACAGAAGAGAGAGCGCCGGATTTTCCCGTTTGAACGTCGCTCCCAGGACGCGCTCGAGTTGGGACCATTGCGCGGCTCTCCGCGTCAGATCGGCCATGAAATCGCGGATGTCTTCGGGCAGCGTGAATCCCATTAGCGTATCCGCGAGCAGGAGCCCACGGACGCGCGCGGGCCACGTGCAGGTGAATTCCAGGCAGGTCCCGCCGCCCATGGACTGGCCGATCAGGACGGCCCGATCGATCTTCAACTCGTCGAGAAGCAGCCGGAGGTCATCGACAAAGCCCTCACGACCGAGATCGTCCCGGTCGTCGGAGTTTCCAAAACCCCGGGCATCGAAGACGATGACGCGGTGGCTCCGCGAGAAGGCTTCGATCTGATAAAACCAGCTCGCGTGGTTTCCGCCGACGCCATGCACAAAGACAAGCGCGGGACCTGCATCGCCGTGAACCTCGTAGTATAGCTGCGTCGCGCCTCGTTGAAGTACAGTCATGGCTTGACCATCCGTGTCAGCGCCAGGTGGCGAAGGCCATCGCGCAACCCGTTCCCGCCGGACTGCGATAGCACGGCACGTAGTCGATCAAGTTCATCTTCATGCCGGCGACGGCCCCCGCGAGAGCCGACCAACATCTGAACTCCGAGTTGCCCGACTGGAGCTTCTCGAGCGGAATTTGGGCATGCCCCGAGATATCGCCCTTCTCCAGCAGATCGAGAAAGTCCTTGTCGAACTTTTCGTCGACAACGAAATGACTGAGACCACCGGTTGCGATGACGGCCACGCGCAGATCCTCCGGCCACGCTTCGATGCATTTCCTGATCGCCTGCCCGAGCTGGAATGCGCGCGACGGCGTGATCTGGTTTGGCGGATAATAGGTGTTGATGCTGACGGGGATGATCGGAAAGGTCTTGGTCGTCATCAGCTTATAGTAGACGAAGCCGAACGAGTGGCTCATGCCCTGCTCCGGCTTGAAATATTTGGAGTGCGCGACGTCGAAATCGCGCTTCATGAGGTCTTCGATCAGACGCCGGGCGAAACCTGAAGCGACCGGATAATCGCGCTGTTCCTGCGGATACCAGAGATTCTGACGAAGCGTTTCGTCGTACTTCCACTTCATCATGCCTTGCGGCTTGTAAGGTATCGTGTCGCCCCAATAGATCGAGAGCGCAGGCATATTGTCTTCCTGGAAGACCTCTTTGTGGTCATCGCCGATGATGATGACCAGATCCGGATCCGCCTCGAGGAGCGTCGCTTCGACCTTCTTCATCGCCTTCTGATTGGCCTCGTGCCGGCTGTTCAACACGTCCGGCTCGATTTCGGCCAGCACGCCGGGGCTGACCTGCGCGAGCAATTCGTCGTAGCTGACCAGTTTGCCCGAGAAATCATGCAGCGCGTGCGTTGTGCGATCGTCGCGGTCGGCGCGGGCGCGCCAGGCACCCGGCTCCATGAGAAGAGTGGGACTGTGGGACGAGCCAATACCGAGAACAAGTTTTGCCATCTGAATTTATCCTTCGGCGGATGGGGGAAGATTCATTGCACTCCGGCAGGAGCGGTCAGGTGGAAACACGGAGCGGACCATTCATCTTGCGCAGGGCAGCGATGACGCTCAGCGCCGTGATCCTTCCGGTTTTCGGGTTCTCGCTGGGGATGTTCTCGATTTTCATTTCGAAGCGAGCGGAGTCGGACTCGACGGTGATGACGTGGGTGTTGCGCGTGATGTTGGGGTTTGCCCAGATTTCCTGCCGTGTACGATCGGCGCCGATCCCCGCCAATGACAGCGCGGCCGCGACATTGAGGTTTGCCGGAAAACCGGATGCCGCTTCGCGAGCGGTCCCCTCGAAAATCTTCAACGGCTGCTTCACGTCTTCCAGCGAGATGTGATTGGCTGCGAGGTAGGGAGCGCCAATGAGGCCGTTGATCGGCTTGTGAGTGATCATGCTGACGGAATTGATCGTTCCCTCTGCGGCGGCGGAGACGGCGTCCAGTCCGAGCAGCGCGCCTGTCGGCACGATGATCTGGCCGCCCGTCGTTCTGGCGAGTTCGATCAGATCCGGCCTGTCCAGCAGAGCGCCGGCGCTGAGCACCATCACTTTCTTTCCGACGGAGAGCATCGGGCGAACAATATCGGCGAGCAGCGCCGCCGGAGCGCACTCGACGACAAGATCGGCAACGGTGGGAAGCTCATCGAATTTCAGAACCGGGACATCGGCGGCGAACTCCGAAAGAGTGGCCTTTGCCTTCTGAACGTCGCGGGCGGCAACCGCCGCCAGTTCGGCACCAGCGATGTCGCCACTGCTCAGGCGGCGGGCCAGGACCTTACCGATCGCGCCGAGGCCGGCGATGGCGATCTTTGTGGTCCGACTGGCCTCGCGCCGACCCTCGAGACACTTATCCTGTTGGTTGCTTTGCAGCATTGCATTGTCCATCCGGCGATCATCGAGCGAACGCCATGAGCACAGCAGCCCATCGGCGGCCGGCCGGTTTCCTGAAAACGACTGCAACGATCTCCGGTGCAGCCGCCTTGTTGTGCTGAGATTTCCGTATCGTCGGTCGCGCTACAATCGAGTTTTTGTGGACGCTGCATTACCGGGCGGAATGCATTCGACGGCAGCCCTCAGTTTCCAGCATGTCGGCGCGCCGTGGCACGAAGATTGCTGGGATGATCCGGCCCAGTTATAGTGCCGTCAAAACTAAAGAGGGGATGGGATGGGCCGCCGACTGCCGAATCTGAACGCGTTGCGCGCATTCGAAGCGGCTGGGCGGCATCTCAGCTTCAGCCGCGCGGCCGAAGAACTGTGCGTTACCCAGGGAGCGATCAGCCGGCAGATCAGGGCGCTCGAGGTCGAACTTGGCGTACTGCTCTTTCGGCGTATGACCAGAGCCGTTGAATTGACCGAAGAGGGACGCGACTTCCTCCCGGTTGCAAGGGATGCTTTCGACCGGGTCGAGCAGGCTACCCTCGAACTGACGAAATCGGCGACGAGCAAGCTTCTCACCGTCACCGTTCTGCCCACTTTCGCGATGCGCTGGCTGACACCTCGCCTGCACCGCTTCTCGGCGGCGTTCCCCGAAATCCAGGTCAGAATGATCACCTCGATCCTCCCCGTCAATTTCGGCAAGGACCAGGTCGACGTTGCGATCCGGGTGGGCCACCTGCCCGATACTCCATCGCGTAACGATCGGCCTCGGATTGACCTCGAAATGGTGACGGACTGGAATTCCATTCACGCTGACAAGCTGCTGCCTGACGTCCTCATTCCGGTCTGCGCGCCCTCGCTCTTATCCAGTCGCGGCAAGCCGACGACTCCCAAGGATCTTCTGAAATTCGATCTCCTGCATATGGCGAGCCGGCCCAACGCATGGCCGGATTGGTTCCGTGCGTTCGGGATCGAACTGCAGGCGAGCCCGCCTCGAACGCAATACGGGCACTTCTTCATCGCCATGCAGGCGGCCATCGAAGGACAAGGGGTCGCGCTGGTACCACGGGCGCTGGCCGAGCACGATATCCTGACCGGACGGCTCGTTACGACGATCGTGGAAGCCGCAGAGAGCGATGGTGCCTACTACGTTCTCTGTCGTCGCCAGCAGCGCGACGCGAGCCCGATTCGGCAATTCAGAAGATGGCTGCTGGCGGAAAGGGACGCCTCCGACTCCACAGTCAGTTCCCACTAGCCGTGGCTTTGGGAGTGCGCCGCACGCGGCAGCACGTTTTTTTGCACCAAGATTCGAGAGTTGTTGGTCGCGCCGCGCGAAGCCGTTTCAGCAGGTCTCGATTTTTGCTGGCGCTCCCTAGCGGAATCGAACCGCTCTCTCCACCGTGAAAGGGTGGCGTCCTGACCGATAGACGAAGGGAGCAAACGCTTTGCCGCGAAGACGGGCTCGCAGCGAACGCAAGGCTTTCGCAAAGTTCCGGGAAATCATTGTCTTGAAACGAAGATCGACCGGAGCCGTGGGCGGGCGCAGGACTGCGGCGCGCCTTCGGCCGGCGAACGTATAGTGGCGTTTGCGCGGAGGAGCAAGCGGGCCGAGGCACCATATTCGCTCCTTGCCGAAGGGCACCTTTTCCCTTGAAAGATCAACGTTTTTTTAGGGCCTCCAGCGGTACTGGACCTCTCGGGAGGGACCATGGCACTCACGAAAAAGCGGGAAGCGCGCAAACGTCTCGGACAGCCGGCCTGGATTACGCTGGACGGCGGATTTGCGGCTCGCCAGTGCGTGGTCGCTGATATTTCCAGCACCGGAGCCCGGCTCCTGCTCGAGGAAGCCGGTTCGCTGCCTGCGAGGCTGAGACTGGCGTTCGCCCGCGACGCCCGCACCGGGCGGACCTGCCAGGTGATCTGGCGCAGGGGCAACTCGGCCGGCGTCAAGTTCGTCCGCTAAAGGATGGGATCAGGTTGGATCACCGGCGGGCCATTCTCCGACGGCTGATCGCCGGCGCTCAGGACAACTTTACGAAAATGCATACGGCTTTTCGGCAAGACGGTTAGCGGTAATTCTGCTTGCCGCGGAACATTCAACGTCTCTTAGTTTTCTCCGCGTCTATAGCCCGGTAGTCCGATCGGGGAGACGTCGTTCGTGTCCGTCCAGAGATTTCGCAGGCAGCGTGCGGTCAACATTGCTGTCAGCGGCAGCTATTCTCTCGACCGCTGGTACAGCGCGAAGGGAAAGCTGCGGACGTTTGCCTGCCGCACCGAGCGCGTCTCTCCCTTTCGCATGATCGTCGAGGGGCCGGTGGTCGGCCGGGTCGGCGACCGCCTGACGTCCTACTTCAGCGAGTTCGGCGAGCTCGTGGGCTCCATCAGCGATACGACCCACGGTGGCTTCCTGTTCGAGATGGAGATGACGGGCGCGCGGCGCGTGCAACTCGCGGAGAAGCTCACCTGGCTCGAGAGCAAGCTGAAGGATCCAAGCATCAAGGACGTCAGGGGGGAGGTCCGTATCATTCCCAGAACGTCCCAGTCGATGCTGACTCTGGCCGATGGCAGCATCCATGGCTGCTTCATCATCGACATGTCACGATCCGGCGCCGCCGTTTCCGCCGAATTGCAGCCGCCGGTCGGGATGCCGCTCGCGGTCGGGGCCTGCATCGGCCGCGTCGTCAGAATTTTCAGGACCGGTTTCGCGGTCAAATTCGTCGAAAGATACGACCTTGATGATCTCAACCGGCTCATCGTGCTCAGGCCTGAGGAGCCGGCCGGTTCGGTTGCAGCAGGATCGACACCTCCCGCTACCGATGCGCGCCGCGGCCTGACGGTCTGAAGCGCGGGTCTCCGTGGCGCCGGCGTTCATTCTTCCAAATGTCAACACATCAGCGCCGCGCAAGGGACAAGCCCCTACCCCGAATCCAGCGCAAACATGGCGGAAGCTTGTGGTTTGAAGCGATATTCAAGCCACGGAGCCATCCAAGTGTTGACGCCAGACGAGAACAAAGCAGTCGGTAAATCCGGCCAGCGCGGCCGGAAGACGGAATCGCCGGGAGGCAAAGTCCAGTCGCGGAACCGGAAATCCGGTCAGCAAAGGAGCTCCAAGTCGGACAGACCGCAGGACGCCGAGGCACAGATCAGCGCACCGGTCGCGCCGACCGACAGCATCCCGGGCGGCAGCGGCTCCGCCGATATCCCTCCGATCGGCACCGCGGCTGCCGATATCCCCACAGTCGACACCGGCTCTGCCGATAACGCCCCGCTCGACGTCGCCCCCGCCGATGTCCCCCCGACCAGCCCGACGGCCGCGCCCGTAGCGGCGGAGTCCGTTGCGGTCAGCTTTCAAACGATCGCCAGTGCCTATGGCGACTACACAAACAAGTCGCTCGAGCAGACCAGATCGTTTTTCGAAAACCTCGCAGGCGTGCGGTCACTCGACAAGGCGTTTGTGCTTCAGGCCGACTTCGCAAGGCAGGCCTATGAGACGTTCGTTGCCGAGTCGGAGAAGATTCGCGGGCTCCACAGAGAATTGGCCCGGCAGAGACTAAGGAGTCTGGAAGGGTTTATGGCGAGCATGACGGAAAATGCACTGCTCATGGGCAGGCGCAACTAACCGCTGGAGCCAATTTTCCGCCGCCAAGTTGCCGGCTCATCGACAAACTCGGCCTCGCCTGCGCAAGCATCATACAAGTGATTTGCGTTGCCTGTCCGGCAACATCATAGTTCGACGACTTCAGGTGAACAGGGCAGCATTGGGGGGACCTCCATGGCGGCACTTGCGGAAGCCTCTACGTCCCATTTGGCGGACGAACTTGTCGATCACGCGGTCTCCAGCATCAAAGCCGCCGATTATTCCGCCTCCCCCTACCCGCACATCTTCTTCCGCGATTTCTTTCCTGCGGATTTCTATCGGGACCTGGTGCGGAACATACCGACCGAGGGATACGATCCCATCACCGGCACGGGAACGCGCATAGCGCTGCGCCTCTACGGCGACAACGTCGACAGGATCGACCCGCACTTACGCACGATGTGGGCTGCAGTGTCTGCCATGCTGACGTCGCAGGAGGTCGAAAGGGCAATCCGCGTCAAGCTGCATGACGGGCTGGAAATTCGTGCGCGCGGCGACAAGGTGCCGAGCGTCGCCAAACTCAATCTGGTGGCAAAACCGGTCGTCTACAAAGATGCCGACGGCTACCGGATCAAGCCGCATCCGGACACGCGCAAGAAGGTCGTGACCATGCAGCTCTACTGCCCGCCCGACGCAAGCCAGAAGGCCCTGGGCACGACGCTTTATCGCGCCTCTCTCAAAGGCCTGCTGCATGTCGGCTCCTACTGCCTGGAGCCGGTGAAGACCATGCCCTTCCTTCCCAATGTGGGATATGCCTTCGTCGTGCTGAAAGCCTATCATTCGCTCGCGAGAATGAGCTGGCACGGCCGGCCGCCCATCAAGACCGACCGGCCCCGCATCTCGATCCTCAACACCTTCTATATCAACGAGCACGTCGGGTTCTGACCGCCTGTCCACCAGGCCCGCGCCGGTCAACGGCCCGGGTTTCGGCCGGTTTCCCACTTTGCGCGCCTGCGGCTTTTGGTTATGGTCCGCCCAAATCGAGGGAGTCATGCATGCGCTTTTTCCTTGCCGCCGTGGCGATCGTGCTGATGGCCGTGACGCGGACGGCCGTACCGGCTGTCGCGCAGGATCATATTCAGCAATATGGCGAAAAGGACAAGGAGAAGACGCCGAGCCAGATAGAAGCCGATAAGGAGGCCGAGCGCGCCTACAAGCGATCGCTCGGCAACATTCCGAACCAGGGTCCCGGCGACCCTTGGGGCGCGGTGCGCGCGAACGATGCGCCGAAGACGAAGGCATCGACGCCGGCTACGAAGACTGCGAAGTCGAAGGCCAAGACCGGCGCCGCCAGCAATTGAAGCCGCATCTCGAGCGTCTAGGCTTACGTCTTACGCGGTTGCCTTAGGGCGTTCCTGCGCGTGAAAAAGAGGTACAGCAAATAGACATCGACCAAGATCGTGGCCGCCATCACGCCGTAGGCCCACGGGCTTGCCACCAAGTTCAGTTCGATCAATGCCCGCGACAGGCCGAAGCCGACGACCCACGCGTCGAAGCTCATGCAAATCCGGCGAAACGTCTCGGGGTCGACCCGGCGCATGCAGAACACGCCGAGCGGTATGCCGACCGCGACGGTAGGCACAAACACATACAAGAGCTGCGCGCTTTCGGCGATGAACAGGCCAAGCTTGTAGTAGACGATGGCGGTTACGCTGGACTCCACCGCGCGAACCAATGCGAGGCCGGCGCGAAACTCGTCTTTGACCAGGCCCTGGTTGTTGAACAGGATCGCCAAGGGCGGTCCCGAGATGGTCGTGATCGAGTACAGGACGCCAAGCATCGATCCGAAGGGCAGGCCGACCAGCCATGTCGACTGGATCGGCCTCCTCCAGCCGGCTGCCTGGACCAGAATGAGGGGCAGAATGACAGCGTAGGTGGTGAATTTGACCCAATCGGGTTGCAGCGAAGCGACAGCCAGGGCTCCCACTGCGATACCCGGCAACAATCCGATCAGAATGGGAAATACGCGTCTCCATATGGCCGGAATGCCGCTCCGGTTGACAAAAAGAACATAGAAATTGATCAGGACTTCGATGACGACGACCGCGGGATTGAGGATGCGGTTTGTATGGAAAAGCAGCGCGAGCGGCACCGTCAGCGAGGAGAACCCATAGCCGATCGCGCCGTTCACAAAGGCTGCAAACAACGCGATCCCGGCAAGAACAATGACGGCAGTGTCAAGGGCGGGCATCTGTTGTCCAATTACCGGCAGGCACGCGCGCTAAGAGACGCGGTGGAGGGGCGCCGAAATCCATTCGCGTCGGCTGGGCTCGCGTCCGTCACCATACTTCCGGCCACCCACGACTTCGTACCCTCGCCGGCCGGTTCCTGCGTCGCGTCGCCACCTCACCCCAAATGCCTCCCTGCCCGATGAGCGATCCGCATTCTATCACCCGCGCGCCTCGCAGTGGCCCCGCTTCTGGCGGACCTGACCTTGCAATAAGCCCAGGGCTCATAGTTCATTGCATCCGTCTTCGTCGATCGATGCACGCAATCCTCAAAGCGAATCCCGAGGCGACAGTTCCCCGTTCCATCAATTCACGTATGGACAGGCGGCGAGAAGTCGTGCATTTTGTCTTCAGAAAATCCGAAAACCCGTTGATTTGACTGGCTAATCAGGACTGCCGGAGGGTTACCTCTGTGCTCAACGATTCTTGAGGCCGAGAAAGGGCCGTTCATGAGACTTCTCGCCGCGCTGGGGGTGATTTGCGCCCTGACGCAGGCCGCGCTTGCCGACACGCGGGACTGCAAGACCATCGCAGACCCGGCCCTCAGGCTCACCTGCTACGACAAGATCAATCCGCCGATCGCCACTTACCCGATTCCCCTGCCGAAACCGTCGCACCCGATTCCGACCACGCGACCGGACGGCACGGGCTATGCAGACCCGCAAGACGATGACGACACTGTGGTGCGCGCGCAAATGCGCAACATCTGCCGCGGCTGCTAGGCTCTGCTCTTGCCGAGCCTGCCTTTCGTGCCGACAGAAAGCTGCAAACCGAAACCTGGATAACGCCGAAGACGCCCGGACCGGATGAACCTGCTCGAGTCGCTTCCCACAGTCATCGGTACCGCCGCGGTCGCGCCTGCGCTTCTGATCCTGTGGCTCGTGATTGCCGCCGGCGAACGTCCCGGCTCGCCCGCGCGGGTGTGGGGCGCATTCCTGCTCGGCGCCGGCAGCATTTCGCTTCTGGGCGCGGTCCGTGCGCCTTTCAGGAACCTCGTCATCGCGCCCGACAATCCGTGGGTGGCGGAGGCCGTGCATTCGATCTTCGGTGTCGCGTTGCCCGAGGAGGCGGTCAAGATCCTGGTCATCGTCGCCGTCTCGGTGCGGCGACGTCCGTTCGACGATCCGATGGACACGGTCGTGTATGGCGCGGCCGCAGGGCTGGGCTTTGCGGCCTACGAAAACCTCGCTTACCTGGTGCAGCATGTGGAGATGTGGCGGTCGCTGGCGGCTCTGCGCAGCGTGCTCACCGTACCGTTCCACGGCGCGCTGGGCATCATCGCCGGTGCCTATCTTGCGATGGCGCGGTCCGGCACCGCACTTGGCGCGCATCGGCGTAACCGCGACCGGGCGCGCGCCTTCAGTCTCATCCTGATGTTGCTGGGGCCGCTCGCGCTGCACGCGGCATTCGACCTGCCGCTCCTGATCCTGCAGAAATACCCGGATCTCGATCCCCCGACCAGGCTGTGGCTCGGTGCGGCGAGCGTGCTGATCGGATTCTCCTCGATCGCCTTTGCCGCACGGCTGGTACGGCGCGTCGCCCGCCATCACGCTCCGCGCACGCCGATCGCCCGCGAACGCCTGAGCCAGCTCCGGCGCATGTGGGCGCTTGTGGTGATCGGCGGCGGAGCGGGATTTGCCGGGCTCGCCTTCGTGCTGACCTCCCTGCATCATTGGCTGGTCAATCCCGGACACAACCCGGCGACCGTTCTCATCCCACTCGGGCTCACGGCCATTCTGCTGGGCAGCGCGCTACTGGTCGTCACGACCGCAATCTATTTTCTCGGCCGCAACCGGTTGCGCACCACGGCCTGATCCGGAACGCTCTTGCGGTTCCTGCGGAAAAGCCGGTTTTGCGGCCCTGTCCGCGCGGCGCTAGATTGACGTGATGAAGCAGCCTGATTCATGGAACCGGCCGACGCGGCGTGCGCTGCTGCGCTTGGGCCTTTCCGCCCTTGCCCTTGCATCGCCGGGCGCCACGCTGGCCGCACCGCCCGGCTTCGAGCAATGGCGCGAGAGTTTCCGCAAACATGCGCTCGCCAAAGGCATTTCGGAGGCGACCTGGAGCCGGGCGATGGGCCATGTCGAGCCCGACATGACCGTGTTCAAGCAGATCCGCAACCAGCCGGAATTCAGCGAGCAGATCTGGCAGTACATCAATCGCCGCGTTTCCGACTGGCGCATCATTCACGGCAAGGAGGCGCTGAAGAACAACACGGCGCTGTTTGCGCGCATCGAAAAGGATTTTGGCGTCGAGCGCGGCACGCTGCTCGCGCTCTGGGGCGTCGAATCCGCATACGGCGATCCGCTGGTGCAGAAGAACCATATGCGTCCGGTCTTTCCCTCGCTCGCCGCGCTCGCCTGGAATGAGCCGCGCCGCAAGGCCTATTGGGAGAGCGAACTCGTCAATGCGCTGCGCATCGTCGATCGCGGCTGGAGCACACCGGAGGAGATGCGGGGATCATGGGCCGGCGCAATGGGCCATACGCAATGGATGCCGGAGGTCTGGCTCAATGTCGGCATCGACTATGATGGCGACGGCAAGATTTCGCCTTTCGGCAAGCCTGACGACGCGCTCGGCTCGACTGCGAAATTCCTGGTCAGTCGGGGCAAATATCACCGCGGCGAACATTGGGGCCATGAGGTGAGAAGCCCGGGCGGCGCGATGGGCGGCCATCGCACCTATGCGGCCTGGGCCGGCGCCGGCGTGACCCGGGCGGACGGCCAGCCGTTCCCGCAGCCGAACGCATCCGCGCAAATGTGGCTGCCGGTGCCCGGGGGGCCCGCGTTCCTCTTGGGACCGAATTTCTACGCGGTGCGCAGCTATAACCCGTCGATGAATTATGCGCTTGCGATCTGCCATCTCGGCGACCGCATCCTTGGCGCCGGCCCCTTCATCCAGCCGTTCCCCGGCTCCGAGCGCGCACTGACGCTGGCGGAGGTGCAGGAAATGCAGACCCGGCTCACCAAGGCAGGTTTCGACACCGGCGGCACCGACGGCCGTGTCGGCAACGACACCATGCAGGCGATCCGGGACTACCAGCTCAAGACCGGAATTTCGCCGGCCGATGGCTACGGCGGCCTGAACGTGCTCGCGCGGTTGCGGCAGGGAACGTGAGCGGTGTCACGCTGTCATTCCCGGGCGCGCGTTAGCGCGGACCCGGAATCTCGCGCGGCAATCTCTGGATTCCGGGGCGCCTCGAAGAGCCGAACCCGGAATGACGGAATCAACGAATGACGACCGGTCCCTGGTCAGGCAGTGCGACATCGAGCACGCGGAGCTGGACGCGCTCGTTGCCTTGAAAGCGGTCGATCGCCAACGCACCCGCGACATGCAGCGGCTGCCCGCGGTGCTGGGTCAGCGCGTTGCCGAGCCTTTGCCCGACGGAGCGGAACGCCATTCCGTTGACGATCGCGCCGTCGCCGGATTTGAAGCGCAGCCGCAGATGCGCCTGCCCGACTTCGTCGGCATAGACCAGTTGATGCGAAGGCAGCGCCAGCACCGGCTCCGGATTGCCGCTGCCGAACGGGCCCGCCCGATCGAGCGTCTTCACCAGCTCCGGCGTGACCGCGCGCGCCGTCACCGCGCCATCGATATACAGCTCGTTGACATGGCGCGCCTGCGCCACCTGATGTGCAAGCGCGTTTTCCATGTAGGCGCGAAACTCCGCGAGCTTCTCTTTCCGCAAGGTGATGCCTGCGGCCATGGCATGGCCGCCGCCCTTCAGGAGCACACCGTCGGCCACCGCCTGGCGCACCGCCTTGCCGAGATCGACCCCGGGAATGGAGCGCCCCGAGCCGGTGCCGATGCCGCCGGGCTCGAGCGCAATCGCGAAAGAAGGCCGCGCGAATTTCTCCTTCAGCCGCGCGGCGACCAGACCGACCACGCCGGGATGCCAACCTTCGGACGCCGTGACGATCACAGAACCCTTGTCCTCCAGCCCGAGCGAGGCCAGCGCCTCGGCTTCGGCCTGCGCTTCCGCGGCCTGTTCGATGACGCGGCGCTCGCTGTTGAGCCGGTCGAGTTCGGCCGCAAGGCGGGCGGCTTCCGATACGTCGCCTTCCAGCAGGAGACGCACGCCGAGGTCGGCACGTCCGATGCGCCCGCCGGCATTGATGCGCGGGCCCAGCAGGAAGCCGAGATGCCAGGCCTCCGGAGGACCGCTCAGCCGCGACACATCCATCAGCGCCGTGTGGCCGACATGATCGCGCCGGCGCATCGCGATCAGCCCCTTGGCCACAAGCGCGCGGTTCAACCCGATCAGCGGCGCAACGTCGGCGACGGTGCCCAGCGCCACATGATGCAGCATGCCCAGGAGATCCGGCTCCGGCATGTCGGAGGTCCAGAAGCCGCGGTTGCGCAATTCGCGGTTGACCGCAACCAGCGTGACCAGCGTCAGCCCGACGGCAGCGAGATAGCCGAGGCCGGAGAGATCGTCGGGCCGGTTCGGGTTCACCAGCGCATCGACCTCAGGCAGCTCGGTCCCGCATTGATGATGGTCGATGACGACAACCGACATGCCGAGCTTCTTGGCTTCGGCCAGCGGCTCGATGCTGGTCGTGCCGCAATCGACCGTGACCAGCAGCGTTGCCCCTTTCCCTGCCAGCATGCGCACAGCCTCGGTGTTGGGACCGTAGCCCTCGAACAGCCGGTCGGGGATGTGAATCAGGGGATCTAGCCCACAATGCCTCAAATGCCAGGCGAGCAGCGCCGCCGAGGTCGCGCCATCGACATCATAGTCGCCGAAGATCGCGACCTTCTCGCCGCGCGCCGCCGCATCGGCAATGCGCCTGGCCGCCACTTCCATCTGCGTCACGGTGAAAGGATCGGGCATCAATTTGCGGATGGTCGGATCGAGAAAATCCGGCACCGCGTCGATATCGACATCGCGGCCGGCGAGCACCCGCGCCAACAGCTCGGGCAGTTGATGGCGCTGCGCAATCGCGAGCGCCTGTGCCGCGCCGCGCGCATCTAGCCGGTCGCGCCAGAGCTTTCCGGTCAGCGACTGGCTGACGCCGAGAAAGGCCGGCGGTGTTTCGATTGGGAAGGCTGAGGCGGCAAGCGGCATGATGCTGGTCGTGCAGATAACCACGAAGGGAGCGCTGGACAAAGAGCCGCCGCGCCTTGAGCGGCCGCTCGCGTGTGGGCGATTTCATCCGCTCTATCCCGAATCGCTGAAAAAATCAGCACGTTGCCGAAACAAGATGCAGCCTTCATCCCCGTAAACCTCAGAAATTAAACGGTGCATTAGCTCTCATCCGCGACCTTAACGACAGTGCTTGAGTGAACCATTCGTTTGATTCGCTGCTCCGCCGCGATTGCGGTCGCAGGACCGGGGCCATTGGGAAGTCCGTTAATGTCCGTCGCGCTCCAGCCTCATCGCGCCAAGCCACTCCCCCATTCTCCAACCCAGGCCGCCGCCGAGGATGAATCCGATATTTCCGCGCTGATCGCGCGGCTGACTGCGGAGGTCAACCAGATCGCCTGCGAGAAGACCAAGTCGATCCAGCAGATCACCAACCAGATGAAGATGCTGGCGTTGAACGCGCTCATCGAGAGCTCGCGCGCGGGCGCGCAAGGGGCCGGCTTTGCCGTGGTCGCGCAGGAGGTGCGTGGCGTCGGCCAGCAGGTCGAGACGATCGCGCGCGAGCTGGAAACCCAGCTCACCAGGCGAACCGCGAGCCTCATGACCTCGATCGAGCATATGGTCGAGCGTTCGCGCGGCGAGCGCCTCGTCGACCTATCGCTGAACGCCATCGAGCTGATCGACCGCAACCTCTATGAGCGCACCTGCGACGTGCGATGGTGGGCAACCGATTCAGCCGTCGTCGATTGTGCGATGGCGCCGGATGATGCCACCGTGGCGCATGTTTCGGAGCGGCTTGCCGTGATTCTCGGCGCCTATACCGTCTATCTCGATCTCTGGCTGTGCGATCTCGACGGCAACGTGATCGCCAACGGCCGGCCTGATCGGTTCAATGTCAAAGGCCACAGCGTCGCAGCAACCAGGTGGTTTGCGGAAGCGCGCGGCCTTGCCTCGGGCAACGACTATGTCGCCGGCGATGTCGAGTGCCAGCCGTTGCTCGGCAATGCGCAGGTCGCGACCTTTTGTGCAAGCGTCCGGGCGGGCGGCAAGGCCTACGGCAAACCAATCGCGGTGCTCGCCATTCACTTCGACTGGGAGCCGCAGGCCCGTGCCATCGTGCAGGGCGTGCGCGTCGGCGCGGACGACAAGGCGCGCGTGCTTCTGGTTGATTCCAATTTCCGGGTCATCGCAGCGTCCGACGGCCAGGGCCTGCTTGCCGAACGCGTGCCGCTTTCGCTGGATGGCCGGCGCAGTGGTTTCTACCACGACCGCTCCGGCGCCCTGGTCGCCTTCCATGCCACCCCGGGCTACGAGACTTACAAGGGGCTCGGCTGGTTCGGCGTCATCGTCGGCGGGGGCGGATAGATTCCGGAAAACGGCGACGCATTTTTCCGGATCATGCGCTAGCACCCCAAGCGGTCAGCGATGCCGCCAAAATCCCCGGCCACGATGTCCCAGTCGCCCTTGGCCTCGAAATCGTATTTCTGCAAGGGACCGTATTCGGTGGGCCGCGCCACGAAGGCGGTCTTCAGCCCCTGTTTCTGCGCGGCCTTGAGATCGTGGTTGTGGGCGGCCACCATCATGACCTCGCCTGGGTTGAGGCAGAGCAGTCTTGCTGCGCCGAGGTAGGTTTCGGGATCCGGCTTGTAGTGCTCGAACAATTCCGCCGACATGACCAGGTCCCACGGCAGACCGGCAAACTTCGCCATGTTGGTGAGCAACGCGACGTTGCCGTTGGAGAGCGGCGAGATGATGTATTTCGTCTTCAGCCGCAACAGCCCCGGCACGCTGTCCGGCCAGGGATGAAGGCGATGCCAGCCCATGGTGAGATAGTGCAGATCGGCATCGGTGAGCCCTGAGATGCCGAGATCGCTGACGAGTTTCTCGAGCGAGCGGCGATGCAGCACGTCGAGGATCACATAGCCGCGCTCAGGATGTTTGCGCACCTCGTCCATGGAGGCCGCATAGACTGCGCGCCAGCCGTCGACGAGGGCCGTCCAGTCGGCCTTGATGCCGCGCCTCTCGCCCCATCCGGTGAAATCGTTGATCAGGCTGGTGCGCCAGTCGACCACCGTGCCGAACACATCGAAAATCAGCGCTTTGACGGCCGAAAGATCGGACATGTTCGCTTTCCTTTTTTGTCATTGCGGGGCGCGCGCAGCGCGAACCCGGAATCTCGCACCCCGACCTCTAGAGTCCGGGTTCGCTCGCTCCGCGAGCGCCCCCGGAATGACGAAGGCACCTCAATCCAGGTGGAACTTCTCGAGCTGCCTGTGCTCGGCCTTGATGGTGCGCACGGTGCCCGTGACCGAGCGCATCACCACCGTCTCCGTCTCGATCACGCCATCCTTGCGGAATTTGACGCCCGACAGCAGGGAGCCCGTGGTGACGCCGGTCGCGGCAAACAGGCAGTCGCCCTTTGCCATGTCGTCGATGCCGTAGATCATCTTGGGATCGGTGATGCCCATCTTGTGGGCGCGCTCGCGCTTCTCCTCGCTGTCGAGGACGAGGCGGCACTGCATCTGCCCGCCGATGCAGCGCAGCGCCACTGCCGCCAGCACGCCCTCAGGCGCGCCGCCGGTACCGATATACATGTCGACGCCGGTATTGTCGGGATCGGCGCAATGGATCACGCCCGCGACGTCACCATCGGTAATCAGACGCACCGCAGCGCCGGTCGCGCGCACGCCCTGGATGATCTCGGCGTGGCGGGGACGGTCCAGCACCAGCACGGTAATCGCAGACGTATCGACGCCTTTCGCTTTCGCCAGCCGTCGCACATTGTCCGCGGGCGAGGCGTCGAGCTCGACGACGCCTTTCGGATAGCCTGGCCCGATCGCAAGCTTCTGCATGTACACGTCGGGCGCGTGCAACAGCGTGCCGCCGTCCGCGATCGCCATGGTCGCGATCGCGCCCGGCATGTTCTTGGCGCACAGCGTGGTGCCTTCGAGCGGATCGACCGCAATGTCGACCTTCGGCCCGGCATTGAGCCCGACCTTCTCGCCGATGAACAGCATCGGCGCCTCATCGCGCTCGCCCTCGCCGATCACGATCGTGCCTTCGATCGGCAGCTTGTTGAGCTCGCGGCGCATGGCGTCGACTGCGGCCTGGTCGGCCTGCTTCTCATTGCCGTGGCCGCGCAGCCGTGCGGACGAAACCGCGGCGCGCTCCGTCACCCGCACGAGTTCCAGGGTCAGAATACGCTCGAGCAGCATTTGCGGCGGAACGGAAATATGGGTCGACATCGGCGCACTCCTCAAAGCTGTCTCATAGGCCTCTCGGCCCGCCGTCAATCCTTGAACGCGCCACCGGTTCGATGGGCGTCAATTCTTTTCAATTCTTATCACCTGCGGCCGGCCGCTGATGACCTTATCGCGCTGCACGGCATGCAGGGCGCGGTAAACAGCATCCTCATGGGTTGCATAGGTAACCAGGATCACAGGCACCTGCGAAGCTTTTCCCGTCGATCGGCCCGCGTCAACGCCGTTGCTGTGGCGCTGGACGATCGATTCGATCGAAATCTTCTGCTCGGCGAGCCGGGTCGCAATCGCCGCAGCGGTGCCTGGCAGATCGCGCGCCATCAGGCGGATGTAGTAGCCGCCCTCATGCCGCTCCATCGGCGCCTTCTCGGTGGCGCGCAGCCGGTCGACCGGACGGCCGAACGGGCTCACCCGCACGCCTCGCGCGATATCCGCGATATCGGCAACCACCGCGGAAGCGGTCGCCGCGCCCCCGGCGCCTGGCCCGACCAGGGTGATCGGCGAAAGTCCCGCGCCGTCGATGGTGACCGCATTGGTCACCCCCATCACCTGGGCAATCGACGAGGATTTCGGCACCATGGTCGGATGCACGCGCTGCTCGATGCCTTTGGCTGTCCGCACGGCCACGCCGAGCAGCTTGACGCGATAGCCGAGTTCGTTCGCTGCGCGCAGATCCTCCGGCGCAATCGACGAAATGCCTTCGATATAGATGGCGCTCTCGGCGACCTTGGTGCCGAAGGCAAGGCTCGCGAGAATTGCAAGCTTTTGCGCGGTATCGTGCCCATCGACGTCAAAAGACGGATCGGCCTCGGCATAGCCGAGCCGCTGCGCATCCTTCAGGCATTCCGCAAACGACAAGCCCTCCTGCTCCATCCGCGTGAGGATGTAGTTGCAGGTGCCATTGAGAATGCCGTAGACGCGGCTCAGCGAAGTGCCGGAAAGCCCTTCGCGCAACGTCTTCACGATGGGGATCGCCGCCCCCGCCGCCGCCTCGAAATTCAGCGCGCCGCCATCTGCCTCCGCCGCTCGTGCGAGCCGCAGGCCGTGCTTGGCGATCAGCGCCTTGTTGGCGGTCACCACCGACTTGCCGGACTTCAGTGCCGTCTCGATTGCCGACAGTGCCGGATTGCCGGCCCCGCCGATCAACTCGACCAGGCAGTCGACCTCGGGGTCTTCCGCAAGCGCCTGCGGCGTCTTGGCCCAGGCGATCCCGCGCAGGTCGAGGCCGCGCTTCTTCGCCTTCGATCGCGCGGTGACCGCGACGACGCGCACGGGACGCCCGCAGCGCTCGGCCAAGGCGCTGCCTTGGCGCTCGATCAGACGGAGCACCTCAGCACCCACGGTGCCGAGCCCCGCAATGCCCAGTTTCAGGGGAGCGACCATCACAAAACAAACCTGCCGGAAGGCTTTATGTTATCGCCGGTTGGCGAGAGGAACCACGTTGTGCAATGTTTCGATGCCGCTTTCAAGGAAGCGGCGCACGCCGCGGGCGGCCTGGCGGATTCGCTGCTCGTTTTCCACCATGGCGATGCGCACATAACCCTCGCCATGCTCGCCGAAGGCGACGCCCGGCGACACCACCACACCCGATTTTTCCACCATCAGCGTCGCGAACTGCATGCTGCCGAGTTCGCGGAAAGCCGCAGGCAGCGGGGCCCAGGCGAACATCGAGGCGTCCGGGGGCGGAATGTCCCAGCCCGCGCGTCCGAAAGACTCCACCAGCGCGTCGCGCCGCTTGCGATAGGTCTCGCGCATCTCGCGAATGCAATCCTCCGGCCCGTTCAGCGCGGCGGTCGCCGCCACCTGCACCGGCGTGAACGCACCGTAATCGAGATAGGACTTCACCCGCGCCAGGGCCGCGATGATCCGCTCATTGCCGACGGCGAATCCCATGCGCCAGCCGGCCATGGAAAACGTCTTGGACATCGAGGTGAACTCGACGGTGACATCGATCGCGCCGGGCACCTGCAGCACCGACGGCGGCGGATTGCGGTCGTCGAAATAGACTTCCGCATAGGCAAGATCCGACAGGATGTAGATCTCGTGCCGCTTCGCGAACGCGACCAGGTCGCGATAGAAGTCGAGGCTCGCGACATAGGCGGTCGGATTGGAGGGATAGCAAACCACCAGCGCGATCGGCTTGGGGATCGAATGGACGATCGCCCGCTCGACCGCTTCAAAAAATTGCGGCGTCGGCTCCGACGGCACCGAGCGGATCACCCCGCCCGCCATCAGAAATCCAAAGGCGTGGATCGGATAGCTCGGATTCGGGCACAGGATGACGTCGCCCGGCGCGGTGATCGCCTGGGCGACATTGGCAAAGCCCTCCTTCGACCCGAGGGTCGCAACAACCTGCGTCTCCGGGTTGAGCTTCACCCCGAAACGCCGCGCGTAATAGGCGGCCTGGGCCTTGCGCAAGCCGGGAATACCCCGCGAGGCGGAATAGCGGTCAGTCCGCGGCTTGCCTAGCGTTTCCTTCAGCTTCTCGACGACATGGGGCGGCGCCGAAAGGTCAGGGTTACCCATGCCGAGATCGATAAAGTCGGCGCCTGCAATCCGAGCGGCCGCCTTGGCCCGCATCACTTGCTCGAAAACATAGGGCGGCAGGCGGCGGATGCGGTAAAATTCGTCCATGGGTCCTTAGCTCCGGCAACCGGAACGGGCAGAATCGCGAAATTGCTCGACATTGCAAACGGAAACCGGTCCCGCCCCGAAATCGTGCAAAATCAGAGAGTTGGCACGAGTTCGGAGACAAAATTGTCAAGCTTTGCCCGGTTGAACACTGTTCTTTTAGCATGGAGTGAAGGCTGTGCCAGCGTTCACTTCGCGGGAGGATTCTGGGCGGCCGAAGCCGAAGCCTGGCGATCCCGTGCGGCGATCAGTTCAGCCTCGATCTTGGCACGCTGGTCCGGCGGGATCACGGCCTGATCGCGGTCCGGTGGCAAGGCGTTGACCGGCAAAAAGCCGCCCGCGTCCTTCCTGGCTGCTGCGTCGTCGGCGGCCGTGCCGAGCGAGGGCATATCGGCAATTGGGCTGGAGCAGCCAGCCAGAGCGAACGCCGACAAGGCCAGCGCCCCCAGGGCAAACGCCCTCATTTGCCAATTCACCGACATGTCCCGAACCAGTCCCCCCACGCATGCACCGTGCGGCGCACAATCTTGCCATAGCTCAAACCATTGTCGCGCGAAATGGTTAAGCGCGAAGAGTACAGGAGAGCCATGGGGCTGCAATGTGACGGAACCACGTTAATTTGTCGCAATGCAGCACATGCTCACCGAAACGTTAAGCGGGAAAGCGCGGTGATCCCGCGGTGACGCGCACACAATGAATCGGTAGTGTCATGCCTATGAACGACGTGACCATTGAAACTGCGGTCGAGAGAAAATTCGACACCGAAGCCTTTGCGATGAACCTCGCCCGGGCGCTGGAAAGCGGCGGCAAGGCTCTCGCCGCCTATTTGAAGCGGCGCGAAAGCGGCGAGGTGAAAGACAATCCGCCGACCGACATCGCCGACGTGATCAAGACGCTGACGGCCGTCGCCGAATACTGGCTGTCGGACAACGAGCGCTCGTCCGACCTGCAGACCAAGATCGCCAAGGGCTATCTCGACCTGTGGGGAGCGG
The DNA here is from genome assembly GCA_964454955.1 of uncultured Bradyrhizobium sp. Lineage (GTDB taxonomy): Bacteria > Pseudomonadota > Alphaproteobacteria > Rhizobiales > Xanthobacteraceae > Bradyrhizobium. The sequence continues at coordinate 5,719 of CAYVVB010000466.1, read as the reverse complement.
CCGCACGCCGCCTTGCAGGGCAAGAAGCGATTCCGGCGATCACGCCGTCGCCGCGCGACAAGCGCTTTGCCGACCCCGAATGGAAATCGAACCAGTTTTTTGATTTCGTCATGCAGCTCTATTTGCTGACCACGCAATGGGCGCACGATCTCGTCCGCAATGCGGAGGGGCTCGATCCGCACACCCGCAAGAAGGCCGAGTTTTACGTCCAGCAGATTACCAACGCGCTGGCGCCTTCGAATTTCGTGTTCACCAATCCGGAAGTGCTGCGCGAGACGCTGGCTTCCAGCGGCAACAACCTCGTTCGCGGCATGCAGATGCTGGCGGAGGACATCGATGCCGGCAAAGGCGTCCTGAAGATCCGCCAGTCCAATCCCGCCAACCTCGAACTCGGCGTCAACATGGCGACCACGCCGGGCAAGGTCATCTACCAGAACGAGCTGATGCAGCTCATCCAGTATGAGCCGGCTACGGAAAAGGTGCTGCGTACGCCGCTCCTGATCGTGCCGCCCTGGATCAACAAATACTACATTCTCGATCTGCGCCCGGAAAAATCCTTCATTAGGTGGTGCGTCGACCAGGGCATCACGGTCTTCGTCATTTCATGGGTCAATCCCGACAAGAGCCTCGGCGCGAAAACCTGGGAAGACTACATGAAGCAGGGTCCGCTCGCGGCGATGGACGCGATCGAAAAGGCGACCGGCGAAATGAAAGTCCACACGCTGGGCTATTGCGTCGGAGGCACCCTGCTCGCCACCACGCTGGCCTGGCTTGCCGAGAAGCGGCGCGTGCGCGTGACGTCGGCCACGCTACTGGCGGCACAGGTCGACTTCACCCACGCCGGCGATCTCCTGGTCTTTGTCGACGAGCCCCAGATTTCGGCGCTGGAACGCGACATGCAAGAATCCGGCGTGCTTGAAGGCGCCAGGATGGCCATGGCCTTCAACATGCTGCGCTCGAACGATCTGATCTGGTCCTATGTGGTCAGCAACTATCTGAAAGGCCAACAGCCGGCCGCGTTCGACCTTCTGCACTGGAATTCGGATGCGACGCGCATGCCCGCGGCCAATCATTCTTATTACTTGCGCAACTGCTACCTGGAGAACCGGCTGTCCTCGGGCACCATGGTTCTCGACAACACCCTGCTCGACCTCTCCAAGGTCAAGGTCCCCGTCTACAATCTCGCGACCCGCGAGGACCATATCGCGCCGGCCGATTCCGTGCTCCACGGTTCGCAGTTCTTCGGCGGCCCGGTGAAATTCGTGCTCTCCGGCTCCGGTCACATCGCGGGCGTGGTCAATCCGCCGACGGCCGGCAAGTACCAGTACTGGACCAACGAGAATATCCGCGACATTTCGCTCGCCGATTGGCTCAAGGCCGCGCAGGAGCACAAGGGATCGTGGTGGCCGGATTGGCGGCAATGGCTGTCCAGCATCGATGCGGAAGAGGTGCCGGCGCGCCGCATCGAGAGCGAAGCGCTGCCGCCGATCGAGGATGCGCCCGGCAGCTACGTCCGGGTCCGGTCATAGCGCCGGGTTGCGCGTTGGGCTATAAGCAACCGATCAGGGGCACTGCTTCCAGATCGAGTGAGGGGATGACGATGACGCCCGGATTGCTGACACCCGAGTTGTTCTGGCTGACCCTGACCGTCATTTTGACGGGCATCCTGTGGATCCCCTACATCGTCAACCGCGCGCAGGTCCGCGGCCTCTCCGGCACGATGGCCAATCCGGCGCGAGACGCGAAGCCACACGCCGCCTGGGCGACGCGGCTGATGTTCGCCCATGACAACGCGGTGGAAAACATCGCGATCTTCGCGCCGCTGGTGCTGATCCTCAACGCGATCGACTATTCCACGAAATGGACCGTCTACGCGAGCGCGGTCTATTTCTGGGCCCGCGTCGCGCATCTGATCGTGTATTCGCTGGGACTGCCGGTGTTTCGCACGATTGCCTTTACCGTCGGCTTCCTGGCCCAGGCCGTGCTGGCGCTGGCGATCTTCGGACTGCTGTAGAACGAGCTCTTTCAATTGGGCTCGTCATTGCGAGGAGCGTGAGCTCCGAAGCAATCCAGACCACACCCGCAGAAAAAGCCTGGATTGCTTTGCTGCGCTCGCAATGACGCCGGGCGAATGATGCGTGCCGAGTCCGCGCTCTCAAGAACAGCGCGCGTTAAATCCCGCCGTGCCGAGTCTGGCCATGACGTCGTTCAGATGCGCCCGGTCGCGCGTCTCGATGACGACCTCCAGCAGGGTCGCCTTGGCCGGCAGGTCGGAAAACGTCCGCTGATGCGACACCTCGATGATGTTGACGCCGGATTCGGCGAGCAGCCGCGCAACCGCCGCGAGCTGGCCGGGGCGATCCACGAGGTCGATCGCAAGCCGTGTCAGCCGTCCCTCGCGCGCGAGTTCGCGGGTCAGGACGGAGGCGATCAGCCGCGTGTCGATGTTGCCGCCGGTCAGGATGAGACCGACATTGCGGCCCGAAAAGCGTTCGGGACTGGCCAGCACCGCCCCAAGACCCGCCGCGCCGGCCCCCTCGACCACCGTCTTCTCGATCGAGATCAAGGTCGCGACCGCTCGCTCGATCTGATCCTCGGTGACGAGGACGATGTCGTCGACCAAATGGCGGATGATCTCCGTCGTGATCTTGCCCGGCGACTTGACCGCGATGCCCTCGGCCAGCGTGTCGCCGCGTGCCGGCAGCTCCTTGCCATAGACGGCATTGTACATCGACGGATAGAGCTGGGCCTGGACGCCGACGATGTGCAGGTTCGGCTTCAGCGCCCTCGCCGCAACGGCAACGCCGGAAATGAGGCCGCCGCCGCCGATCGGCACCACGATCGTGTCGAGAGAAGGCACCGCATCGAGCATTTCAGCGGCTATCGTACCCTGCCCCGCGATGATCAGCGGGTCGTCATAGGGATGGATCAGCGTCATGCCGAGCGCTTCGCCATGCCTGAGCGCGAACGCGCCCGCCTCTTCCAGCGTGGCCCCGGAAATGATGACGTCGGCGCCGTGCCGTCGCGTATTCTCGATTTTCACCATCGGGGTGCCGATGGGCATCACGATGGTCGCCGGAATCCCCAGCCGCTTGGCGTGGTAAGCGACGCCCTGCGCGTGATTTCCGGCCGACATCGCGATGACGCCCCGCCGTCGCTGATCCTCCGACAGCGCCATGAGCCGGTTCAACGCGCCGCGCTCCTTGAAGCTGGACGTGAACTGGAGGTTTTCGAACTTCAGCCAAATCCTGCAGCCGCAAATCTCGCCCAGCGTCCTGCTTTCAACGCACTCGGTGACCACCACCGAGCCGCTGATCGAAGCGGCTGCGGCGCTGACATCGGCCGGCGTGACCAGAAGGTTGCGTACGCCGGCGAGCTCGGCATCGTCAGGCATTTGGGCGACCTCGTTCGGATCGTCGCGAGACCTGCCGCACGACGATCCCCTTTGGCTACGTCTCGGAAAGGCCCAGCATCAGGCGCATGTTCTGCACCGCCGCCCCCGAGGCGCCCTTCCCCAGATTGTCCAGACGCGCGACGAGGACCGCCTGGCGATGCTTGTCACTGGCGAAGACATAAAGCTCGAGCCGATTGGTTTCGTTGAGCGCCTCCGGCTCGATCCGCCCGCTTCTGGCGGCCGCGTTTTCAAGCGGCATGACCGAGACATAGGTGCTTCCCGCGTAGCGCTTGGCGAGCGCGGCCTGGAGGTCGGCCCCCTTGGCCTTGCCCGGCAGCGTGTCGAGTTGCAACGGCACCGAGACGAGCATGCCTTGCCGGTAGTTGCCGACCGAGGGCACGAAAACAGGCCGGCGCGCGAGCCGCGCGTAAAGTTGCATCTCCGGGATGTGCTTGTGCTCGAAGCCAAGGCCGTAGAGTTCGAAGGCCGGTGCTGTGCCGTCCTCGAAGCTTGCGATCATCGACTTTCCGCCGCCCGAATAGCCACTGACCGCGTTGATCGTGACAGGGTAATCCGCAGGGATAAGTCCGGCATCGACCAGCGGCCGAAGCAACGCGATCGCGCCGGTCGGATAGCAGCCGGGATTTGAGACTTTCCGCGCGGTCCGTATCTTGTCTGCCTGATCGGGGGCGAGTTCGGGAAAGCCATAGGTCCAGTCGCTGGCGACCCGAAACGCCGTCGATGCGTCGAGGATTCTCGGCGCAGCAGCGCCCATGCCGTCGATCAGTGCGACGGTTTCCTTCGCCGCATCGTCCGGCAGGCAGAGGATGACGAGATCCACCTCCTCCATCAACGCGCGCTTTGCTCCCGCATCCTTGCGCTTGTCCTCGGCGATGCTCTTCACCACGACGTCGCCCTGCAGCCGAAGACGTTCGTTGATGCCGAGGCCCGTCGTTCCGGACGCGCCGTCGACGAAGACGGCAGGCTTCGTAGAGGGGCCGACGGCTGCGGATTGCTGGGTGTCGGTGAGGGTCATTGCACGCTCCTTTCAGGCCTGTTCGTTGTCGTCAGCAAAGGCTTGCGGCCGCGCCTCGCGCATCAGACCGGCAATCTGCTGCGACCCCGTGTCCTCCTGCGCGGCAAGCGCGCCGGCCACCGCAGCGAAGTCGGCCTCGGTCTTGTGCTGGTTGAGCTTGAAGCTTCCCTCGACCTCATCGACCGTCATCGTCAGACCCACGATCGCCCCCTTCATTGCCTCAAACCGTCCGGCCGTCATTTTCGCCGAGGTCCAGGGCTTCTTGGGCAACAGACGCTCCTCGAACTTCGCACTCAGCATGTCCACCTGCACGGTGAGTTCATCATCCGACAATCTCCGCACGGGGCCAGTGAGATGCACGGCCTGATAGAGCCAGGTCGGCACCTGATCGCGCGAAACATACCAGTCTGCCGAGACATAGGCGTTGGCCCCTGTGACTGCCAGCAGCCAGCACGCGGTCCCGTCCGCGAGCTTTACCAGCGGATTGTGACGGGCGACATGAAACGCCGCCTGCGGAGTGCCGTCATCGGCATAGGACAGATAGAACGGCAGCGAGGATGCCACCGGCTTGGTTCCGTCGAAGGCGCAGACGAGGCCGAATCCGCGCGCTTGCGCAAACTTCAGGCTTGCGGCGCGATCGGCCTTGAACATCGGTGGCGTATACATGTCTCACTCCTATTTCGCTTAGGAGCCGCCGGACCGGATTGCGTTTTCTTGAAGAGAAGGCCGCAGGACCAGATCCGGCGGCAGGGGCGATGATCTCAAGCGCAGACGACCGCCCGTGCCGCGAGACTACGGCGGCGGCGAGCGATGCGGATGGTCGCGGCGTTGATCATGCGTGCGGCTATAAGGCCGTGGGTGCGTACGGTCAAGATGTAGCCCCGCCATTCGGCAGGGCTATCGCATATGTCTCCAGCGGGCTAGCCAGCGAATTTGCACTGTCATTCCGGGGCGCCCGAAGGGCGAACCCGGAACGACTGTGCCAAGGGTGACGCGCAGCTCGTAGCCACGATTCGAAATCCGTCGCAGTTCGCCAAGCATCGAGCATGTGATCTCACACGCCCAATCGCGCGGAAAACCTTGCGTAACGGCGGAATACGCTGACGCTAATCCGCCGTTACTACGAAGTGACCGGCGGCGCCGAAGCCCGGAAGCGATATGCGGGAGAAGCAAGGTGAGAAGGTTTGGCGCGCTGGGTCCCGCCACGATCCTTTACTGATTTGCCCGGCGGGTGCTCGTCGCAAATCCCTGTCAATCGTCGCCCGCAAAAATATTTCTGTTTTTCCGAA
>CAYVVB010000465.1:0-16903 GCA_964454955.1 uncultured Bradyrhizobium sp. | reverse complement strand
TTTCCTCGAAGGGACGGCATGGTGGGTTACGCTGCGCTAACCCACCATGCCGTTCTGCGGCTCTAGTCCGGCAGCTTCACCTTGTAGATTGCGAAGGGACCGCCGCGGGGCCGGTTGTTCTTGAACGCGACTTCCCAGAGGCGGGAATCGGCGATGTAGAGATCGCCGCCGCTGATCGCAAAACCATCAGCCCAGGAAAGCCTGGCCGGATCGCTGACGAAGACGCTCGTGCGCAACTTCTTGTCCGGCGCCGGCTTGAGCGCCACCACGGTGGAATGCTCGAGATCGCCGCCATACAGCGTGCCCTTCGAATCCATGATCAGGCCCCCGCTGAGCACCGAGGTGCCGAGATATTCGACCTTTCCCGTCAGCTCCGCGTCGGAGAGATTTGGATCGCGCAAGGCCGCCGTCGGCACGCGCCAGTAATTGTGGTCGGTCAGCGGCCGGTAGTAGAGCCATTGCGCATCCGGCGACAGGGCGATGCCGTCGGCATGGATGGCGACGACCGAGCCGTCCGGCTTCAGGGCCACCTGGTTGTCGATCATCAGGTGCTGGTTCGGATCGGCGAAGGTCGAGCGATCGCCGACCAGCACCTGCCGTGCCTTGCCGGTCTTCAGGTCGAGCACCACCAGGCTGCCCTTGTTGCCGGCATTGGTGAGATAGGCGTAGCCATGATCGACGTCGACGCGGACATCGTTGAGCGAATCCTCCGGCTAGACCACGCCCTTGAAATCATATTGCCGGATCACGCGGTTGGTCGACAGGTCGAACTCGACCAGTTTCGGCGGCAGCCGGTCTTGATCCACCTTCGGCAGCGACGAATCGAGCGCCCACAGACGGTCGGATTTGTCGACCCAAAGCGCTTGAACCGAAATCCACTGCGAGGCGCCGTCTCCCTGCTCGTTGAATTTGTTCCACGCCACATCGGGATAAGGCGTCAACTCACCCGTCCCGGGGTCGACCTCGACCATGCTGAATTGCGAGCGCGCTTGAGAGGCCGGCGCCGTCGCAAACACCCGGCCCTTGGCGGAGACGCCGATCCCGACCAGGCGAAAATCGTCACCGAACGTCTTCACGGTCTGCAGCGGCGGACCGGTCCGGCCAGCGCTCTCGTTATGAGGGCTTTGCGCCGCCGCGGGCAGCGCGAGTGCGGCTGCGGCCAAAAGCAATCCCAGAGGCGCGCGGAGCAGCGGTGCTGTGATCATCATCTTGGGCTCGCTGGGTGAAACCCGAACAACGAATAAGCGGCGCGGCGCTTCGTAGGTTCCCTCACAATGGGATGATCTACGAGCTGGGCCTGTGATTTGGCTCGTCATTCCGAGGCGATGCGGCGGCATCGAATCATGTGCGGATTGCGCACCCAAGAGTCGCGCCACAAACCTCTGGATTCTCAGGTGCGCAATTGCGCACCATAGTTCGCTCGCATTCGCGAGCGCCCCGGAATGACGTCTCCCGGGGTGAACTCGGCCGTTGGCGATCGCGCTGTTCAGACCGCGGGGCCATTTTCGCGTCGTGCCAGCTCGCGCGCATCCGACGGTGTCATGCCGAAACGGCGGCGAAACGAGCGCGTAAAATAGGACAGATCGCCGAAGCCGACGTCACCGGCCACGTCGCTGATGGTGCGGCCGGCAAGGCGCGGATCGCTCAGTATCCGCCTGGCCTCGACCAGCCGCCGTTCCATGACGTATTCCGTGAACGTCGTGCCCTGCATCTCGAACAGCTTCTGGATGTAGCGCGCCGACACACCATGGCGCAGCGCGAGCCCGTTGATCGAGAGTTCGCTGCTGCCGAGACGTTCGCCGATGTCCCCCTTGATGGCGTGCAGGCGCGCTGCGCGCAGGCCGGTAACCTCCGCGCCGAGCCGCAGCTCAGCCTTCTCGCGAAGGAGCAGAGCTGCAAGCTCGTGCATATGCGTGGTGACCGCACGGCGAAGTTCGGCCGTTGTGAGCTCGCCCTGATCATTCAGGGCCGATGCATATCCAACCAGGAGCTGCAAAACTCGGTTGTTCCTGGAGATGGGGCGAGCTACCAGGTCGTCGAGATTGGGAACATAGGGTAGAAGCGCACTTCGACGGAAGCGATAATTCACGACACGGATCGGTGTCGGTGTCGTAAAGCTGGCTGGCGCTCCATTCGCGGTGAGCACCGCATCGCCATCACTGACGGTCGCCACGCGGCCGTATTGGTTCAATTCGCCAAAGCCGCTCCTTATCACCGTCAGGACGAGATCGTCATTATCGCTGAGCTCGGCAATGTGCCGATTGCGCATCGGGGACATTGATCCAGAGGCCGTGGCAAAGCCCGGCAGTGACCGAAGCAGCATATCGAACTGGAGGGGGTGGCCATCGAGCGGATTCATTTCCATGTTGAGGATATTGCGACCCCAGACTTCGAGAAAGGCATCGATTTCCGCAGTCTTCTCGAATGGCTCGGTCGAGACGCGAATCTCAGTCAGTTCGTTCCGTTCCATGACGGCTCTCCCCCCAATCAATCACAGTGGGTCGCAATTTGTGCAGCATCCGTTCAAATTGCGCATGCGGCCGCGTCGTCGATTCCTGACCCGCTGCGGATCAACCAGGGGATTCTTGTCACGACGGTCCAAGCATTGTTGGTAGCGGCCATTCAGAGCGTCGTGTTGTTTTCGCGTCGTGCCAGTTCGCGCGCCTCCGACGGCGTCATCTCGAAGCGGCGGCGAAACGAGCGGGTGAAATAGGACAGATCGCCGAAGCCGACGTTGCCCGCCACTTCACTGATGGTGCGGCCGGCAAGGCGCGGATCGCTCAGCATCCGCCTCGCCTCGAGCAGCCGCCGTTCCATGACGTATTCCGTGAAGGTCGTGCCTTCCGCCTCGAACAGCTTCTGGATATGGCGCGTCGAGACACCATGGCGCACCGCGAGCCCGTAGATCGACAGTTCGCTGCTGCCGAGATGTTCGCCAATGTCTCTCATGATGGAGCGCAGCCGTGCCGCGGCGACGCCGTGGCCCACCGCGCCGGAATTTAGTGCGGAGTCATCGATGCTCGCGGCGATCAGGTCGGCGAGATGCTCCGGCGCAAGGCGCGCCATCGCGGAGCCGCCCGTCCGGTTCTCGTTGAGGAGCACCGTCGCGTAGCTGCGTACCAGCGCCATTGCCGCGGACGAAGCGGTGAGCGGCCGCATATAGTGATCGTCGAGCCCCGCCGCGCGGAGCCGCACGCGCCGTCGCGGCGCCTGCAGCGCAAGCAGGTGACACTCCGTTCCCGCACGCACCCAGGACGGCTCGCACTGCTCGATCATCACCGCGGCGCCGGTGGCCAGATCAGCGCTCCGCCCCTTCTGGTCGATGCGGATCGGGTCTGTGCCGGCGTTGCACAGCAAGACCAGGTTGTCGGTGTTGTGTACGGCGATGTCGGCGGCGGTGCGCGCGATGGTCTTCACCGTGCCGCGCACGGTCCCGACCGAGACGTCGCCCGTGAGCGCCGTGCGCAGCTCGCCGCGGAACGGCCGGTCGGCGACCGGATCGGCATTCAGCCGCACATAGCTCGCCGACAGCGTGGCCGTCCATTGATCCTTGCGCGCGGCGTCATCCCCGGCGAGTTCGGCTGCATCGAACTTGATCCTCTGCACGATCTTCCCCCGGGGGATTCCTTTCCCCAACGATTCCTCGCAGCGCCCACGGCGCAACCCGGCAGCCATTTTCTTAGTGCCCGCAGCGGGCAATCAGTTCAAGCGGCAACCGTTCGAGCGCTCCCGGTGGCCCGAACCAGCGACCGCCTCGCAGGCGCAATATGCGGGAATCGAGAGACTGTTGCAGGATCGCAGCACGGCCGCCGAAAATCATAAAAAATCATAGTGAGTTCGCTCCCGTCCTAAGCACGATTCGCGCCAGACCAAGCGCCTCCTGCGGAAAACAGCTACGGAGGCTGCCACGCGTTGCCGTGGTCGTATCGATCATGAGGAAGGACCCGCCGATGTTTTATCGGCGGTTGGGATTAAGGGGCGGCCTTTGCTTTCAGATCAGTGTGGCTCGATTCAATTTGTTGCACGAAAGATTTCACAGCGAATCGCGGAAAGAGAGTCAGCGTTGCCGTCCACACACCGGCGCCGGACGCGGCTCCTCGCCACCAGCGCCATGGCGGACGGCGCGCTGCGCGGGCTGGTGCTGGCCGCCGGCCTCTCTCTAAGCGCCGTCCTCCTCGGGACGGTTCCGGCAGCGGCGCAGCAGTCGCTGAACGGCGGTACGGCTACCGGCACGAATGCTTATGCGTCCGGCAACGGGGCGACCGCCACCGGCAACTTCGCCACTGCGACGGGCCAGAACGCCAACGCCAATGGCACCAACGCCACTGCGACGGGTCAGAGCAGCTTCGCCAACGGCCTGGCGGCCACCGCGACAGGTCACGATAGCCAAGCCAATGGCGACTTCGCCACCGCGACCGGCGCTGGCAGCATCGCCCTGGGCAGCGACGCCACGGCGACGGGCGTGGATAGCCTCGCCAACGGCGCCGAGGCCACCGCGATGGGCTCGCAGAGCCAGGCGAACGGCGCCTCTGCCACCGCGATCGGCAAGGGTAGCATCGCCCTGGGCAACAACGCCACCGCGACAGGTCAGAGCAGCCTCGCCGCCGGCACCTACGCCACCGCGACGGGCCAGACCAGCGTGGCTAATGGCGACCTCGCCACCGCGACGGGCCAGAGCAGCTTCGCAAATGGCACCTACGCTACGGCGACGGGCACGAACAGCAACGCCAACGGCGCCACCGCCACTGCTACGGGCACGAACAGCCTCGCCAATGGCGACTTCACCACTGCGACGGGCTGGAACAGCATCGCCAATGGCACCTACGCTACGGCAACGGGTACGAGCAGTACCGCCAACGGCGCCAACGCGACCGCAACGGGCTCAATTAGCACCGCCAACGGCGCCTATGCGACGGCGACGGGCCAGAACAGCATCGCCGACGGTGCGACCGCAAGCGCGTTCGGGCAGAGCGCCAACGCCACAGGCGCGGCCACCACGGCGATCGGCCAGGCCAGCGCTGCCTCCGCCACCGGCGCGACCGCGATCGGTGCCGGCGCGAAGGCGACCGGGGCCAACTCGGTGGCGATCGGTGCGGGCTCGGTGGCGACGCTCGCCAACACCGTTTCGTTCGGCAGCGCCGGCAACGAGCGGCGGCTGACCAACGTGGCGGCCGGCGTGAACCCGACCGACGCGGTCAATGTCGGCCAGCTCTCGAGCCTGACCTCCGGATTCCAATCCCAGCTCGGCTCGCTGCAATCGCAGATCACCGACAACCGGGCCGAGGCGCGGCGCGGCATCGCCGCGGCGGTGGCGACCGCGAGCGCGCCGATGCCCTCGGCGCCGGGCAAGCTCACCTGGCAGATCCGCGGCTCGACATACCAGGGAGAGTACGGCGTCGGATTCGGTGTCGCTTACCGTCTCAACACCGAGATGCCCCTCAACATCGTCGGCGGTTACGGCAATGGCGGCGGGCGCGAGAACACCGCCTATGTCGGGCTTGGCGGCGAGTTCTGACGCCGCGGGCGCGCGTGGAGATCCGCAAAGCAAGGGTCGCATGATGGTCGTCAGGTGTTGAATCGCGGATCGCGCGGCTGGCGAACGCTTGTGCTGGCGGCAGGATTTGCGGCCGCCGCATCGGCGAGTGCTGTCTCCGCGGAGGCGCAGCCGCCAAAGCCCGCGCAGATCGATCGCAACGGCGTCATCATGCTGGTGCGATCATCGCTGCTCGCGCTCGACCAGGCCAACAAGACCGGCAATTACACCGTGCTGCGCGACCTCGGCGCGCCCGGCTTCCAGAGCAACACGGCGGCGCGGCTGGCGGAGATTTTCGCCAAGCTGCGCAACGACAATCTCGACCTCGCAGGCGTTGCCGTCATCGATCCGCAGCTCAGCCTGTTGCCGCAGATCGAGGGCAACGGGCTGATGCATATGGCGGGCTTTTTTCCCTCGGCGCCGGCGCAGGTGAATTTCGATCTCTCCTTCGCGCCCGTGAACGGCCAGTGGCGGCTGTTCTCCGTCTCGGTCGGGATCGGCTCCGCCTCGCCGGCGGCGCCGCAGCCGCACGTTGCCGATGCCAAGCCGGCGGCGCCGGCGCCGGCGGCCGAGCCCAAATCATCGGCGCCGCCGAAGCCTGCGGCGAAACCGGCCGGCATTTCGAGCTGGCTCACGCCCTTCGAGAGCCGCTATCAGCCCGCCACCAAACCGGGGCCGTGATTCCCGGACGCGCGCAAATCAAGCGACACACATGCTGCCCGACGACGCATTGAAATCGATGAAGGTGATGTTCGCGACGCCGTGCTACATCTCGGCCGTCAGCATGAACTATGTCACCAGCATCTTCGACCTGACGCTGCACAGCGCGCGGTTCGGGCTGCAATGCATGCTGCACATGCACTCGGAAAGCCTGATCACGCGCGCCCGCAACAAGATGGTGCTCAAGTTCCTGTCGGACGAGACGCTGACCCATCTGTTCTGGATCGATTCCGACATCGCTTTCACACCGCAGTCGGTGTGTCGTCTGCTGCTCGCCGACCGCGACGTCGCCGCCGGCGTCTATCCGATCAAGTCATTCAACTGGCCCGCCGGGGGACTGCCGGCCGGCACGACGCGCCGGCAGTTCGAGGATCGCTACACGCAGTATCCGTTCAATCCGATCGGCCATGGCAGCGAGCGCGTCAGCAGCTATCTGGACGCCGACGGCTTCGTCGAAGTGGCGGAAGCGCCCACCGGCTTCATGTGCATCAAGCGGGGCGTGTTCAAAGCGATGATGGAGAAATACCCGGCGTTGAACTATGTCCCCGACGGTCCGCCGAACAACCCCGATGCACATCTGCACTGGCTGTTCTTCGACTGCATGGTCGATCCCGACTCCGGCCGCTACCTCTCGGAGGACTACGCGTTCTGCCGGCGCTGGCGCGACATCGGCGGCAAGATCTGGGTCGATCTGCAGTGCAAGCTGATGCATCTCGGTCAGCACAATTTCCGCGGCGATCTCGCCGAGAGCCTGCGCGTGCAGGGCCGCTGGTGAAAGCCGGCCTTCGCTGCGACGATAGAGCGTTTTCGAGCGAAGTGGACACCGGTTCGCGTCAAGAAAACGCGTCAAACAAAGAATCCAGCGCCTACACCTCCAGCGTCACCGTCACCGGCACGTGGTCGGAGGGGCGGTCCCAGCTGCGCGCATCGCGCAGGATCCGGAAATCGCTGACTGTATCCTTGAGCGCGCGCGAGACCCAGATGTGGTCGAGCCGCCTTCCCCGGTCCCCGACCGTCCAGTCGGCGGCGCGATAGCTCCACCAAGTGTAGACCTTTTCCGAAAGCGGAATGCGTTCGCGGGCGACATCGAACCATTCGCCCTGGGCTTGCGCCGCCAGCAGCTTCTCGCATTCGATCGGCGTGTGGGACACCACCTTCAAGAGCTGTTTGTGCGACCACACGTCGTTCTCGTACGGCGCGACGTTGAGATCGCCGACCAGGATATGGCGGTCTTCGCCGCGCGGATGCAGCGGCTCGCAGGCTTTCATCTCGTCGAGAAATTTGAGCTTGTGGTCGAATTTCGGGTTTGTTTCGGGATCGGGAATGTCGCCGCCGGCGGGAACGTAGAAATTGTGCAGCACCAGCGGTCTTGCGACCTGTGCCCGTTCGCCGAACGCCACCGAGATGTGGCGGGAATCCAGCTTGTCGCAGAAGGTGCGGATATCGGTGGTCTCGAACGGCAGTTTCGAGATGATCGCCACCCCGTGATAGCCCTTCTGCCCGTTCAGCGCGATGTGCTCATAGCCCAGCCGCTTGAAGCGCTTCACCGGAAACGCATCGTCGATGCATTTCGTCTCCTGCAGGCACAGCACGTCCGGCCGCGCCGATTTGATGAACTTGGCGACGAGATCGATGCGCAGCCGCACCGAATTGATGTTCCAGGTTGTCAGGGAAAGACGCATGGGACCTGCGTCTTAGCACGGATCGGACCGCTGTCGATTCTCAGGGTGGTCCGCCCCGCCCCGGCGATCCACGTTTTTTCCGCAACACGCGGCGCCTGCTAGCGCGCGATGAGGTTTGGTTGAATGGTTGCGACAGCGGACTCTCTTCACCTCTCCCCGGCGGGGAGAGGTCGGATTGCGAAGCAATCCGGGTGAGGGGCCACAGCTCTCTCTAAAGACCGAAACCCCTCACCCGGATCACATCTATCGATGTGATCCGACCTCTCCCTACGGGAGAGGTAAAGAGACTCCGCGGCGATTCACCCAAAATTCATCATCCTCTAGCGCTTGCGCATCTGGAAACGGCCCACGCCCTCGAGAATGAAGGATCGCGGAAACAGCCGCAGCAACAGCGGCACGATCTTGACGCCGAAACCCGGCAGCACCGCGCGCTTGTTGGCCATCAGCCCGCGATAGCCCTGCTCCGCAACGCTCCTTGCCGACACATCCAGGATCGAGGAATCGAATCCGGGATTGAAACCGGCGCGCGCCTGAAATCCGGTCTGTACCGGACCGGGGCAAACCACGGTGACGCGCACGCCGAGCGGCTCGAGCTCCTTGCGCAGCGCCTCGGTGAAGGACAGCACATAGGCCTTGGAGGCATAGTACACGGCCATTCCCGGGCCCGGCAGGAAGCCGGCAATCGAACCGACATTGAGGAGACCGCCGCGGTTCTTGATCAGGCTCTTCGAAAAGCGCAGCGACAGATCGGTCAGGGCGCGGATGTTGACGTCGATGATGCCGAGCTGTCCGGCCCGGTCGAGGTCCATGCTCTTGCCGAACAGGCCGAAGCCGGCATTGTTGACGAGATAGTCTACCTCCACATCCGCTTCCGCGAGCGCCGCGGCGATCCTGTCGCCGGCGTCCGGTGACTCGAGATCGCAAGCGATAACGATGGGCGCCGGCTTGCCGGCCGTCGCGAGCTCAGCGGCCAGCACCGCAAGGCGATCCGCCCGTCGCGCGACCAGCGCCAGACGGTGCCCGTTCGCCGCGAAAACGCGCGCCAGTTCGGTGCCTATGCCCGATGAGGCACCCGTAATCAGCGTCACACGTTCGGTCACGATTCAATGCTCTTAAAATCAATTGCGGAAAGCTGTCCGGAACGCCGGGACGAGAGCATAGGGTTGCGGGTGGACGCAAGCCATCCGCGAACATGGCGCTGTGCGCAAACCTAGGTTTGGTGGCCGCGGGCCGCACGATTTGCAGGGAATGCCGCACGGCCCGGTTCTACATTAAAGTTTCTTCATGTCCCGTGGCGGCCGGGCAGGCCTGCGCCCGTGGCGGATCGCCGCACCCGGCATGGGCTCTAGCCGGCGGCTCCCTGCCGCCTTGCGGCGACGCGGTGCTTGAGATCGAGCCGGTCGCGCGAGGATATCGCGAGCAGGTCGGCAGCGCGCCAGACCACATTGTCTTCGAACTCGCTCACGTCGCCGTCGGCATAGACCAGCTCCCACATCATCTCGACAATGCGCAGCCGCCCGCTTTCATCGAGTTCGCGCATGATGACGCTGGTGAAGTGATAGAGATCGACGGCCTCGCCTTCGACCAGTGTCGCGGATCTTATCAAATGGTCGGCGGTGCCGCGATCGAGGCCGAAACGGCTCTCGATCAGGCCGTGCAGTTTGCGCTTTTCGGTGTCGGACGGTTCCCCGTCGAGCGAGATCACATGGATCAGAAGCGCGGTGGCGGCAAGCTGATATCCATTGTCGTCGAAGCCGCGATTGCCGTCTGCCTGGGGAGAAACAACGTCGGCAATGAATTGGCGCAGTCCGTCCAGCATCGATTCCTACCCGCAATATGGTTCGTTCGGATGTCAGCCGGAGCGCGGCTGCTGCCGATTATATGAGTTCAATAGGCAAGCGCGACAATGCGCAAGACCCCCCTTGCGGCATTACGTTTCGGCAAGTTTCGTGGCTTAACGGGAGTCATTCCGGGTTCGGTCCTGTCGGACCGCCCCGGAATGACAGTGTTCATTCTACGGTATCTCGTACACCACCATCTTGTCGGCGATGCCGCGCAGTGCGGCATGCTTCTGGATCGGCTTGATCGCCCGCCTTTCGAGGATGGTGGTGACCGCCGGCGTGTCGATCACGGGCGCGGTGATGTGGATCTCCTGCGAGGTCGACAGGCTCTGGACCCGCGAGGCGATATTGACGGTCTGGCCGAAATAGTCCTGCCGCTCGTTGAGCATCACCGCCAGGCATGGCCCTTCGTGAATGCCGATCTTGACGACGAGATCGTTGCTGTCGCGCTGCTTGTTGAGCTCGTCCATCGCCGCACGCATTCGCAAGCCGGCCATCAGCGCGTGTTCGGGACGGATGAAGGTCGCCATCACGGCGTCGCCGATGGTCTTCACCACCGCACCCTTCTCGGAGGCGATGATTTCCAGCAGCGCGCGGAAATGCGCACGCACCAGATCGAAGGCGGCGAGATCGCCGACCCGCTCGTAAAGCGCGGTCGAGCCCTTCAGATCGGTGAACAGGAAGGTCAACGAGGTGATCTTCAACCGCTGGTCGACGTTTAGATTGTCGGCCTTGAAGACGTCCCTGAAGGTCTGGTTCGACAGCATCCGCTTGGCGGTGAGGAATGGCCTGCGCTTGCCGAGCAATTCATGCAGGGCGTCGGCCGCGATGAAGACGGACGGCAGCACCCGCACCCCGGCCTGGTTATCGACCGACAGTCGCAACGGTCCGGGCCGCAGGGTCATCGATCCGGTCGGCGGATGCAGCTTGTTGTAGACCAGTGCGAGCTGCTGGCGTTCCCTGGTCGGTTCGCCCTGCACATCGATGAAATGGGCGGCGTGCGTCACCGGCTCGAACACGATGATGAATTGCGGCGGCAGTTGCAACGACATCACGGCCTTGTCGCCCGCGGGCAATTCCAGCGTTTCGAGCGCCACCTCGTCGGTGAGCGAGGTGAAGTTCTCGTGATTGAGATCGATCCCGGAGCTCCAGAAGACCTGCTTGTAATAGTCCCACAGCGGCAGCGTATTCGGATCGTGCGCGGCGATCCGCCGGACCCTCGGACTCACGGTGAAGGCCACCTCGACCTGCTCGTCGACCGAAGGCTCGTAGCCGCAGGCGCACAGTCCGCAATGATAGTCCTCGGGCTGCAGCGCTTTCAGCGTGTCGTGGGCGCCGAGCACGCCGCCGCAACCCGGGCACAACACGTTCCAGCCGAGGTCGAAAAGCCCGAGCCGCGAGGCATGCAGGAAGCCGGATATCACCTTCTCTTCGTCGAGGCCGGCGCGCCTGGAAAAGTCGAGCGCATTGATCCGGTTGAGATCGGGGTCCTCGCCGGTCTCGATCAAGCGCCCGATTGCGTCCGCGACCGCCGGATCGGCGGTCTGCTTCAGCACCGAAATCTGGGCTTCGAAGTTGCTCATGGCGTAAGCCTAAATGGGAGCGCCGGGAACAGCAGGCAATCCCTTCATTAGCGGGGCTTGATGACAAACAGTGGTGAGCGGTCCGGCTGGGTGGTGACCACGCCGACCGGCATGACCGGTTCCCTGTCCTGCAATTCGACGCGAAATGCGCCGATGAGCTTCGCAAGCGCCAGGGTCGCCTCGACGAGCGCAAAATGCGCGCCGATGCAGATCCTGGGCCCGACGCCGAACGGCATGTAGGCGAAGCGATCGGGCGGCGGCGCCGGCGGCATGAACCGCTGCGGAACGAAGGCGGCCGGCTCGCGCCAGAGCTTCTCGTGCCGGTGCAACAGCCAGGGCGCGATGAGGATGACGTCGCCCTTGCGCACGGGCAGGCCCGCCACCCTATCGGGCGCGAGCGCCGCGCGTGCGATCAGGAACGCCGGCGGATAGAGCCGCAGGCTTTCATCGATCACCGCGCGGGTGAATGTCAGCCGCTCCAGGTCGGGCGCGCCGGTGGAACTGAGGCCCCTCACCTCGGCCGCGACCTCGTCCTGCGTCGCCGGATCGAGCGCGAGCAGACAAAGCGACCAGAACAGCGCGGTCGCAGTGGTCTCATGACCGGCGAGAATCATGGTCGCGACCTCGTCGCCGAGCTGCTCGTCAGTGAAGGCCGCGCCGGTCTCGGGGTCGCGCGCCTCGCCCATCAGGTCGAACAGGTCGCGCGGCGGCGCGCCTTCGTTCTTGCCGGCCGCCCGCCGTTCCGCCATCAGCATCGCGACGAACGCGGTCCAGCGCTTGCGGAAGCGCGCGCGGGAAAAATCCTGCGGACTTGGCCAGGACAGCGGCAGCAGCAGGTCGAGAAAATGCGGCCGCGCCAGCCGCTCCGCATATTCCACCACGAAATCGCGTAAGGTTGTGCCGTGGTGACCCATCTCGAAGGAGAACATGGTGCGGCCGGCGATCTCAAGCGTCATGTGCTGCATGATCTCGCGCAAATCCACCGGCGCCGCGGTCTTGCCACCAAGTGCTGCGGTCGTCTCGTCGATTACTGCGCGCATATGCGGCACGAGCATCGTGACCGCGCGCGGCGTGAAAGCCGGCGCCAGCGTCCGGCGCTGATGCTTCCAGGCGCGCCCCTCGGCGATCAGCACGCCCTGGCCGAGCACCGGGCGCAGCACGCGGATGCCGGCCGGCGTCCTTCCGTAGTTCTCGTAATTGTCGACCAGCACATGCCGGATCGCGTCCGGCGTGTTGAGGATGAAACTGCTGCGGCCGAAAAAGCGCCCCTGGACGACGTCCTCCTCGTAGGCGCGCTGTCCCCAGGTGGAGATGGCGCTCTTGCGCATCGCTGTCATCCGGCCGATCGCAGTCATGGTATCGGGAGCCCGCGGCGGACTCGGCGGGACCAGCGGCCTGCGCGCAAGCGGCCTGTCGAACATTTCGGCGATGCTCATCGGCGGCCCCGTTCTGGTAGCCCGGACGAGCGCAGCGAGATCCGGGGCAGGTATTCAAAGCACACCGCATGTTGCGTTCGCTCATGCGGGCTACGACCAGGTGAATATAAGCACCGGCAAGGCGCACTGGAACCAGCTAGTAAGTCGGTTCGATGACCGCAATCCGGCGGCCGCGACAGCGGCACGGTGATCGGGCCGGTCCTTATTCATTCAACGCTTTTCTTGCGACGGCCACCCGGAAACAGCCCACTCCGCCACTGGACAGGAGAGTATTTTCCCGGGCATCACAAGCGGCGCAAGAATCGGTCACTGGAACACGATCCGGAAAGGTGGAAACCGGTTTTCCGAAAAGATCACGCTCAAACAAGAAGATGAGATCATGATCCGGTTCTGTCCAATCGGATCGTGATCTGGCAGGGCTGACGGAACCCGATATGAACGAAACGGCGAAGTCCCCCACATTCAGCGCCGACGGCATTACCGCCCCGCTGCGCCATGGCACGTTCCGGCGCATCTGGCTCGCGAGCCTGCTTTCCAATCTCGGCATCTTGATCCAGGGCGTCGGCGCGGCCTGGGCCATGACGCAGATGACGGCGGCGGCGGACAAGGTCGCGCTGGTGCAGACGGCCTTGATGCTGCCGGTCATGCTGATCTCTATGCCGGCCGGCGCCATCGCTGACATGCATGACCGCCGCATCGTGGCGCTGATCGCGCTCGCAATCGCGCTTTGCGGCGCGACCGCGCTGACCGTTCTCGCCTGGCTCGGCCTGGTCACGCCGAATCTCCTGCTTCTGTTGTGCTTCATCGTCGGCAGCGGCATGGCGCTGATGGGACCCGCCTGGCAGTCCTCGGTGAGCGAACAGGTGCCGCCCGAGACGCTGCCCGCCGCGGTGGCGTTGAACGGCATCAGCTACAATATCGCTCGCAGCTTCGGTCCCGCGATCGGCGGCATCGTGGTGGCGACGCTGGGCGCAGTGGCGGCCTTCGCGGCGAATGCCGCCCTCTATCTGCCGCTGATGCTCGCGCTGTTCCTGTGGAAGCGTGTTGCCGAACCCTCGCGGCTGCCGCGCGAGAGGCTGAGCCGCGCCATCGTCTCGGGCGTCCGCTACATCACCAATTCGCCGTCGATCAAGATCGTGCTGACCCGCACCATGGTGACCGGTGTGATCGGCGGCTCGGTCTCGGCACTGATGCCGCTGGTGGCGCGCGACCTGCTTCACGGCGGCGCGCAGACTTACGGCATCATGCTCGGCGCCTTCGGCATGGGCGCGGTGGTCGGTGCGCTCAATATCGGCGAGTTGCGCAAACGGATGAGCGGCGAAGCCGCGATTCGCGCCTGCACGCTGTCAATGGGCGGCGCGATCGCAGCCGTCGCGCTGAGCCGCGAGCCGGTCCTCACCGCGGCCGCGCTGGTGGTGGCAGGCGCGGTCTGGATGATGGCGGTCGCCCTGTTCAACATCGGTGTGCAGCTTTCCGCGCCGCGCTGGGTTGCGGGACGCTCGCTCGCGGCCTACCAGGCCGCGATCTCCGGCGGGATCGCGATCGGGAGCTGGGGCTGGGGCCGTCTCACCGACGTGGCCGGCGTCGAGACCGCGCTCCTGGTCTCCGCCGCCCTGATGCTGGCCTCGCCCCTGCTCGGCCTCTGGCTGCCGATGCCGCGCATCGGCGCGCGGGGTGAGGACGCCGAGGTGCTCGCCGATCCCGAGGTGCGGCTGGCGCTGTCCGCACGCAGCGGGCCGTTGGTGGTGGAGATCGAGTATCGCGTCGCCCAGGAGAACGCCCGCGCGTTTCACAATGTGATGCAGGACGTGCAGCTCTCGCGCCAGCGTAACGGCGCCTATGGCTGGTCGATCGCGCGCGACATCGCCGATCCCGAATTGTGGACCGAGCGCTACCACTGTCCGACCTGGCTCGATTACCTGCGCCAGCGCAACCGCCCGACCCAGGCGGAGCGCGCGCTGCACCAGCAGGCGATGGCTTTCCATATCGGCCCCGACCCGGTGCGGGTCCGCCGCATGCTGGAGCGTCCGTTCGGTTCGGTGCGGTGGAAGGATGACTCGCCCGACCGCGCAGCCAGCGAGGTGCTGCCGGTGATCGCGAGCGCGGCGGGCAGCAGCACGTAGACTCGCTGCTCATCGTCAGGATCGCAGCGAGCTTGCGCTATCACCGTCATCCTTCGAGGCTCGCTCGCGCTCGCACCTCCAGGATGACGGATCGAAAGGGACGATCGCTTCGATCCAAACAGAGGGCTCACTGCCCGTGGGTGGCCATCACCCTCTCGCAGCCGCGGCTGATGCGGTGACGGTGCTGCTGCAGGCAGGAGAGCACGGCCTGATCGCCGTCGTTGAGGACGTGGCGGCAAAAGCGCGCAGCATCACGCGTACAGGCATCATGCTCGCGCGGCGTCTGCGCCGAAGCCCCTGAAGCGATCAGGAGCAGGGAAATCAAACAAAGAAATCTGGTCATTGGTGTCGCCTTCGTGTCAGGCCTCGCGCTGGATTCCTGATTTGATCGCATTTTCGGCGGGAAATCGGTAGCCACTTTGCCCTGGATGATCCGATTAGACGGAATCGGATCATCATCTCATCCCTTTGTTTGAGCATGATCTTTTCGGAAAACCGGTTTCCCGCTTTTCCGGATCTTGCCCCAATGCGGCCTCTTCGGGGCCGGAAAATGCTCGCCGCCACGCGTTTCGCGCAGCGAAAAAACGGTCACCACGCCAGAGTGTTCCGCCGTGCCGTCACATTTGGTGGATGCGGCGCATTCACTCGGCGGTTGCGAGCTTGCCGTCCTTGCGATCCCTGTTCATCACGGCGCGGCAGCCCGGGCTGAGCTCGGCGCGGTGCTTGATCATGCAGGCCGTGATTCTTGGAATATCAGGGATTTCCGAGCTGCAGAAACGGAATGCGTCGCCCGTGCACATTTGCTGCGCATCGTCGGCGTAGGCGGCGCTCGCAGCGGCCGAAAGCGTGGACAGGGAGATGGCGAAGGCCAGCACCAAGCCGGCCTGACGAAACGTGCTCGACGATGACGCGGACATTTTTGGCTCCCATTGGCACCGCGATGCGGGCCCGTTGATGCGACGGTCGATCCTGCGCGCGAAGCCGTTTCGACACGGTGAGGGTCATCACGCGCTTTTTATGAAATGTAGCGACGGCCGGTCACCCGACGGAAATTACTGCGGCGATCGGGTCGGCGTTGGTGGCGCGTTAAGACTTCCTTCGCATTAATGAGAACACGTGAATGCGTCGTGGCGTTGGTGCGGATCGGAAAGAGTCACATGCGTAATGCGTTAGGCTTGATGCTGGGCGTCGTTGTCGTGGCAGCAGCGATTGCCGGAGGCCGCTATTTGATCGGCGAGTTCCATATCGAGTTCGCCTCGTCCAACTCTGCGGCGAGCCATGCGTCACCACCTCCCGCAACGCCACCTGCCGCGCTCGCCGCCAAAGACGATGTCGAGATCACCGGTGCGATTACGCCCAAGCCGGTCGCGGCGCCCGCGCCGGTTCCGCAACAGGCGGCCTGCGCCAATCCGGATGCGCTGGGTGTTTCCCGGGTCGTCGAGGTCGACACGTCAGGCGGCCCGGGCTTCGGCTTCGAGCATTTCAAGCAGTTCGATTTCCTCGCTGATAAGGAAGTGGTGCTGACCTTCGATGACGGCCCCTGGCCGAACAACACGCCCGCCGTGCTGAAGGCGCTGGATGACGAATGCACCAAGGCGGTGTTCTTCTCGATCGGCAAGCACGCGACCTATCATCCGGAAATTCTCCGCCAGGTGCTGGCCGACGGCCAGACCGTGGGCGCCCATACCTGGTCGCATGCCAATCTGAACGGCAAGAAGATGACCGAGCAGATGCAGAAGGACGAGATCGAGAAAGGCATCGCCGCGGTGAAATGGGCGCTCGGCGCCGATCCGGCGCCGTTCTTCCGCTTCCCTGAATTGCAGCAGAACGAGAAGGCGGAAGCCTATCTCGGCTCCCGCAACATCGCGATGTTCTCCTGCGACCTCGATTCCTTCGATTTCCGCAAGACCCAGACTCCTGAGAAGGAGATCGCCACGGTGATGGACAAGCTCGACAAGCTCGGCAAGGGCATCATCCTGCTGCAC
>CAYVVB010000464.1:0-5154 GCA_964454955.1 uncultured Bradyrhizobium sp. | reverse complement strand
CGGCGACCACATCGCCCTGTTGATGGAAAACCGGCTGGCCTTCATGGAGATCTGCTGGGCGGCGCAGCGCGCGGGCCTCTACTACACCGCGATCAGCCGCTATCTGACGCAGGACGAGATCGGCTACATCGTCAGGGATTGTGGCGCCAGGATCGTGATCACCTCGCCGAAATGCGCCGAGCAGGTGAGCGGCCTCATTACCGGCAAGGCCGGCGAGCCGCAGTTCTTCATGCTCGAGGAGGCGCAACCCGGTTTCCGTTCGTGGGACCAGGAAGCGATCGTGCAGCCCGTCACGCCGATTGCAGACGAGCTCGCCGGCTACGACATGCTCTATTCATCCGGCACCACCGGACGGCCCAAGGGCATCAAGAAGGACTTCGAGGGCAAGAGGATCGATGAGCCGAATCCGTTCCTGCTGACGCTGTGCGCCAAGATGTGCGGCATGGGGCCGGAGACGATCTATCTGTCCCCCGCGCCGCTCTATCACGCGGCTCCGTTACGCTTCAACATGATGGCGACGATACTCGGCGGCACATCGATCATCATGGAGTCCTTCGACGCGGAGGGGTTCCTGCGCCTGGTCGAGAAGCACAGGATCACGCATTCGCAGCTTGTGCCGACCATGTTCGTCCGCATGCTCAAGCTGCCGGACGAGGTGCGCAGCCGCCATGATCTTTCCTCGCTGAGAAGCGCGATCCATGCCGCGGCGCCCTGCCCGGTCGACGTCAAAGCCAGGATGATCGAATGGTGGGGGCCGATCCTGATCGAATATTACGCGGGCTCCGAAGGTAACGGCGTCACCGTCTGCAACTCGCAGCAATGGCTGGATCATCGGGGCAGTGTGGGCCGCGCCGTGGTCGGCAAGGTCAGGATTCTCGGCGAGGACGATCAGGAACTGCCGGCAGGCGAGATCGGCACGGTCTATTTCGCCGATGCGCCGGCGTTCTCCTATCACAACGATCCCGAGAAGACGAAGCGCGCCTACAATTCGAAAGGATGGTCGACGCTCGGCGACGTCGGCTATCTCGATCAGGACGGCTATCTGTACCTGACCGACCGCAAGTCCTACATGATCATCTCGGGAGGGGTGAACATCTATCCGCAGGAGACCGAGGATGTGCTGATCACCCATCCCGACGTCGCCGACGTTGCGGTGTTCGGCGTGCCGAACGAGGAGATGGGGGAAGAGGTCAAGGCCGTGGTGCAGCCGCACGACATGGCACGTGCGGGCAAGGCGCTCGAGGCCGCACTGATCCAGTTCTGCAAGACGAGACTCTCGCCGATCAAATGCCCGCGGAGCGTCGATTTCGAGGCCGAGTTGCCGCGCACGCCGACCGGCAAGCTGGTGAAGCGGCACCTGCGCGATCGCTATTGGCCGAAGACATTGGTGCGGGCGTAGCGAACGACAGAGGTCGCGGGCGGCCACGCCCGCAGCTCCAGCATGATCAAGAGTGACGCCGGCTTTCGCTCGCGACGACGCAAATCTTGCGCGCGCAATCGTGCTCAAGCCAAGGCCCGCGCGTCGGTGATTCAACTCAATCCGTTGCGCTGCGATATTCATCTGTCGTTCAGGTCGCCATCTCCACGATCCCGACAAGGCCAGCGCAGGAACAATCCTCGGACGCCCGCGTTTGCGTTCGGGCAATCTGCCTTGGAGGAGACTTATGGAAAAGAAGATCGCCGGACTCTTGGGAGCAGTCGCTGCACTCGGCACACTGAGTGTCGCGCATGCCTCGCCGGCACCAAGCCCATCGGACGCATTGAAAGCCGATTCCTACGCCGACTTGCTGGAGCCTATCCCGAACGCCGCCAAAGTCCTGCAGACGCTCGACGAACAGGCACCCGCGCAATCAGCCGACGACGGCGTCAAGGTGGCCCAGTATTTTCGCCACCACCATCACCACCACCATCATCACGCCTATCGGTATGCGCCCCGCGTCTATGTGGTGCCGCCCCGCCGGCGCTATTACCATCATCACCATCACCATCATCACCACGCGTATTACGGTCGATACTGATCGCAGCATGACAGTGTGACGCTTTCGCCGGGCAGCCGGTGGTCAATACATCGATGCCCGGCTTGCTTTCAGCCCTGTCGCGCCTTGTCCTTGGCGGCGCGATGAAGATGGCGATAGGTGCCGTCGAACACCGTATCGGTTGACGACGTCCACTCCGTACTCTTGCCCAAGGTCGGCCGGCTGGCGTAGATGCGCCGCGACTGCAGTTCTCGTTCGGCGGCCTCCTCCTCTCCCATCGACTCGAGTTCGAACGGCGCCTCCTCCGGAATCACGATGATCTGCGCGAACGGCTCACCCGGCCGGAAAATGTGGGTGCGGCCTTCGGACGGCGATTTGAACACGCAGAAGAAAACCATCGGCCACCAGTTGCGGATCAGGGCCGGTACCGCGATCGGCACCGTATCCGTCGGGTCGGCGTAGAAGCGCGGATGCGGTTCGGTTCTGATCGCAAAGCCCTTCGGCACCTTCAGATCGAGCAGGAGCTGGTAGGTGTAGAATCTGTCGCCGAAACTGCGGAATGGCGGCCATTGCAAGCCTTCGTCGGACGGGTCTGCCCAGTTGCTTTCCAGCATCACGCGCCCGTCCCGGGTCGTCACATGCAATTCGTTGTCATAGGGGTAGAACAACTCGATCCCGTATTGGGCTCCCTCCGAAAACGGCACGCAATGCCATACCTGCTCTCGCGAACCGTCGGCGCGCGGCTCGCGATCGCCCGCCCAGCCCGGAATCTCGAGTTTTGTCCGGCGTGGTGCCAATCTCGGATCGTTGAGCCGATACTTGATCTTCTCCATGCGCTGTCCCCATTGGCACCAATGTTTGGCGACTTGAAACGAGCATCTCCCGCTCACGGTTCCCCAACATTATTGGGATGCGGAACGCGCGGCGCTGGCGCATGCGTGAACCTGCGCGTTTGACCCCGCTCGGACGAGCCACTATACAGCTTAGAACCGTTCTAAATCTTCCCCGGACGCAGTCATGAAGAATTTCTCTGACCTGACCGAACGCGAGGTGCTCGCGGTCGCAATTGCCGCGGAAGAGGAAGACAGCCGCATTTACATGACCTTCGCCGAGGACCTGAAGGAGCGCTACCCGGACTCGGCCAAGCTGTTCGAAGAGATGGCCGAGCAAGAACGTGGCCATCGGCACATGCTGCTGGAGCATTATGAGCAGCGTTTCGGCCCCCACCTGCCGCCGATCCGCCGGGACGACGTGAAGGGATTCCTGCGCCGCCGCCCGGTGTGGCTGACCAAGAATCTTCCGCTCGACACCATCCGCAAAGAAGCCGAAACCATGGAGTTCGAGGCCGAGCGGTTCTACACCAAGGCGGCGGAACAGACGCAGGATGTGGCGGTGCGTCGCCTGCTCGGCGACCTTGCCGAAGCGGAGAAGGGACACGAAAGCCTCGCGACAAGGCTCACCAACGAGATCCTGAGCCCCGACGTTCGAGCAGCCGAGGACCGCACGCGTCGGCGCATGTTTGTCCTGCAATATGTGCAGCCTGGACTGGCCGGCCTGATGGACGGCTCGGTTTCGACGCTCGCGCCCTTGTTCGCCGCCGCCTTCGCGACGCATAACAACTGGCAGACCTTCGTGGTCGGACTTGCCGCCTCGATCGGCGCCGGCATCAGCATGGGCTTTGCGGAAGCCTTGTCTGATGACGGTTCGTTGACAGGGCGCGGTTCGCCCTGGCTGCGTGGACTGACCTGCGGCTTGATGACAACGCTCGGCGGCCTCGGCCACACCATGCCCTATCTCGTGCCGGACTCCTGGCACAACGCATTCTGGATTGCGACCGCGATTGCCTCGGTGGTCGTGTTCTTCGAGCTGTGGGCGATCGCCTTCATTCGCGCCCGCTACATGGATACGCCGTTCCTGCAGGCGGTCTTCCAGATCGTGCTCGGCGGCGTCATCGTGCTCGGGGTCGGGATCCTGATCGGGGGCGCGTAGCCGGCTCAGCCATGATCAAATATCTTCTCGTCGTTCGGGTGCCGGACGGTGCATCCGAAGCCGAGCGAGTTCGGCAACCACAAATCCCGCCGATGCAATGTCGCATTCGGGTTGCCGAAATTTGGTAGACTGACCATCCAACCGCATCGATAGATTTGGAATCTCCATGAAAGCCCGTTTGCAGTACGGCACGACAGCCAAGGTGTTTCACTGGCTGATCGTCGCTCTCCTTGTCGTGCAATACCTGATCGGCTGGCTGATGCCGGACATCCATCGCGGCATGACGCCGGGGGTCCCCATGACCCTTCATATCTCCTTCGGCATCCTGATTCTCATACTGATCGTGCTGCGCTTCGCGTGGCGGCTCAGCCATCCGGTTGCGCCGGAGAGTTCGCTGCCGCCCTGGCAGCGACTGAGCTCCGAAGCGGTGCACTGGTTGCTTTACCTGCTGGTGCTGGCGACGACCTTGACCGGGTGGCTGTTTGCATCCTTTCGCGGCTGGTCGGTCTCGTTTTTCTATCTCTTTCCGCTCCCGATGCTCGCTTCGGACAATGCTGCGGCGGGGCGGGCGATCGACGGTTGGCACCAGGCGGCGGAATGGACCCTGCTCGTCCTTGTCGGACTGCATGTCCTGGCGGCACTCGTGCACAAGTTCATTTATCGCGATCGCGTCATGGAGCGCATGCTGCCGGGATAATGTCTTCCTGCAGCAAATAGCGATCGGGCACTTCTTGCAGGCGCCGCCCATTCCGGTCATCATTCGATGTCGCGACGGGAAGGGAGAACGCCTTGGCCAGATCGCAATGGAGCTTCAAGTCCGCAACCGAACTGACGGTAGCACTTGCGACGAAGCAGGTTTCGGCGGTCGAACTCGCCGAAGACGCGATCGCGCGGATCGAGCGTCATGACGGCAAGATCAACGCGGTCTGTGTGCGTGATTTCGACCGCGCGTTGCAGGCGGCTGGTACGGCGGACGCAAGCCTTGCTCGCGGCGAGAGCAAGCCGCTGCTCGGCATTCCGCTGACCGTCAAGGAATCCTACAACCTGGCGGGCTTGCCCACGACCTGGGGCTTTGTGCCGCAGAAGGATTTCAGGCCCGCGCAAGACGCGCTGACGATGTCCCGCGTCAAGGACGCCGGCGGCGTGATCCTCGGCAAGACCAACGTGCCGGTCGGCCTCGGCGACTGGC
>CAYVVB010000463.1:0-18609 GCA_964454955.1 uncultured Bradyrhizobium sp. | reverse complement strand
GCCGAAAGCTGTCCGGTCGCGATGAGGCCCTGCACCTCGGCCGGCAGCTTCGTCAGCCGCATCATGTTGGCGACATGGCTGCGGCTCTTGCCGACGATCCTGGCGATGTCTTCCTGGCTGCGCTTGAAGTCGCCCGCGAGCGCGTGATAGCCCTGCGCCTCTTCCATCGGATTGAGGTCTTCGCGCTGCACGTTCTCGATGATCGCAATCTCGAGCGCGTCGCTGTCGCTGACCTCCACCGGCACGATCGGCACTTCGTGCAGGCCGGCGGTCTGCGCCGCGCGCCAGCGCCGCTCGCCGGCGATGATCTCGTAGCGATCCTGCGCGCCGCGAACCGGACGCACCACGATCGGCTGGATCACGCCATGCTGCCTGATCGAGTCGGAGAGCTCGGCAAGCTCGGCATCCGCAAACGTGCGGCGCGGGTTGCGCGGATTGGGTTTCAGAAATTCGATCGGCACCTTGCGCTGGCCGCGCGGACGCTCCGCATGCTTGGCCTCACCGCCGACATCGCCGATCAGACTTGCAAGACCGCGCCCCAGTCGCGAACGCGCTTCGTCGGCCATCGCCAGCTCCCTTGGATTCAACTTGAGCGCTCCTATTCCTCTTCGTCATTCCGGGGCGATGCGAAGCATCGAACCCGAACCTCGTAGATTCGTAGGGTGGGCAAAGGCGCACTTCGCGCTGTGCCCACCCTCGGACGATCGCATATGGCTTGGTGGGCACGCTTCGCTTTGCCCACCCTACGATTCCGTCAATCCGCCCGCAGCTCGCGCTCGCGCTGGATCACCTCCGTCGCGAGCCTGAGATAGGCTTCGCTGCCCACGCATTTGAGATCGTAGACCAACACCGGCTTGCCGTAGGACGGCGCCTCCGAGATCCGCACGTTGCGCGGGATCATGGTCTGGTAGACCTTGCTGCCCATGAACTGCCGGACGTCGGCGACCACCTGGTTCGACAGATTGTTGCGGGAGTCGAACATGGTCAGCACGATGCCATGGATCGACAGGTTCGGATTGAGCGTGGTCCGCACCTGCTCCACCGTCTGCAGCAACTGCGACAGGCCTTCGAGCGCAAAGAACTCGCATTGCAGCGGCACCAGGATCGCATCCGAGGCAGCCATCGCATTCACCGTGAGAAGGTTGAGCGAGGGCGGACAGTCGATCAGCACGTAGGTGTAGTCGTTGTCAGGCGAGACGTTGTTGTTCAGCGCCGAGATCGCATCGCGCAGCCGAAAGGCGCGGCCGGGCGTGGTGCCGAGCTCGAGCTCGAGCCCTGACAAGTCCATGGTCGATGGTGCGATATGCAGCCGCGGCACAGCGGTCGCCACCACCGCTTCACGCAGGCCGGCTTCTCCGATCAGCACATCATAGGTGGAGCAGCTGCGATTGCGCCGGTCGATACCGAGGCCGGTCGAGGCGTTGCCCTGGGGATCGAGATCGACGACCAGGACCCTCTCACCGATCGCAGCGAGTGCCGTCCCAAGATTAATCGCGGTGGTTGTCTTGCCGACCCCACCCTTCTGATTGGCGAGCGCCAGGATGCGCGGGTGCCCGCCCGGAGCCGGCGTGCTATGCTCTTGATAAACCTCGTCAATTACCGTCATGGGCGACTGCCATTTGCTGCCGCGGATCTCTGCCGCCGTTCGATGCGATCGATTTCGACGATCCAGCCTTGTCCGCCAGTGCGGCTGGAATGGAGCTGTGGTTCAATATTCCAATATTTAGTGGCTTCGGTCAATTCAGCATCAACATCTTGGCCCTTGAGGAACAACGCTTTCGCACCCTTCCGCACCAACGGTTCCGCGAAGCCGATGAGTTGATTTAGCGGAGCCAGCGCCCGCGCGGTGACACAATCGGCCGTCCCCGCGAATCTATCCACAGTATCTCCGATATCCGCCAAATGTACCACGCCCGGCGCGGCCGTGACCCGGATCGCCTCGCGCAGGAAAGCGGCCTTTTTCGCGTTGCGCTCGATCAGGTGGACAACTGCACCTGGAGTGCCAGCCAGAGCGCAGGCCAGCACCACGCCGGGAAAACCGCCACCGCTGCCGAGATCGATCCAGACCTTTGCGGTTGGAGCAAGCGAGAGAAGTTGCAACGAGTCGGCGATGTGACGGGTCCAGAGATGCGGGAGCGTGGAAGGAGCGACCAGGTTGGTCTTCGCCTGCCATTGTTTAAGGAGTGCGACGTAGCGATCGAGCCGAGCTTCTGTTTCACGTGAAACAGGGATCAGCGCGAGTGCCTGGGTTTTATCGGACTCGGCGTCCAACCCGTTCGATGAGATCGGCACTGTACCCCCACGAGCCGCACCGCCCCTGCTCGGCTTCTGTTTCACGTGAAACACCTACGCGGTTGTCCGCGCTGCTTTCCGCCGCGCCTCCCGGCGCAAGTACGCTGCCAGGATTCCGAGTGCCGCTGGGGTCATGCCATCGATCCGTCCCGCCTGCCCGACAGTCCAGGGCCGGGCAGCGACCAGCTTCGCCCTCGCCTCGTTGGAAAGTCCGGGCACCAGGTTGTAATCGACGCCGGCCAGCACCAAGCCCTCATCGCGGCGGAATGCATCGACGTCGGCGGTCTGGCGCCTCAGATACACGTCATACTTGGCGTCAATCTCAAGATGAAATGCGATCTCCGGCCCAATGGTCGACAGCTCCGGCCAGATGCGCTGGACCTCGGTCCAGCCCAGCTCCGGATAGGCCAGCAATTCGAAGGCCGAGCGGCGTTGTCCATCCTTGTTGAGCGAAATTCCGTACTTTCCGGCCTCGTTGGGGGTGAGGGTGAGCGACTTGGCCAGCGACTTCGCCGCTTCCAGGGCGGTCATCTTGGCACGATGGCGAATGCTGCGCGCCTCCCCGACACAGCCCAATGCAACGCCCTTTTCGGTCAGCCGCTGGTCCGCATTGTCGGCCCGCAGCGTCAGACGATACTCGGCGCGCGATGTGAACATCCGATAGGGCTCGGTGATCCCGCGGGTTACGAGGTCATCAATCATGACCCCGAGATAGCCTTCCGCACGGTCGAAAATGATCGGTGCCGCCCCACTCGCAACCAGCGCCGCATTGAGGCCCGCAACAATCCCCTGGGCAGCGGCCTCTTCATAGCCGGTGGTGCCGTTGATCTGTCCCGCCAGGAAAAGGCCCGGCATGCGCCTGGCCTGCAGCGTTGGATCGAGTTCGCGCGGGTCGACGTGGTCATATTCAATCGCGTAACCCGGCCGGACCATCTTCACCTGTTCGAGACCAGGAATGGTCGCAAGGATCGCGAGTTGAACCTCCTCCGGGAGGGAGGTCGAGATGCCGTTGGGATAGACGGTCGTATCGTCCAAGCCCTCTGGCTCCAGGAAGATCTGGTGCCCATCGCGGTCGCCGAAGCGCATGATCTTGTCTTCGACCGAGGGGCAGTAGCGCGGGCCGGTGCTCTTGATCTGCCCCGAATACATCGGCGAGCGGTGCACATTGACCCGGATCACCTCATGGGTCGCTGGCGTGGTCCGGGTGATCCCGCACTGGATTTGCGGCGTGGTGATGCGATCGGTCATCGCCGAAAACGGCTCGGGCGGATCATCGCCCGGCTGCTTCTCGACCGCCGCCCAGTCGATCGTGGTGCCATCCAGCCGCGGCGGCGTGCCGGTCTTCAGGCGCCCCAAGGCGAAGCCCACCTGTTCGAAGGATCTTGAAAGGCCCATTGCCGGCGCCTCGCCGACCCGGCCGGCGGGCCAGGTCTTCTCGCCCAGGTGGATCAGGCCTCGCAGGAAGGTTCCGGTCGTAATCACGATCGCACCGGCTCTCAGCGTTCGGCCGTCAGCCAATCGGATGCCGGTGACCCGGCCATCCGTCAGGATCAGTTCGTCGGCCTCGCCCTCTATCACGCGGAGATTGGCGGTGTCCCGAATGGCGGCCTGCATTGCTGCGGCGTAGAGCTTCCGGTCGGCCTGTGCGCGGGGCCCCCGGACCGCGGGACCCTTGCGGCGGTTGAGCATACGGAACTGGATGCCGGCGGCGTCTGCTACCCGGCCCATCAACCCGTCCAGCGCGTCGACCTCGCGGACCAGATGACCCTTGCCCAGACCACCAATGGCAGGATTGCAGGACATCGCGCCAATGGTCGAAAATCGATGCGTCACCAGGGCGGTGGCCGCACCCATCCGCCCGGCCGCGCTCGCGGCCTCGCAGCCGGCATGTCCGCCGCCGATCACAATGACATCAAATGATTCCGAACTCGCCGTCATGCCCGGACTTCTATCGCGAGATCATCAAAGCCGGAAGACGTTTCACGTGAAACAGCCCGTGGTGTTTCACGTGAAACAACCTCCGTGACACCCTTTGTTAAGGTTAACGGACGAAAGGCCGACAACTATTTCCCGATGCAGAAGTCCCGGAAGATGACGTCCAGAATATCCTCGACGTCGACGCGGCCCAGCAATCGACCCAGACTGAAGGAGGCCCGCCGTAGCTCTTCCGCTGCCAGTTCCTCCCCTTCTCCGATCACGGCAATGCTCCGCTGCAGTGACGCCGCCGTGTCCTGCAGCAAGCTTCGCTGCCGCTCCCTGGCAATCAGGCTGCCCTCCTGCCCGCCAAAAAATGCCTCTGCGAATCCGACCAGCGCGGCAATCAGTTCTCCAATGCCGTCACCGCGCGCGGCCGAAATCCTGAAGCTGCGGCCTACGGTCGGACCCGAAGCTCCGGTGTCCGCGACGGCCCCGTCGAGGTCAATCTTGTTGCGAACCAGCCAAATCGGCGCCGAGCCTTGCTTTGGCAGCTCCCCGTTGCCGCTATCTGTCAACCAGAGCACCAGGTCAGCTTCCGCCGCGCGCGCCTGCGCCCGCCGCACACCTTCCTGCTCTACGGGATCATTCGTCTCGCGGATTCCGGCGGTATCGATCACGGTGATGGGATAGCCATCGAGATCGAGATGCACCTCGATGACGTCGCGTGTCGTACCGGCATGCGGCGAGACGATCGCAACCTCGCGCCGGGCGAGCTGGTTCATGAGCGTCGATTTGCCGGCATTGGGCGGACCCGCGATCGCCACGACGAGCCCCTCACGCAACCGCTCGCCTCGCCCTCGCGCCGCGAGCGCGTCCCGGATCTCGCCAAGCAATATCTCGACTCTCGCAAGTGCCGGCGCGATCAGCTCCGCCGGCACATCTCCCTCGTCGGAAAAATCGATGCCGGCTTCGATCAACGCGGAAGCCTCGATGATCTGTGCCCTCCAGTCGCGCGCCTTGTCGCCGAGCAGGCCTTGCAACTGACGCAGCGCCTGACGGCGTTGCCGATCCGTGTCAGCATGAATGAGGTCGTCGAGACCTTCAGCTTCCGTGAGGTCGAGCTTGCCGTTCTCGAAGGCACGCCGGGTGAACTCGCCGGGTTCGGCGGGACGCATCTGCGCGATCGTCGAGAGCGCCGCGAACAACGCCGACAGCACGGCCCGTCCGCCATGGACATGAAACTCGGCGACGTCCTCGCCGGTGGCACTCGCCGGTTCCGGAAACCACAGCACGACGGCATCGTCGATCGGTTGCAGATCGGCATCGCACAGCAAAGCCCTGGTCGCCAGGCGCGGCGTCGGTATCTTGCCCGCGAGCGCTTTCAGCGCGGCGCCGGCCTGGCGTCCCGACACCCGGACGATGGCAATGGCGCTCGGCGGCCTGCCGGACGACAACGCAAAGATGGTTTGGTCTTGCGGATGCATCGGCTGTTTCTTTGAGCCGCGGCCTTCGCAAAGGCAACGCCATTTGCTTGCGGCCGGAACCGGTCATGTTGCGGCAACGACATGCAATATGAGCGCAGTATTTTGTCTCGGGAGGGCAAACTCCGGATTTGTTGATCCTGAAATAAATAAAAACAATATCAGCGTCTTAATAGAGATATTGCGTCGCAATATACCGTCTCGAATCATGAAAAAGGGCGCCCGGTTATCCGGACGCCCTTTCACAAAGCCCTGCCGCAGGTCTTTACGTGTTCATCGATTCGAAGAACTCCGCGTTGTTCTTGGTGTTGCGGAGCTTGTCGAGCAGGAAGTCGATCGCGTCCATCGTGCCCATCGGATTGAGGATTCGCCGCAGCACGTACATCTTCTTGAGCACCTGCGGATCGGTGATGAGTTCCTCCTTGCGAGTGCCGGAGCGCGCAATATCGATGGACGGGAAGGTGCGCTTGTCGGCGACCTTGCGGTCGAGGATCAGTTCCGAGTTACCGGTGCCCTTGAACTCTTCGAAGATGACTTCGTCCATACGGCTGCCGGTATCGACCAGGGCCGTTGCGATGATGGTGAGCGAGCCCCCTTCCTCGATGTTGCGCGCGGCGCCGAAGAACCGCTTCGGACGCTGCAGCGCGTTGGCGTCGACACCGCCGGTGAGCACCTTACCCGATGATGGCACCACCGTATTGTAGGCGCGGCCGAGGCGAGTAATCGAATCCAGCAGGATCACGACGTCGCGCCCGTGTTCCACCAGGCGCTTCGCCTTCTCGATCACCATTTCAGCGACCTGAACATGACGGGCAGCGGGCTCATCGAAGGTCGAGGATACCACCTCGCCCTTCACCGAGCGCTGCATATCGGTAACTTCCTCCGGCCGCTCGTCGATCAGCAATACGATCAGGTAGCATTCCGGGTGATTGTGCGTGATCGAATGCGCGATGTTCTGCATCAGCACGGTCTTGCCGGTGCGCGGCGGCGCCACGATCAGGGCGCGCTGGCCCTTGCCGATCGGAGCGACAATATCGATCACCCTCGCGGAAAGGTCCTTCCGGGTGGGGTCGTCGATTTCCATCCGGAACCGCTGATTCGGAAACAGCGGTGTCAGATTGTCGAAGTTGACCTTGTGCTTGGACTTCTCGGGGTCCTCGAAATTCAGCGTGTTGACCTTCAGGAGCGCGAAATAGCGTTCACCCTCCTTCGGACTGCGGATATGGCCTTCGATGGTATCGCCTGTCCGAAGTCCGAACCGCCGGATCTGCGACGGCGAGACGTAAATGTCGTCCGGTCCCGGCAGGTAGTTGGCGTCCGGCGAGCGCAGGAAGCCAAAACCGTCGGACAGCACTTCCACGACGCCTTCCCCGATGATGTCGGTTTCCGCGATGGCGAGCTGCTTGAGAATGGCGAACATCAGCTCCTGCTTGCGCATGGTGCTGGCATTTTCGACGCCGTTTTCCTCCGCGAACGAGACAAGCTCGGCCGGCGTTTTCGATTTGAGGTCCAGAAGTTTGATTTCCCGCATTGGGGTAGTCCTGTGGAGTATTTCTGAGGGACAGGATGACGAGGGGCTTCGAGAAAAGCGGACGCCGAGAGAAAAAGGTCCGCAGGTCTGAGCGAGGAAAGCGCCGGTTAGGCTTCAAACCTGATGCGGCCGCCGGTCGGAACCGGGACGCAACCACATCCGCCTGCGTTGGGTGGGATGGCCACAATATAGAAAATCGGCCGGCGTTCCGCAAGAAGGCGTGATGATCGAATGATGCGCTCGTCTGCCCATCAAAACGGCTTCACGATCACGAGGATGACGATGCCGATCATCAGCACCGTCGGCACTTCGTTGATAATTCGGTAAAATTTCTGGCTACGGGTGTTCCGGTCGTCCTCGAAATCCTTCCGCCAGCGGGAAAACAGGCCGTGGACCCCCGACATGATCACCACCAGGAATAGTTTCGCGTGCAACCAGGGCGAATAGAACCAGTGGCCCGCCCACGCAAGGTAGAGCCCTGCCAGCCACGTAACCGTCATCGCGGGGTTGATGATTGCCCTCATCAGCCGCCGTTCCATGACCTTGAAGGTTTCGGATTGCCTGGACCCCTTCTCCGCCTCGCAATGATAGACGAACAGCCGCGGCAGATAGAGCATGCCCGCCATCCATGAGATGACGGCGATGACGTGCAGCGCCTTGATCCACAGATACATCGATGTCTTGCCTCTTCGCTCCCCGACAGGAAGCTCGAATTGAGTCTCGAACCCTTGCTCGTCGTGG
The DNA here is from genome assembly GCA_964454955.1 of uncultured Bradyrhizobium sp. Lineage (GTDB taxonomy): Bacteria > Pseudomonadota > Alphaproteobacteria > Rhizobiales > Xanthobacteraceae > Bradyrhizobium. Next base: position 10,647 of record CAYVVB010000463.1, on the reverse strand, counting down.
GTCGAGACATATCCGCAAGCGGGTCTCTTCCAAATCAAAATATTTTAGAATCTTAAGGTTTGAGTCTTAAGTGACGGTGGATTGGACTCATGCAATGCGGTTCTGCAATTGCGCCGGTCTTGTTCACATCCCTCAACATTCCTGGCGCGGTAAGGGTCGAGGCGGATAACGCTACGTGCATCAGTTGGTTGCCGGTGACCGTCGGCACCTTATACAGAGACAAGTCCACATAACCCCACTATCATTGCGGCGACCGGCCTGACTTCTCCGTTTGAAAGGCGATGTGAAAAACAAGCCGGGTTGTCCGCCGCTTTCGAACCGGGGCGACTTGACTCGGTTTGGCTCCACAGGGATTCACAGGAGTTAAGGGTCAACGTGCCCACCACAGGCAACTATTTTCACCTTCACCTGGTGTCCGATTCGACGGGCGAAACGCTGATCACCGTGGCCCGCGCCGTCGCCGCGCAATACGCCAACGTGACGCCGGTGGAGCACGTCTACCCGCTGGTGCGGAGCCAGAAGCAGCTCGACCGGGTGCTGGACGAGATCGAGGAATCGCCCGGCATCGTGCTGTTCACGCTGCTGGAAAAGGATCTGGTGAGCCGGCTCGAATTCAAGTGCAAGGAGATAAATGTTCCGAGTCTCTCGATCATCGGTCCGGTGATGCAACTGTTCGAGGCCTATCTCGGCGCCGCGACCGCCGGCCGGGTCGGCGCGCAGCACGTCCTCAACGCCGAGTATTTCAAACGCATCGACGCCCTCAACTATACGATGCTGCATGACGACGGCCAGCACGTCGAAGGACTGGAAGAGGCCGACATCGTGCTGGTGGGAGTTTCGCGCACCTCGAAAACGCCGACCTCGATCTATCTCGCCAACCGCGGGATCCGCACCGCCAATATTCCACTGGTGCCGGGCATCCCGATCCCGCACCAGCTTGAAATATTGCGGAAGCCCCTGGTTGTCAGTCTTCATGCGACGCCGGAGCGTCTGATTCAGGTTCGGCAGAACCGGCTTCTGAGCATGGGCGCGGGTCCGAGCAACGAAGACTACGTCGATCGTCAGGCAGTGACCGACGAAGTCTCCTATGCGCGGCGGCTGAGTGCGAGGTTCAATTGGCCGCAATTGGATGTGACGCGGCGATCGATCGAGGAAACCGCTGCCGCGGTGATGAAGCTTTATTCCGATCGCCAGCGGCAACGGTTCTCGGAGTGAGACGGCTATGACGATGTGGCGTGGAAATACTCCGCTGATTCTTGCCTCACAAAGCCCTGCGCGCCAGGCGTTGCTGGGTGACGCCGGTATCGAGTTCGAAGCTGTTCCCGCCAACATCGACGAGCGTGCCGTCCAACAAAGCGCAGCGCTCGAAGCGCCGGGCGAGATCGCGGCGTTTCTGGCGCGAGAGAAGGCGCTGGCGGTCTCGATGTTCGAGATAGGCCGGTATGTCGTCGGTGCCGATCAGACACTCGCGGTTGGCACAACGCTTTTTACCAAGCCCGCAAGCCGGCCTGCGGCCGCCGAGCAATTGCGTCTGCTTGCCGGCCGCGTCCATGAACTGCACTCTGCCGTGGCCGTCGCGCTCGACGGCAAGATCCTGTTCGAAGAGGTGGCGGTCGCGCGCATGACGATGAGACCGCTGAGCGAAGCCGAAATCGCCACCTATCTCGACGAGGCCGGAGAGCGGGTCACGTCCAGCGTCGGAGCCTATCAGCTCGAGGGGCTGGGGGTGCATCTGTTCGAGCGCATCGAGGGCGATCATTTCACCATTCTCGGCCTGCCGCTGCTGCCCCTGCTCGATTTTCTGCGCAGGCGCCATCTGCTGGCGATCTGAGTTCCTGACCAAGCGGTAAAAGAGCGTCTGATGCTGATCCTGGGTTTGACCGGCTCGATCGGAATGGGAAAGTCGACGACGGCCAGGCTGTTCGCGGAAGCGGGCGTTCCCGTTTACGATGCCGACGCCACGGTTCACAAAATCTACGAGGGCGAAGCCGTGCCCGCGATCGAAGCAGCCTTTCCCGGCGCAACCGTCGGAGGCAAGGTCGATCGCGCCAGGCTTTCGGCCAAGGTCGTGCATGATCCCGCGGCCATGAAGCGGCTGGAACAGATCGTCCATCCGATGCTGCGCGCCTATCACCAGAAGTTCCTGGACGATGCCGAACGGTCGGGCGCCCCCGTTGCGGTCGTCGACGTCCCGCTGCTGTTCGAGACCGGCGGCGAGAAGCGCGTCGATGCAGTTGTGGTGGTGACGACTTCGCCGGAAATCCAGCGGCAGCGGATTCTGGAGCGCGACAATATGACCGAGGAAAAGCTCGACGCGATCCTGGCGCGGCAAATGCCCGATGCCGAGAAGCGCAAGCGCGCCGATTTCGTCGTGGATACGTCGCACGGGCTCGACCCCGTCCGCGCGCAAATTCGCGACATTCTGGAACGGGTTGTTAAGATGCCGCGGCGGCGCGCCTGATTCGCCGTCTTATAGCAGTTGACCCATGCGTGAAATCGTCCTCGACACCGAAACCACCGGCCTCGATCCGCTCCGCGGCGATCGCCTGGTCGAGATCGGCTGCGTCGAGATTTTCAATCGCATGCCGACCGGCCAGACGTTCCACAGGCATATCAATCCGGAGCGGCTGGTCGCGGCGGAGGCCTTGGCGGTCCACGGGCTCTCCAACGAGTTCCTTGCCGACAAGCCGCTGTTTGCCGACGTGGTCGAGGAGTTCCTGGCGTTCATCGGCGATGCGCCGCTGGTGATTCACAACGCCTCGTTCGATATCGGCTTCATCAACGCCGAACTCGACCGCCTGAAGCTGCCGCCGATCACCCGCGAACGGCTGGTCGACACCTTGCTGCTCGCGCGGCGCAAACATCCGGGTGTCTCGAACCGGCTGGATGATCTTTGCTCACGCTATTCGATCGATAATTCCCACCGTACCAAGCACGGCGCATTGCTCGACGCCGAGCTCCTCGCTGAAGTCTATGTCGACTTGATCGGGGCGCGGCAATCGTCGCTGATCCTGGCGTCCGACACCCGCGAGGTCCGGTTGAGCGGAACGACCGAGCTGCCCCGGCGGCAACGCCTGGTTCCGCTTGCGCCGCGCGTCACCGAAGCCGACCGCGAGGCGCACCGCGCCTTCGTCGCCACGCTGGGCGACAAGCCGATCTGGAACGATTTTCTTGCCGTGACGCCTTAAAACAAAACCTGCCCCGCATCCGAGATGAGGGCAGGTCAAGGTTTTCAGGTCAGGTCAGGGGCGCGAATGCGCCTCGTCAGCTCGGCTTGACCTGCGATGCCTGGGCTGCGGCAGCCTGCCGTTCCATGTTCTGTCGGTACAAGCCGACAAAATCGACCGGGTCCAGCATCAGGGGCGGGAACCCGCCGTCGCGCACGGCAGTGGCGATGATCTCGCGCGCGAACGGGAACAACAGCCGCGGGCACTCGATCATGATCACCGGGTGCAGGTTTTCGTTTGGCACATTCATGATGCGGAACACACCGGCATAGATCAGTTCGAACGAGAACATCACCTTGCCGGCGCTCTCAGCCTTGCCGTCGACCGAAAGCGACACCTCATATTCATTTTCGGCGAGGTTGCTGGCGCCGACATTGATCTGAATGTTGATCTGCGGCGGGTTCTGCTGGGGCGCCAGCGACCCCGGCGCGTTCGGATTCTCGAAAGACAGGTCCTTGGTATATTGCGCCAACACGTTGAGCTGGGGCGGAGCGCCTGCAGCGGAAGGGGCACCATTGCCATTGGTCATGAAAGTCTCTCCTGGCGCAAAATAAAGCCTGCTGTCGCGCGCAGTGGCTAACATGGGCGCGCCTGTCTGCACAAGGATGGAGCCTGAAAAGGCCATCCATTAACCCTAAGCGGCGCGGCGCGAGCCAGTCCAGCGCCCCGAAGTCATTTCTAAATGATTGAAGATGCGTGATTTCTTCGCGAGGATCGGGTTTCCCCTTGGCGGCAAAACGCGCTACAATTCTTCGCAGCCAACGCGCCATTGGCCGGGCAAGATTTCGTGCCTACATCCTGCGGACAGCAAAAGCGATGATGTAGTGTCAAGCCGTTCCATTAAGGGAGCGCTTCCATCGCCGGCCTCAGTGCCGGCTCGAGGTTGAAGAAAGCGGAAATGGATATTTATACCATCATCTTCCTGGCATTGGCCGTGTTCATCTTCCTGCGGCTTCGCAACGTGCTGGGCCAGCGCACCGGCAATGAACGACCCCCGTTCGATCGTACCGCGCGCAACACCCTGCCCGGCGCACCGGACGCCGGCATGGTTCCGGTGCCGGGAAAGGTCATCGACCAGCCGCCGCCGGTGCCGAGCGCGGAGGTCGCGCCGTCGACCGACCGCTGGAAAGGCGTGGCGGAGTCCGGCTCGCCGCTCGCACAAGGGCTGGATGCCATCGTGGCCCAGGACTCCTCCTTCGACCCCAAGCATTTTCTCTCCGGCGCGCGCAGCGCCTATGAAATGATCGTGCTGGCTTTCGCCAATGGCGATCGCCGCGCGCTGCGCGAGCTGTTGTCGTCCGAGGTCTATGACAGCTTCGAAGCGGTCATCAAGGAACGCGAGAAGCATGAACAGAAAACCGAGACGCGCTTTGTCTCGGTCGACAAGGCCGAGCTGGTCGGAGCGGAGCTGCGCGACCGCATCGCGCAGCTCACCGTTCGGTTTGTCTCGCAGATGATCTCTGTGACGCGCGACAAGGCCGGCACAATTGTCGACGGCAATCCGGACAAAGTCGCCGATATCACCGATGTCTGGACCTTTGCCCGCGACACCACCTCACGCGATCCAAACTGGAAGCTGGTTGGCACCGGAAGCGCTCACTGATGGAAGTGGTCTGAGGCGATACGCCGCGGTTTCCCTGGTTGCCGCGGTGGCTCTGTCGCTGGTGCCGCTTGCCGCGTGGGCTGCGCGAAGCTGGCGGGCCTATCACCATGCTCCGGCCCAAGCCGTCCGCCATTTGCCCTACCCGCGCCTCCAATTCCCTCTGGAGATTCCCGGCGGCCAATACAGTCCGATGAGCTTCGCCGACGTTCCCGGCTGGAACGAGGACGATCATCTTGCGGCGTACAAGGCCTTTCGCACGAGCTGCAAGCCGATCGCAGCCCAGCGGGCGGGCCCGGCCGACGACAAGGCATTGGGAAACTCGCTGCGCGATCCGTGCCGCCTTGCGCGTGAGACCAATATTTCCGACGCCGCCACGGCGCGGGTCTTCTTCGAAGCGCATTTCATCCCGCTGCAAATCTCGCGGCTCGGCGAGGGCGACGGTTTCGTGACCGGCTATTATGAACCGGTCCTGGAAGGATCGCGGACACAGACCGACGTCTACAACGTGCCGGTCTATCGCCGTCCGTCCAACCTGTTCGTTCGCGGCTACAAGCAGGATGCGCCCGATCTGCCGAACAAGGGCCCGGTCTATCGCAAGATCGGCCGCCGCAAGCTCGTGCCCTACTATGACCGTGCCGAGATCGAGAACGGCGCGATCGCCGGTCGCGGGCTGGAAATCTGCTGGCTGAAGGATCAGACCGATTTGCTATTTGCACAGATCCAGGGCTCGGCGCGGATTCGTCTTCCGGACGGATCGACCATCCGGATCAACTATGACGGCCATAACGGCTATCCCTATACGGCGGTCGGCCGCATTTTAATCGACCGGGGCATCATCCCGAAAGACGAGATATCGATGCAGAGGATCAGGGAGTGGATGGAGCAGAACCCCGATGCGGCCAAGGAGGTGCGCCAGCAAAACCGGGCCTACGTCTTCTTCCGCGAGGTGCAACTCTCCGACAAGGACGAGCCGGTGGGCGCGCAGGGCGTGCCGCTGACGCCGGGCCGCTCGATTGCGGTCGACAGCTCGCTTCATGTCTACGGCACGCCCTTCTTCATCGAGGGTGAACTGCCGATCGAGTCCGCTTCCTCGAAGACGCCGTTTCACCGGCTGATGATTGCGCAGGACACGGGGTCCGCGATTGTGGGGCCGGCGCGTGCCGACCTCTATTTTGGGGCCGGCGCCGACGCTGGCAAAGTGTCGGGGCGTCTGCGGCACAATATGCATTTCGTGATGTTGGTGCCGAAGAGCCTCGATCCGGCCGAGCGCGGCCGCAAGATGCCGTTGCCGGATCCGCGGCCCTCGGAGACGATTGCAAAATTGTTCCCGCAAAGCGATCCCGCGAGAGATCGGGCCAGGGAGACGGACGCCTCCCTGCCGGAAGCGTCCTCCTCTACGGTCGCGCAGGCGACGAGCCCGGCCACGATCACGATTCCGCTGCCGGAACCGCGGCCGAAGACCGCGCCGGGTCCCGAACTGCGCCGTCCCTATGTCAGGCGGTATGACCGCCAATGAAACGCTCAGGCTTTTTCCCTGCTCCCGACATGTCGCGCCGCAAGCGGGCTTTGAACGAGGAGGAGCGTGCGCTCTGGGAGAGCGTCGCAAGGCAGGTCAAGCCGCTGCGAAAAAAGCTTCGCCCGGCCATACAGCAGCCCGCCGAGCCGTCTCCGGAAAAGGCCAAAGCTCACACGAAGGCCCCGCCCCGGCCGATCCCGTCGCTTGCTGTGCCGAAGCCGCCCAAGCCCGCCGTACCGCCTCTGGTGACGCTCGGCCGCCGCGAACGGTCGCGGCTCTCGCGCGGCAAGAGCGAGATCGACGCCCGGCTCGACCTGCATGGCATGACCCAGGTCCGTGCCCACCGCGCGCTGCTCGACTTTCTGCAACGCGCCCACAATGACGGAATGACGTTCGTCCTCGTGATCACGGGCAAGGGCAAGGTCGGCGCGTCCGACGCCGAGCGCGGCGTGTTGCGCCGCCAGGTGCCGCAATGGCTGGGCCTGCCGGAATTTCGCGCATTGGTGGTCGGCTACGAGCAGGCCCATATCGGCCATGGCGGCGAAGGCGCGCTCTACGTGCGCATCAGGCGGGTGCGGGGGTAGCTATTTGATGTCGGCGGGTTTGAAGACCGCCGACGGGGACCGCTTATAAAATAAACCGGCTCAGGTCGGCGTTCTTGGCGAGGTCGCCGACGTGCTTCTTCACGTAGTCGGCATCGACCTGCACCGTCTCGCCGTTGCGGTCGGGAGCGGTAAAGGAAATCTCGTCGAGCACGCGCTCCATTACGGTTTGCAGCCGTCGTGCGCCGATATTTTCCACCGTGGAGTTGACGGCGACCGCGACGTCGGCCAGCGCATCGATGGCGCCGTCGGTGATGTCGAGCGTGACGCCCTCGGTCTTCATCAGCGCCACATATTGCTTGATCAGCGAAGCTTCCGGCTCGGTCAGGATGCGGCGCATGTCGTCGCGGGTCAGCGGCTGCAGTTCGACCCGGATCGGCAGCCGCCCCTGCAGTTCCGGCAACAGGTCCGACGGCTTGGCGATGTGGAAGGCGCCCGAGGCGATGAACAGGATGTGGTCGGTCTTCACCGCGCCGTGCTTGGTCGACACGGTGGTGCCCTCGATCAGGGGCAGAAGATCGCGCTGCACGCCTTCGCGCGAGACATCGCCGCCGGCGCGGTTCTCGCGCACGCAAATCTTGTCGATCTCGTCGAGGAAGACGATGCCATTGTTCTCGACCGCGCCGATCGCCTCCTGGACCAGCTGATCGTCATCGAGCAGCTTGTCTGATTCCTCGTTGACGAGGATCTCGTGGGAGCCGGCCACCGTCAGCCGGCGCGTCTTGGTGCGGCCGCCGAGCTTGCCGAAAATATCGCCGATCGAGATGGCGCCCATCTGCGCGCCCGGCATCCCCGGGATTTCGAACATCGGCATGCCGCCCGACGATTGTGTCTCGATTTCGATTTCCTTGTCATTGAGCTCGCCGGCACGCAGCTTGCGGCGGAAGGATTCGCGCGTCGCGGGGCTGGAAGCGGGACCGACCAGCGCATCCAGAACCCGCTCTTCGGCGGCAAGCTGGGCGCGGGCGTGCACGTCCTTGCGCTTGCGCTCGCGCACCTGCGCGATCGCGACTTCGACGAGGTCGCGAACGATCTGTTCGACGTCGCGACCGACATAGCCGACTTCGGTGAACTTGGTGGCCTCCACCTTGATGAACGGCGCACCCGCAAGCTTCGCCAGGCGCCGTGCGATCTCGGTCTTGCCGACGCCGGTCGGGCCGATCATCAGGATGTTCTTCGGCAGCACCTCCTCGCGCAGGCCGCCGTCGAGCTGCTGTCTGCGCCAGCGGTTGCGCAACGCGATCGAGACTGCGCGCTTGGCGTCGGCCTGGCCGACAATGAAGCGATCGAGTTCGGAAACGATTTCGCGGGGGGAGAAGTCTGTCATGGGTCCTAGCTAGGATGGGAATGTGATCAGGACAAGCTGGTTTGATCGTGAACCATTAGTAACGCGGGTCCGTCCGGGGTTGTTACCAGGCGGTCTCTGGCAAATCCCGCCTTCTCATAGGCGCGTATCGCGCGGGCATTTGCCGGATCGGGATCGGTGACGATTCGCGGCACCCTGTTCCGGAGCCGGTCTTTCACGAAGCACGCGATCAAAGCCGATCCGTGGCCGATCATCGCCGGCTCCCCGATAAAAAGATCGATGCCCCGGGTGCCCGCAGGCTGCTCGCCAAAACCGGAATGCCAGGCCGTGATGTCGTAGCATTGCAGATACGCAAAAGCCTCGCCGTTCGCCTCGACGATGTACTGGTCCATCGTCGGTTCGTTGAGGTCGCCGCTCACCAACTGATACTGCTCGGCAGGATCGCCCCACCACTGCCTGACGTGAGGCAGCTCAAGCCAGCACCGGATCAGCGGCAAATCGGCGGCCCACATCGGTCGGAAGACGTACTCCGGCGTCATGGCCTAGCCGCTTTGCAAGGCTTCGATGGTCACATTGCGGTTGGTGAAGACGCAGATGTCTGCAGCGATATCGAGCGAGCGACGCACGATGGTTTCGGCGTCCTTGTCGGAATCGATCAGGGCGCGCGCCGCCGCCAGCGCATAATTGCCGCCCGAGCCGATCGCCATGACGCCGGCCTCGGGCTCGAGCACGTCGCCGGTGCCGGTGAGCACCAGGGAGACGTCCCTGTCCGCGACGATCATCATCGCCTCCAGCCGCCGCAAATAGCGGTCGGTGCGCCAGTCCTTGGCGAGTTCGACCGCAGCGCGGGTCAATTGCCCCGGATATTGCTCGAGCTTGCTCTCCAGCCGCTCGAACAGGGTGAAGGCATCCGCCGTCGCGCCGGCAAAACCGCCGATGACGTCGCCCTTGCCGAGCTTGCGCACTTTTCTGGCATTGGATTTGATCACGGTCTGGCCGATCGAAACCTGGCCGTCGCCGCCGATCACGACCTTGCCGTCCTTGCGGACCGTGACAATGGTGGTGCCGTGCCAGACCAGCGGCTCGTTCTGTGATGCTTGCATGGGATACCTCGCTTGCGCCCTGATTTAGGGGCTGACAGGCCTCCTTACAATCAGGGGCCGAATTCGGTCACCATAGGGCGAAGTTCAGGCCCATTCGGCCCCTGCCGCAGTAGCGAAGGGCCTATCTGCCTGCTAAAAGGGCGCGTTTTTGACGTCCGGAAAAGCCATGCGCAGCGCCACCATCAAGCGTAAGACCAAGGAAACCGATATCGAGGTCGCAGTGAATCTCGACGGAACAGGCGCGTCCAGCGTCTCGACCGGAATTGGTTTCCTCGACCATATGCTCGACCTGCTGGCGCGGCATTCCCGCATCGACATCAGCGTCAGGGCGGTGGGTGACCTTCACATCGATCACCACCACACCACCGAAGACGTCGGCATCGCGCTCGGGCAGGCCATCAAGCAGGCGCTCGGCGGCATGGCCGGTATTACCCGCTATGCGTCCGTGCACATGCCGATGGACGAGACGCTGTCGCGCGTGGCGATCGACATTTCGGGCCGGCCCTTCCTGGTGTTCAAGGTCGCGTTTCCGCGCGACAAGATCGGCGTCTTCGATACCGAACTGGTGCGCGAGTGGTTCAACGCGTTTGCCATGAATGCGGGCGTGACTTTGCACGTCGAGACCCTATATGGCGAGAACAGTCATCATATCGCCGAATCCTGCTTCAAGGGTCTGGCGAGGGCGCTGCGTACGGCCGTTGCGATCGATCCGCGCGCCGCGGGCGAAGTCCCGTCCACCAAGGGTCAGCTCGGCGGCTGAGAGCCGTCATCGGCTGATCGGAGAGTAGAGATGCCGATCTATACGGTTCATGCGCCAGGCGCGAACGGGGCGGATCTCCGCTCGACCGATAAATTCGTCTTCGTGCGCGACGGCTTTCATTTCTGGGCCGCCGTGTTCGGTCCGCTCTGGCTGATCTGGCACAGGCTGTGGCTCGCCCTGATCGGCTGGATCATCGTGATTGTGGTTCTTGAGCTCGCATTGGCGAGGCTCGGCGTCGGCTCCGCGGCGATCTTTTTCGCCGATGTCATCGTGGCCATCTTGATGGGGTTTGAGGCGGCAAGCCTGCAGCGCTGGACGTTGTCGCGGCGTCACTGGCGGCAGCTCGACGTCATTGTCGCCGACGATGCGGAGGCCGCCGAGCGGCGCTTTTTTGACCGCTGGGCGGCGAAGCAGCGCGGTATCGTCAACGATCAGCAGGCGGTCGATCGCGGCGCGCCGCCGCCGACGCGGGATGTTCCCGGCCAGCACTTCTCGAAGCCGCCGCCGCTGCCCGGGAGCAGCATCATCGG
>CAYVVB010000462.1:0-6649 GCA_964454955.1 uncultured Bradyrhizobium sp. | reverse complement strand
AGATTGACGCCGGCACGGAGATAGCGGTCCCACGAATACAGGCTTCGGCCGCGGCGGATTAGATTGGTCGAACAGTGCGAAACGGTGACACCAGCGCTGCCCATCAGCTGCAGGTCGTGCCCTCCGGCGTAATTCAGCCACGGCGTATCCGAGATGTAATTGCCGTGTCCAATATTGAACGTCGGGCACATCAGGCCATGGTCATGGAGCAGTTCGATCGGAGTTTTCAGATGACTGCGGACGGTGTCGTGGAATTCAAGCACGCTGTAGGCGACGTGGGTCCCCATTGGGAGCCCATGCTCTTCCGCTGCCTCGCGCGTCCGATCGAGAATGTCAGCCGTGGAGGTCTCCGCCTCCCGTGGCAAGAGAATGCCGTTTATGCGCCCGGACTGGCTACCCCGATGCTGCAGAATGAAGTCGAGTGCGTCCTGTAGGCCTCTATAACCGGACGGTTCATCGACGATCCTCTTGAGCCGACCTTTGTCATCGGCAACCCAGCGTCCGCAATCGTAGCCGGGCCCGAGATATGCACGCAGGCCGTAACGGGGTAGCAGGTTGAGAAGCGCGGTCTGAACTTGAACTGAACTGCCGAATTCGACAAAGGTCGTTACGCCGTTACGCAACAATTCGACCAGTGTAAATTCAGCCGGTCCCTCTATATCGATCGTGTAGGATTGGTCGCCGGCCGCCAGATAACGTGGTTCGCCAGTGACCCGTCTGCCCTCGCGTGGAACGCTTATTTCGAGAAACGGTTGTCCGTAATACATGCTGCGGCCGACATCTGCGATCAACTTGTGCGATGCGCGGTGCCCGGCGTGTACATGGGTGTCTATGAACCCCGGTGAGATCAACTTTCCGGCGGCGTCGATGGTTTCGTCAACCTCGCCCGAGAAACTCCTGCCAACGTAGGCGATCTTGTCGCCGTCGACCAGGACATGCCCGTTTTCGATAAGGGTGTGGTGGCTATTGGCGAAACCAACGACCCACCCGCCTTTCAGCAGCGTCCGCATGATCGCCTTCTTATGCTTGCATGCCCCACCGACGAACGGTTCTCTCCTCGATCGCACGGAAAACGACGTTCTCGACGATCAGACCGATAATGATGATGGTGAGCAGGCCGGCAAAGACATTGGAGGTTTCGAGCAGAAGCCGGTTCTCGAAGATATACCAACCAAGCCCGCCGGTGCGGGATGCGACCCCAAAAACCAATTCGGCCGCGATCAAGGTTCGCCAAGCAAAAGCCCAGCCGGTCTTCAGTCCCGAGAGGATGGAAGGGAATGCGGCCGGGATGAGAATGGTCCCAACATACATGATGCCTCTCAGACCATAGTTCGCTCCGACCATGCGTGTGGTATTGCTGACGCTCTGAAAGCCCGTGAGGGTACTGAGCGAAATGGCCCACAGCACAGAATGGGCAATAACGAAAACAAGGCTGCCGGTGCCGATGCCGAACCAAAGCAGGGCGACTGGAAGCAAAGCAATCGCCGGCAGAGGGTTGAACATGGCGGTCAATGTAGACAGGAGGTCGGTGCCCACGCGGCTACAGATCGCGAACGTCGTCAAGAATGCCGCCAGCGCCAGGCCGCAAGCGTACCCGTAGATGAGCGTTTCGAGTGAAGCGCCTGTCCGTGTGACCAGCGTGCCCTCGGTGATCCCATCCACGAGCGCCCGGACGACATCAGAAAGCCGTGGAAAAAGCAGAGGGCTGTTGAGGCGCGCGGCGTACACTTCCCAGGCTAGGGCTAGAATTAGTAATATCAGCGTCTTGCGCACGGCCGGCTGGTTGCTGACCCGGCGCCACCAAGACAGCCTCCGCTCGACTCTCGGAATCTCCGGTTCGTCTGCGCTCAAAGACTCGAGATTGCGGCGGCCATGCGCCGGACATTCCTTCGCGACCATCAGGCAGACTTCCGCTCAGTTGCGATCTGATCAAACAGGGCACTATGCAGGTCCGCCCGCAACTGCTCGACCTCCTTGAGCGCTCGTGGGACTACGAATTCGCCGCGAATCCGCCCGGGATGCGGCGACAACATCAGGACACGGCTGCCCACCGTCGTCGCCTCTTCCAGCGAATGAGTGACAAACAGAATTGTGACGCGGGTCTCCTCCCAAAGCGCGAGCAATTCGTCCTGCATCTGTCGGCGTGTCAGCGCGTCGAGCGACGCAAATGGCTCATCCATGAGCAGGATGTCGGGTTCCATCGCCAATGCTCGGGCGATTGCCACGCGTTGCTTCATGCCGCCCGATAGTGTGTGCGGATAGGCATCGGCGAATTTCTCCAGCCCCACGCGCTTTATCCATTCTGCGGCCCGCTCGCGGGCCTCGCGCTTGAGGCAGCGCCCCGACACACGGAGCGGAAACATCACGTTTTGCAGCACCGTTTTCCAGGCGAGCAGCTGGTCGAATTCTTGGAATACGGCCATTCGGTCGTAGAACGGCCGCTCGATGCGTTTGCCGCGCAGAACGATGGTGCCTTCGACCGGGAGCATGAATCCGCCGATCGCCTTAAGCAGGGTCGACTTTCCGCAGCCCGATGGACCGAGCAAGACAAAGCGATCAGACAGACCAACTTCGAAGCTGACCCTGTATGTCGCAGTCACCAAGTGAGACGGCGTCTCGTATTGGAGCGTCACATTGTTCAGAGCCAGTAGCGGCCGATCGGTCGTCGACATTTCAACCGTACCTAGCTGCCGCGCAATCCGTGAACAGCCGGGAAAAACAGGTCCTTCCAGTCCGAAGGCGCCGACTTCAACAGACCCTGTTTGTGCATGTACGAGATCATCGCCAGGCTGTTGCGTGGCGACGCCGAGAAAGTGATGTCGGGCTGGCGGATGAGCTTTTCGAATGTCTCAGTCGGTTGCTGCGTGTTCAGGGACGCCTTATAAATATTTGCTGCTCGTTTGGGGTCGTCGGCGATAATGTGCGCTGCCTGTTCGATTGCCGATACAAAGGCTTCCACAGCGGCCGGATTGCTCTCCACAAAGTCGGACTTGGCGTAGGAGACGATTGTGCTGGCGCCCTCGCCGAGAACATCCTTCGAGTTCAATACGCGGTGGATTCCGGGTTTTGTGATTTCCTGGAAACAGAAAGGCGGAGGGGCCATGTGCCCGGAGATTTCGGTGCCGCCGCCGACCAGGGCCGAATAGGCTTCGGGATTTGCCATTGAAACGATAATTGAATTGAGTAGCTTCCGCTGGTCCTCGTTGGCAGCTGCCATTTCGCACACGATGGCGTTTGGCGAAATGCGGGCGGCAGGGACCGCAATGCGATCTTTTGCGGTGAAATCCGACATGGATTTGATCGAGGCATTGTTGACGTTGAGATACATCGGCGCCGAGGCGAGGGAAGTGAGGCCCTTCACCTGCTGCTTGGTCTTGTCCCACATCACAGCGCAGACGGTGATCCCTCCGGCCGCGATATCGACTTGCCCAGCCAAGAGGGCGGTATTCATGGCGCCGCCGCCGGTGAATTGTGCCCAGCTGATCGTGGCGTCGACATTCTTGCGTTTTAAATGTGCCTCGATGAGGTTCTCGTGCTGGCACACCATGAACGGGAGGTAGTTCAAGCTGAGTTGGTAAGCTAGGCGGACGGTTGTCGCCTTGGCGGCAACGATCGATGGGAGCCCCGCCGTGGTGGAGGCGGCTAATGCTCCGCCTACGTATTTCAGCGCCAATCGCCGGTTGAGTATCGTCATTTGGTCTATTTACCTGCTAGAGGGGATGACTCGACTCCTGCCGAAACTTGTCAATTCCTGGTCACTGGATGCGCAAGAAGTATGCCATTCGTTGCTGCGTCGAATGGCTGCGCGTTTGCATATATGGATCAGTTGTTTTTGTTCTGGCGGCGATCGGAAGGAGCGCGCGCGGAAAATTCGACGTGGATGTTTTTTGGGCAATGCTTCGGTGGCAAGCGCAAACCAGATGCACACACACCCTTCCGGGACAATACAAGTGTGTCCCGGACCGGTATTTTGTGTGGCAATATTCGACAGTCTGTCAGTTGTGCGGCCAGTGAGTCGCCAGTCAGTCCATGACCGCAATCGCCGCCTCACCCGCCGTGGATGGCCATCACCTTGATCACCGCCGGACCGAGGATGACGACGAACAAGACCGGCAGGAAGAACAGGATCATCGGCACGGTCAGCTTCGGCGGCAGGCCGGCCGCCTTCTTCTCGGCCTCCGACATGCGCATGTCGCGGTTCTCCTGCGCCATCGTGCGCAGCATGGTCGACAGCGGCGTGCCGTAGCGCTCGGCCTGCTGCAGCGCCATGCACACCGACTTGACGCCTTCGAGGTCGGTGCGCTTGGCGAGGTTCTCGTAGGCCTGGCGGCGGTCGGGCAGGTAGGACAGTTCCGCCGTCGTCAGCGTCAGCTCCTCGGCCAGCGCCACCGACTGGCTGCCGATCTCCTCGCTGACCTTGCGGAACGCGGCTTCGATCGACATGCCGGATTCGACGCAGATCAGCAGCAGGTCGAGCGTGTCGGGGAAGGCGCGCTTGATCGACAGCTGCCGCTTCTGGATCTTGCTCCTGAGCATCGTCAGCGGCAGGTGCATGCCGAGATAGGCGGCGGCGATGCAGAAGCCGATCTTGACCGACAGCGGGTAGTCGAGATCGAGCACGACGAAGATATAGAACGCGGTGAACAGCGCGGCGGCGACCGGCGTCACCATGCGGAAGAACAGATAGGTGACGTAGGGCGCCTGGCCGCGATAGCCGGCCTGCACCAGCTTCAGCCGCGCCTCCTCCTGGCCCACCCATTTCGACAGGTTGAAGCGATCGACGATCGTCTGGATGTACAGCTTCGGCGACTGCCTGAGCGAGACCTTCTGCTTCTCCTGGTTCATGCGCTCGCGCTCGCGCTGGCGCAGCTTCTCGCGCTCGAGCGCGACCGAGCGCATGCGCTTGTCGAGCGGGTTGGCGAAGACGAGCGGCATCGCCAGCGTCAGCACCGTCGCCGCGGCGGCGACGGCGGCAAGGATCACCGTCAGCGTCTGGGTGTTGATCGCGTTTTCGAGCAGGTCGAGCATGGTCGCTGTCTAGGCGTTCAAAAATCGAAGTTGATCATCTTCTTCATCACCAGAATGCCCATGCCCATCCAGACGACGGAGGCGGCGAGCATGAGGTGACCGAGCGGCTCGGTGAACAGCAGCGCGATGTAGTCCTTGCTGGTGAGCCAGACCAGGACCATCACCGCGATCGGCAGCGCGCCGATGATGCCGGCGGAGGCCTTGGCCTCCTGCGACATGGCGCGGATCTTGGCTTTCATCTTCTTGCGGTCGCGCAGCACGCGCGACAGGTTGCCGAGCGCCTCGGCCAGGTTGCCGCCGGCCTTCTGCTGAATGCCGACGACGATGGCGAAGAAGTTCGCCTCCGCCACCGGCGTGCGCTCGTAGAGCTTGCCGCAGGCCTCGCCCAGCGGCATGCCGATCGCCTGGGTGTCGACGATGATGCGGAATTCCGACTTGATCGGCTCCGGCGCCTCCATCGTGATCATCTTCATGCAGTCGAGCAGCGGCAGGCCGGCCTTGACGCCGCGCACAATGATGTCGACCGCGTCCGGGAACGCGTCGAGGAATTTCTGCTCGCGCCGCTTCTTGAGGAAGCCGAGCAGCCAGCGCGGCACGCCGAAGGCGCCGGCGAAGCCGATGCCGACCGCCGGCAGGAGACCGGGGCCGACGATGAAGGCGACGAAGAACAGGCCGAAGCCGATGCCGGCCGAGATCAGCACGAACTGGTTCTTCGACCAGGTCAGGCCCGCCTGGCCGATGCGGGTGGTGAGGGAGACCTTGGCCTTCTTGTTGTGCCGCTCCTCGAATTCCTTCAGCGTCTGCTCGACCGCGTCGCGGCGCGAACGCTGCTGGCCGCGGGCAACGCGCGCCGCCGGCGCGGCCTTTGCCACGTTTTCGCGTCGCTTCTCCGCCTGCCGCTCGCCGGAGAGCAGCGGATAGAGGAACACATAGGCGACGCCGCCGACTGCGATCATCGCCAGGAACGCCACCGCCATCGTGTTCATGCGGGCGGTCCTCCGCTCACGCGCGCAGCTCGGCGCTCGCCGCTTCGGCGGCGTCGAGCGCGGTCGCGAGCCGCTGTTCCTCGCCGTAATAGCGGGCGCGGTCCCAGAAGCGCGGCCGGCCGATGCCGGTCGAGCGGTGGCGGCCGATGATGTTGCCCTTCGCGTCCTCGCCGACCATCTCGTAGACGAACAGGTCCTGGGTGATGATCACGTCGCCTTCCATGCCCATCACCTCGGTGATGTGCGTGATGCGGCGCGAGCCGTCGCGCAGGCGCGCCGCCTGGATGACGACGTCGACCGAGGCGGTGATCATCTCGCGGATGGTCCGCGACGGCAGCGAGAAGCCGCCCATCGTGATCATCGATTCCAGACGCGACAGCGCCTCGCGCGGGTTGTTGGCGTGCAGCGTGCCCATCGAGCCGTCGTGGCCGGTGTTCATCGCCTGCAGGAGGTCGAACGCCTCCGGTCCGCGCACCTCGCCGACGATGATGCGTTCGGGCCGCATACGCAGGCAGTTCCTCACCAGGTCGCGCATGGTCACCTGGCCCTCGCCCTCGAGGTTGGGCGGCCGCGTCTCCAGGCGCACCACATGCGGCTGCTGCAGCTGCAATTCGGCCGCGTCCTCGCAGGTGATG
>CAYVVB010000461.1:0-9971 GCA_964454955.1 uncultured Bradyrhizobium sp. | reverse complement strand
CTATGTCACCAACGGAAACAACGCGATCAAGGGGACCGAATTCGAAGGTAAATCCCTCGAAGAGATCGTGAAGGGCTCGTTCGGCAAGAATGCCGCAGTCTTCAACAATGCCGGTCAGCACTACAACCACATCCATTTCTGGAAATGGATGAAGCCCAATGGCGGCGGCAGCAAATTGCCGGGCCGCCTGGAGAAGAAGATCAACGAGGACCTCGGCGGATTCGAAAAATTCAAGACGGATTTCGCCGCCGCCGGCGTTGCTCAGTTCGGCTCCGGTTGGTGCTGGCTGCAGGTCAAGAACGGCAAGCTGGAAATCTCCAAGACGCCCAATGGTGAAAACCCGCTGGTGCACGGCGCGACCCCGATCCTGGGCTGCGACGTCTGGGAGCACTCGTACTACATCGACTATCGCAACCGCCGGCCGGATTACCTGAAGGCGTTCCTGGATCACCTCGTGAACTGGGATTACGTCGACGAGCTGTTCGAAAAGGCCTGATCCGTTCGCGCGCCCATTCTAGGGTAACGCGAAAGCGTCGGACTATGGTGCGCAAATCGCGCACCTGAGAATTTCGAAATTCCGGGTCTGGTGCTGGCGCACCAGCCCGGAATGACGTGCGCGTGAAGCAGCCAAAGGGCTTTGCTGCGCTCTAGCTTGCATTCCCCCCGCTTCTGGTCGGCGCCACCTAAGATGGCGAAGCTCCCCGCCAGGCCGGCGCCTGTGGACATCTGTAATGTTATAATATAACGTCCAAGCATGGTTCCCTCCGAGCCCCAGAGCCTCCGGCACGATCACGGGCATGCCCACTTTCACGCCCATGGGCCGGCCTCGCCGCACCCGGCGCAAGCGGCGCCGTGGTCGATCCTGCGCATGGCCGTCCCCTCGCGGCTTGCCGCCGCGCTTGCCGTGATCGCCGGCCTGTGGACCGTGGTCTGGCTCGCGATGAGGTGAGCCGTGCCCGCGCAACTGAAATTTCGCGATGTGACGCTGGGCTATGACCGCCATCCGGCGGTGCATCATCTGTCGGGCGAGATCGCGTCCGGCGCGCTGCTCGCGGTGATCGGCCCCAACGGCGCCGGCAAGTCGACGCTGTTTCGCGGCCTGGTCGGCATCCTGAAGCCGCTTTCGGGTTCGATCTCGCTGTCCGGTCTCAATGTCAGGGACATCGCCTATCTGCCGCAGATCGCGGAAATCGATCGCAGCTTTCCGATTTCCGTGTTCGATTTCGTCAGCACCGGCTTGTGGCGCGCAACCGGCTTTTTCGGCGGCATCGGCAAGGCGCAGCGCGCCAAGATCGCGCAGGCGCTTGGCTCAGTCGGGCTGACCGGATTCGAGAACCGCGGCATCGGCACGCTCTCCGGTGGGCAGATGCAGCGCATGCTGTTCGCGCGCGTGCTGTTGCAGGATGCACCGCTGATCGTGCTGGATGAGCCGTTCAACGCCATCGATACCAAGACCGCCGACGACCTGCTCCTGCTCGTCAAGCACTGGCATGGCGAAGGTCGCACGGTGATCGCGGCGCTGCACGACATGGATCTGGTGCGCGCGCATTTTCCGGAAACGCTCCTGCTCGCGCGGGAGCCCGTGGCCTGGGGCGCCACGGCCGAGGTTCTGACCAGCGAAAATCTCCTCGAAGCGCGGCGGATGTGCGAAGCCTTCGACGAGCGCGCGGCCGCCTGTGCGGTCGACGACGAACCATCGCGGGCGGCCTGACGGTGTCGCTCCACGATGCGCTGATCGCGCCCTTCACCGAATTCGAGTTCATGCGCAGGGCGCTGGCGGCCATTGTTGCGTTGTCGCTTGCCGCCGCGCCGATCGGCGTATTCCTGATGTTGCGGCGGATGAGCCTGGTCGGCGACGCCATGGCGCATGCGATCCTGCCGGGCGCGGCGATCGGCTTCCTCCTGTCCGGTCTCAATCTGTTCGCCATGACGACCGGCGGGCTGGTCGCCGGCTTTACGGTCGCGATCCTCGCCGGCCTCGTGTCGCGCACCACGGGGCTCAAGGAGGATGCCTCGCTCGCGACCTTCTATCTCGCCTCGCTCGCGCTCGGGGTCAGCATCGTCTCCATCAGGGGCTCCAACATCGATCTGTTGCATGTGCTGTTCGGCAACATCCTCGCCATGGACGATCAGACGCTGCTCGTGATCGCGGCCAACGCCA
The DNA here is from genome assembly GCA_964454955.1 of uncultured Bradyrhizobium sp. Lineage (GTDB taxonomy): Bacteria > Pseudomonadota > Alphaproteobacteria > Rhizobiales > Xanthobacteraceae > Bradyrhizobium. The sequence goes on along the minus strand of CAYVVB010000461.1, from coordinate 7,810 downwards.
CGATCACGCTGATCGTCTTGGCCGTGATCTACCGGCCGCTGGTGATCGAAAGCGTCGATCCCCTGTTCTTGCGCACGGTGAGCCGGGCAGGCGCGCCGGCGCATCTGTTGTTTCTGGCGCTTGTCGTCATCAATCTCGTCAACGGCTTTCAAGCGCTCGGCACCCTGCTTGCCGTCGGCCTGATGATCCTGCCGGCGGGCATCGCACGGTTCTGGGCGCGCGACATCACGGGGATGATCTGCGTCGCCGTGCTGAGCGCGCTGGTGTCGGGCTATGCGGGGCTGGTGCTGTCGTTCCAGAGCCGGCTGCCGTCGGGTCCTGCCATCATCCTTGTCGCCGCGGCGCTCTATATCGTTTCTGTTCTGTTCGGCAGCGTCGGGGGCCTTGTGCGGCAGCTCTTTCCCGGCCGCCATCTCGAAGCGTGAGGGTCCGATGCAGCGTTGGCGTGGCTGGTTGATAGCATTGGCGGTTGCACTGGCGCCGGCTGCATTGCAGGCGCAGGAGCCTCTCAACGTCGTCGCGAGCTTTTCGATCCTGGCCGACCTCGTCCGCAATGTCGGCGGCGATCGCGTCAATGTAACGGCGCTGGTCGGCGCCAATGGCGACGTGCACGTCTATACGCCTGCGCCGCAGGATGCCAAGACGATCGCCGATGCGCGGCTCGTCATCATCAACGGTCTGGGCCTGGAAGGCTGGCTGCCGCGGCTGTTGCAATCGTCGGGCAGCAAGGCGCCGATCGTCACAGTCAGCGAGGACATCAGCCCGCTCAAGCTAGGCTCGCAGATCGATCCCCACGCCTGGCAATCGGTCGAAAACGCCAAGACCTATGTGGAAAATATCCGCGATGCGCTGGTCGAGGCCGATGCTGCCGATGCGGACTATTTTCGTCAAAATGCGCAGCATTATCTGGCCGAGCTCGACACGCTCGACCGCGAGGTGCGAAGCGAGATCGAAAAAATCCCGCCCGAGCGGCGCAAGGTGATTTCCACCCATGACGCGTTCGGTTATTTCGCCAAGGAGTATGGGGTCGACTTTCTCGCGCCCTCGGGCGTGTCCACCGAAGCCGAGCCGAGCGCGCGCGACATCGCTGTCATCATCGCCCAGATCAAGCGGGACAAGATCCCGGCCGTGTTCCTGGAAAATATGAGCGACGACCGGCTGATGCGCCGGATCTCGGAGGAGACCGGGGCGAGGCTCGGCGGGACGCTGTATTCTGACAGTTTGACCGACGAAAAGGGCGCTGCACCCACTTACATTGCCATGGTCAGGCACAATATAAAGGCCCTGACCAGCGCGCTTGGCCGCTAAAAGGGGGGCGTCCCTGCCGCCGCCAGCGCAAGACCCCGTTTTTCAAGCCTGAGGTTTTCGAGAGTATGTCTGAAACGACGTCGGAAAAAGTCCCCGTGACCGTGCTGACCGGTTATCTCGGCGCCGGCAAGACCACGCTGCTCAACCGCATCCTGTCGGAAAATCACGGCAAGAAATACGCCGTCATCGTCAACGAATTCGGCGAGATCGGCATCGACAACGACCTCATCATCGGCGCCGATGAGGAGGTGTTCGAAATGAACAACGGCTGCATCTGCTGCACCGTGCGCGGCGACCTCGTGCGCATCATGAGCGGGCTGATGAAGCGCCGGGGCAAGTTCGACGCCATCATTGTCGAGACCACCGGCCTTGCCGATCCGGCCCCGGTGGCGCAGACCTTCTTTGTCGACGAGGACGTGCAGAACAATGCCCGGCTCGATGCTGTGGTCACCGTTGCCGACGCCAAATGGCTGGCCGACCGTTTGAAGGATGCGCCCGAAGCCAAGAACCAGATCGCCTTCGCCGACGTGATCGTGCTCAACAAGACCGACCTCGTCAGCAAGGGCGAACTCGCCGAAGTCGAGGCGCGCATCCGCGGCATCAATCCTTACGCGAAGCTGCATCGCACCGAGCGCTGCAAGGTGGCGCTCGCCGACGTGCTGGAGCGCGGCGCCTTTGATCTCGACCGAATCCTCGACATCGAGCCGGATTTCCTCGAAGCGGACGATCATGATCACGACCATGATCACCATCATCATGGCCATGACCACCATCACCACGATCATGGCCTGAAGCATTACCACGACGAGGACATGCAATCGCTGTCGCTGCGCACCGACCTGCCGCTGGATCCGGCGCGGTTCATGCCGTGGCTACAGAATCTGGTCGCGACCGAGGGCCAGAAGATTCTCCGCTCGAAGGGCATCCTGTCCTTCGCCGGCGATGACGACCGCTATGTATTCCAGGGCGTGCACATGATGCTGGAGGGCGATCACCAGCGAAAATGGCGGGAAGGCGAGGTGCGCGAGAGCCGCCTCGTCTTCATCGGTCGCGAATTGCCGGAACAGGCCATTCGCGAGGGCTTTGAAAGCTGCATCGTCTCGTGATGAGTGCGGAGCAGGCTTCCATTGCGTCCGTGACCGACCGGGTTCACCCGGTCGCGATCGGCGCGCCCGTTACATCGCTGCACTTTCTCGGTGACCGCGCCGCTTTCGTCTGCGGCGAGGAGACCGTCGCGCTGGCGGACCGGCAGGGCGAAATCGCGAAGATCGCGGTACATGGCGGCGGCATCCTGTGCGCGGTATCCGACGGCGCGCGCATCCTCACGGGCGGTGATGACGGCAAGGTCGTCGCTCTCGACGCAAAGGGCGAGACAGCGACGCTGGTGACAGATCCGAAGCGGCGCTGGATCGACAATGTCGCGCTGCATCCGGACGGCACCATCGCATGGTCCGCCGGCAAGCTCGCATTCATTCGCGCGCCCAAGGGCGAGGAGAAGTCGCTCGACGTGCCCTCGACCGTCGGCGGGCTTGCTTTCGCGCCGAGAGGCCTGCGGCTTGCGGTCGCGCATTACGGCGGCGCCACGCTGTGGTTTCCCAACATGGCGGCGACGCCCGAATTCGTGGCCTGGGCGGGCTCGCATCTCGCCGTGACCTTCAGTCCCGACAACAAGTTTCTGGTCACCGCGATGCATGAGCCGGCCCTGCACGGCTGGCGGTTGGCGGACAACCGCCACATGCGCATGACCGGCTATCCCAGCCGGGTCAAATCGATGTCCTGGAGCGCCGATGGAAAGTTCCTGGCGACCGCGGGGGCCGACGCCGTGATCATGTGGCCGTTTGCTGGCAAGGACGGGCCGATGGGCAAGGAGCCCGCGATGCTGGCGCCGCTGCAGGCGCGCGTTGCCGTCGTGGCGTGTCATCCGAGGCAAGGCGTGCTCGCGGCCGGTTACAGCGACGGCACCATCCTGATGGTGCGCCTGGACGACGGCGCGGAGATCCTGGTGCGCCGCAACGGTTCTCCGGCAGTTTCTGCGCTGGCCTGGAATGCGAAAGGCACTCTGCTCGCGTTCGCGGACGAAGAGGGTGACGCCGGCTTGCTGGAGCTTTGATCTTGCGCTGAGCCGGCCCGGCCCGCATTGCGTCGAGTGAGCCCCGGGAACATTGGCCTGCACCATTCGTTGGTTCCGCAGAGGTCGCAACGATGGCAATGGATAAGCGAAAACGCGGGATCGCACGGGATTTGGCGCTTGCCGCCGCACTGGTTGTGGCGGGCCTTGTGATGTCGGGCCTTTCGCTCGCCGAGCTGCTCGCGCGCAATTCGCAACAGATGGCGCAGGCGACGCCGGGCACGCCGCCACTGCAGGGCACGCCCGCACCCGAGGACAACAACAAGTCGCCTGCGGAATCGAAGCCCGGCGGAACGCGGCCCACTACGCCCGCGCCCGAGCCCGCGCGTCCCGACCCGCAAGCCGAGAAGCAGGGCAAACAGCCCGCACTGCCGCCGGCGCCTGCGGAGAAGATGGCTCCGCCGATCAAGGACAAGGACAAGTAGCGCGTTTCGCCGCTCGTGGCGTACGTGGCTCGCAAAAACGACGTCTCCGTTGTGACGGCGCTGCGACATCGCGCAAATATTACGCCTGCACTTGCCTCTTTTACGATCGCGCCAGTCCCGCGAGGGCAATTGTCATTCCGGGGCGGTGCGTTAGCACCGAACTATGGTGCGCAATTGCGCACCTGAGAATCTCGTGCCCCAAATTTCGAGATCCCGGGTCTGCGCGCTTCTCGCGCGCATCCCGGGATGACCCCTTCAGGGTCACCTCACCAGCACGTTCCTGAATTGCCAGGGATCGCTCGTGTCGATATCTTCAGGGAACAGGCCAGGGCGGTCGGTGATGGGAGTCCAGTCGGTGTAAAAACCCTTCACCGGGCCGAGATAGGGCCGCTGGATTTGCAGGCAGCGGTGGAAATCCATTTCATCCGCCTCGACGATGCCGGCGGTCGGATTCTCCAGCGCCCAGACCATGCCGGCGAGCACGGCGGACGAGACCTGCAGGCCGGTGGCGTTCTGGTAGGGCGCGATGCGGCGTGTCTCCTCGATCGAGAGCTGCGAGCCGTACCAATAGGCATTCCTGGCATGGCCGTAGACCAGCACGCCGAGTTCGTCGATGCCGTCGACAACCTCGTTCTCGTCGAGAATGTGCCACTTCTCCTGCATCTTGCCGGTCGCACCGAAGATCTCGTGCAATGACAGCACCGCATCATTGGCAGGGTGGTAGGCGTAGTGGCAAGTCGGACGATAGACCACCTTCTGCCCGTCGCGCACCGTGAAATAGTCGGCGATCGAGATCGACTCGTTGTGGGTGACGAGAAAACCATATTGCGGGCCCGGCGTCGGGCACCAGGAGCGCACGCGGGTGTTGGCGCCGGGCTGCAACAGATAGATCGCAGCACCGCAGCCAAAGTCATGGGTACGTCCGTTTTCCGGCATCCACTTCTCATGCGTACCCCAGCCGAGCTCGGCCGGCTGCATGCCCTCGGAGACGAAGCCTTCCACCGACCAGGTGTTCACGAACACGTTCATCGGCTTCGGATTCTTCGAGCGCTGCGTGTCGCGTTCGGCGATATGGATGCCCTTCACCCCGAGCTTCTGCGCGAGCTGGCCCCAGCCTTCGCGGCTGGTCGGTTCAGTGACGGACGTGTTGGTGTCGCGAGCGATGTCGAGCAGCGCCTGCTTGACGAACCATGACACCATGCCGGGATTGGCGCCGCAGGTGGAGACGGCAGTCGTCCCGCCGGGGTTCTTGCGCTTGGCGGCAAGCAATGTCTCGCGCAGCGCATAATTCGAGCGGCTCTCCGGGGTCATCTTCTTGTCGAAGTAGAAGCCGGCCCACGGCTCGACCACCGTGTCGATATAGAGGGCGCCAATCTCCCGGCACAGCGTCATTATATCGACCGAGGAGGTGTCGACCGAGAGGTTGACGCAAAAGCCCTGTCCGCCGCCGGCGGTCAGCAGCGGCACCAGCAGTTCGCGATAATTGTCGCGCGTCACGCCCTGCTTGATGAAGCGCACGCCATGCGTCTTCGCCAGTTCTCCGTTCTCGTGCGGATCGATGATGACAAAGCGCGACTTGTCATACTCGAAATGCCGCTCGATCAGCGGCAGAGTGCCTTTCCCGATCGAGCCGAAGCCGATCATGACGATGGGTCCGGAAATCTTTGCGTGGATCTGCGAGGCTGGGCTCATGGGCAGGGTTTCTCCGAAATGTGCTTGGGAAGAGAGGATCAGTTCGCGCGACGCTTTGCGGTCACCTCGATCTCGACCCTCATCTCGGGCTTGAGAAGCGAAGCGACGACGACAAGGGTCGCTGCGGGGCGGATCTCGCCCAGGAATTCGCCGCAGACCGCGAAGTGGGCATCGGCGTCCTTGACGTCGGTGAGGTAGTAGGTCGCTCGCATGATATCGGCCATCGCGAAACCGGCTTCGTTCAAAGCGGCTTCGATGGTCTTGAAGCAGTTCCGTGACTGGCTTGTGACATCGCCCGGCATTGTCATGGTGGCGTAGTCATAGCCGGTGGTGCCGGCGACGAAGCAGAAATCGCCATCGACCACCGCGCGGCTGTAGCCGGCGGTCTTTTCAAAGGGCGAGCCGGTCGAAATCAGGCGGCGTGACATCAGTACCTCCGCTTTCCTGCGGTTCCTTCTCAAGCCGTCGGGGCTTGCCCGGCAGCCACGGCGAAAACTTGGCTATATCAGTGGGACCGCCGTGTCACGTCGGTCTGGGGAGCTCTCTCGGAGCCCCAGCGGCGGACCAGAAGATCCCTGACGATCATGAGCGCCAGCATCGCGATCAGGATGCTGGTGACGACGCTGCGCGAGAACGACGAAGCGATCCAGCGCGGCTTTGGCCGGGCTGACGACGACATGATCTGCGCGTCAGGCGGCGTGAGCGACGGCGTGCGCGGATTTTTTCGCGCCGGCCGCCTCTCGTTTGAGCGCGACCGCGCCGGTCGGCACGATCATGCCGCAGGCGCCGTCAAGCGCCCCGTCCTGCAGTTCGAGCCCGAGCAGCCGCTCGCGTTCGAAGGCGCCGGGCAGCGTGAGTTCGGCCGCTTTCTCCGCCGAGAAGCCGAACCGGCAATAATAGGGCTCATCGCCAAGCAGAATGACCGCGCGATGGCCGCGCGCACAAGCCGCCGCAAGCGCGCGGGCCATCAACGCGGCCCCGACCCCGAGCTTGCGGTGATCAGGGTCCACCGCGAGCGGGCCGAGGATGAGCGCCGGGACGCCCCCGGCGCTGACGTGCCACAACCGCACGGTCCCCACGAGCTGTCCCTCGCATACGGCCGAAAGGCTGAGGCCCTCGGCGGGTGTGCGTCCGTCCCGCAGGCGCTGGCAGGTGCGCATCTGGCGAGCTTCGCCGAAGCAGGCGTCAAGCAGCGCTTCACGCGCGGCGACGTCCGAGGCCCGCTCGTTGCGGATCGCAAACGGAGCGGCGTTCGGGGTGAGGACAACGGGGGTGTTCCGCAAGCTGGTCATGGCACGTAGTCCCCGCTCCAGCGGCGTGAGCACGCGTGGAGCGTCGTCAGAGATTCACATGGGTTGAGGAGGAAGCCGGCGCGCCGGCTCCCGACTTGTCACGCCTCGGCGAGGCAGAGCCCTTAGATGTGGTAGGTCTTTAAGGGCGGGATGCCGTTGAAGGCCACCGACGAGTAGGTCGAGGTATAGGCCCCGGTCCCCTCGATCAGCACCTTGTCGCCAATCTCGAGCGTCACGGGAAGCGGATACGGCAGCTTCTCGTACAGCACATCGGCGGAGTCGCAGGTGGGCCCCGCGAGCACGCACGGCGTCATCTCCGCCCCATCATGCGGGGTGCGGATGGCGTAGCGGATCGACTCGTCCATGGTCTCGGCGAGACCGCCGAACTTGCCGATGTCGAGATAGACCCAGCGCACCTCGTCCTCGTCGCTCTTCCTGGAGATGAGCACGACCTCGGACTCGATGATGCCGGCATTGCCGACCATGCCGCGTCCCGGCTCGATGATGGTCTCCGGGATCTGGTTGCCGAAGTGCTTGCGGAGCGCGCGGAAGATCGAGCGGCCGTACTGCACCACCGGCGGGACGTCCTTCAAGTACCTGGTCGGGAAGCCGCCGCCCATGTTGACCATGGTGAGGTTGATGCCGCGCTCGGCGCAGTCGCGGAACACGGTCGAGGCCATCGCCAGCGCCCGGTCCCACGCCTTCACCTTGCGCTGCTGCGAGCCGACATGGAAGGAGATGCCGCAGGGCTCCAGGCCCAGCCGCTTGGCGAGGTCGAGCACCTCGACAGCCATCTCCGGATCGCAGCCGAACTTGCGCGACAGCGGCCATTCGGCGCCGGCGCAGTCGTAGAGGATGCGGCAGAACACGCGTGCGCCGGGGGCGGCCCGGGCGACCTTCTCGACCTCGGCGGCGCAGTCGACCGCGAACAGGCGGATGCCCAAGGCAAAGGCGCGCGCGATGTC
>CAYVVB010000460.1:0-1682 GCA_964454955.1 uncultured Bradyrhizobium sp. | reverse complement strand
ACGGTAAATCTGATGGTTGCTGACCGACGTATCCCCGTGCGCGTCGTGGTCGGCACGGATTCGGCGCGGCTGTCGGCAGCGGCGTCCGCGTTCGCCAAGGACCTTGCACTCGCGCTTGGCCTTCTCGGTTGCGTTCTCGCGGTCGCTACCTCCGTCCAGGTTGCGCTCGGTTTGCGTCCACTTGATGCAGTGCGGCGCGGAGTGGCCGATATCAGGGCTGGACGCAGTCGTCACCTGCCGGGCGCAGTCCCCACAGAGGTGGAACCGCTCGTCGAAGAAGTGAATGCCCTCGTCGATCTGCAGAGTGAAGAGATTGAACGATCGCGAAGTCGAGCGGCCGATCTGGCGCACGGATTGAAAACACCACTCGCAGCCCTTACTGCCGACGCCGCACGACTGCATCAAGGTGGCGAACACGTCATCGCCAAAGACATAGAAAGCGTCGCAGAGGCGATGAGCCGTCATGTTGATCGCGAGCTGGCGCGCGCCCGGGCTCGCGGCCGCGTACTGCGGGGAGCACAGGTTTCTACTGAACTGAAGCCGCTCGTCGACTCGCTCGTTGCCACCCTTGCCCGGACACCGGTCGGCAAGCGGATAAGATTTGAAGCTCGGATCGGCGAGAACCAACGGCCGTCGATCGACCGGACCGATCTCGCCGAAGTGCTCGGAAACCTGCTTGAGAATGCCGCTCGCCATGCCGCGGGGCTGGTCCGCATCACGGCCGAGCATGGCTTGGCAGAGTCGATCACAATCGAAGATGATGGACGCGGACTTAGCCCGACCGACATGCCCCGCGTGCTCGAACGCGGCGCTCGTCTCGATGAAAGCGGTGGAGTTGCGGGCCTTGGGCTTGCGATCGTCCAGGACGTTCTTGACGCCTACGGGTGGCGGCTCGACTTGTCTCGCTCGACCCTCGGTGGATTGAGAGCCACTATAGTACCTGAACTTAGGCCCAACCGACAGCGGGTCTCAGCTAAGGCCGACCCACTGCCTGCTTGAACCCACTGGAATCCAAATGCTTGGCATTGCTTGTCAGCACCCCGACTGGCGGTATGCACTGTGGCACGCCGACCCTGCCGCTCAGCAAGATCGGAGGATCAGTCCAACTGCAGCACCGTCACGTCGGCATTGAAGTCGGCACCGATCGACGTCACGAACGCGATTGTAACCGCTCTTTCGGAATGGACATGGTGATCGTCAATCCATCTCGTTGCCAATCATACGAGGCGCGCCCGCCAAGCTGACCGCTGATGGCTGTCTTGACGAGGAGCGTGCCAAACCCCTCCTTCCGGCGCGGCTTAACGACGGGACCTCCCCGCTCAACCCAGGTGAGGACGATATCAGCGCCTTGTTCGACAACCGAAATGCTGATGCGACCGCCGGCCGTCGAAAGCGCACCGTATTTTGCGGCGTTTGTTGCGAATTCGTGCAGCAGCAGCGCAAGGTCGCTGATAACGTGTCGCCCCATCGGGATATCTGCCCCCGAAACGGTAACGTTCTCTCCCTCTCGATAGGGCGCCAGTATTGTCTCAATCAGCGCGTGGAGGGTCGTCCCCGTCTTTCCGCGATCGCTGCCTTCCGCAGCCGCGTTCAGCACAAGACCATGCGCTTGCCCCAAAGCTGCCAAACGAGCAGACACGGCAGAGGAAAGACCTTTCACGGTCGTTTCCGACCGCGCGCTC
>CAYVVB010000459.1:0-15195 GCA_964454955.1 uncultured Bradyrhizobium sp. | reverse complement strand
TGTTCGGGCTGTTCGCCAATGTCGCCGTGATGATCAACGTTGCGATGATCTTCGGCCTGTTGTCGCTGCTGAACGCCACTTTGACGCTGCCGGGCATCGCCGGCATCGTTCTCACGGTCGGCATCGCCGTCGACTCCAACGTGCTGATCTATGAGCGCATCCGCGAGGAACTGCGTGGCGGCCGCAATGCGATCTCCGCGATCGACGCCGGGTTCAAGCGCGCGCTGGCGACGATCCTGGACTCCAACATCACCACCTTCATTGCCGCTGCCGTGCTGTTCTATATCGGCACCGGCCCGGTGCGCGGCTTCGCCGTGACGCTCGGCATCGGCATCCTCACCACGGTTTTCACCGCCTTTACACTGACCCGGCTGATCGTCGCTTGGTGGGTGCGCTGGAAGCGGCCACAAACCGTGCCGATCTAGGGAAAGCCCTGTGACCAACCTGGTTTTGATTTCTCTCGGCGTCCTGATTGTCGTGCTGGCCGTGGTCAGCGCGCTCGGTATCCTACCGTCGCTGCGCATCGTTCCCGACAACACGCATTTCGATTTCACGCAGTTCCGCCGCATCAGCTTCCCGATTTCGGCGACGCTGTCGATCGTCGCGATCACGCTGTTCTTCACCCATGGCCTGAACTTCGGCATCGACTTCAAGGGCGGCACGCTGCTCGAAGTCCGGGCCAAGTCGGGCGTTGCCGATATTGCGGGCATGCGCGCGAGCCTGAGCGCGCTTGGTCTCGGCGAGGTGCAGTTGCAACAGTTCGGTGGACCTGACGAGGTGCTGATCCGTGTCGCCGAGCAGCCCGGCGGCGATGCCGCGCAGCAGGAAGCGGTGAACAAGGTGCGCGGCGCGCTCGGCGACAGCGTCGACTATCGCCGTGTCGAGGTGGTTGGTCCTCGGGTCTCCGGCGAGCTTCTGGCCTACGGCATGGTCGGCCTGATGCTCGCGATCCTGTCGATCCTGATCTATCTCTGGTTCCGTTTCGAGTGGCAGTTCGCGCTGGGCGCCATGATCGCCAATGTCCACGACATCGTGCTGACCATCGGCTTCATGTCGATCTCGCAGGTCGACTTCGATCTCACCAGCATCGCGGCGCTGCTGACCATCCTCGGCTATTCGCTCAATGACACGGTCGTGATCTATGACCGGATCCGGGAAATGCTGCGGCGCTACAAGAAAATGCCGATGCCGCAGTTGCTCAACGAATCGATCAACTCGACCTTGTCGCGCTCGATCATCACCCACGTCACCGTCACGCTGGCGCTGCTGGCGTTGCTCCTGTTCGGCGGCCAGGCGATCCACAGCTTTACCGCGGTGATGATGTTCGGCGTCGTGCTGGTCGGAACCTACACCTCGATCTTCATTGCAGCGCCGATTCTGATTTATCTCGGCGTCGGCACTCACCGGAGCGACGCGCCGGAGACGCCCGCGAAGAAGACGGCGGCGCCGGTAAAGAAATAGCGGGCGCGCGGACCGAAAGGATGCTTCAGGACTTGACCCTGACGCAGGAATCTCTTTTTCGGACCCATCATGCCTAAGTTCGATGCCCCCCATCTTCCGCGATCGGCGGCCATTGATGCCTATGGCAAGGGCGGGTTTGTCTTTGCCGGGATGTCGCATCGCGGCTCGCTCCTTTGCCTGCCGGATGCCGTGTGGGCCTGGGACGTGTCGAGGCCCGAACAGATCGATAAATATTCGCTCGCACGTGTGTTTGACGCCGCCAACTCGATCGACACGTTAATCGTCGGCACCGGCAACACGGTCTGGCTGCCGCCGGCGGAGCTTCGCGCGGCGCTGAGGTCGGTACGCGTGGTCCTCGACGTCATGCAGACGGGGCCCGCGACCCGCACTTACAACATCATGGCCGGCGAACGGCGACGCGTCGCGGCGGCGCTGATTGCGGTGCCATGACCAAGGGCGCCGGCGAACAGGACGCGGCTGCGTTCTGCGCCGATCTGGTGCGCAGCCACGACTTTGCCCGCTATGCCGCAACTCTTTTCCTTCCGGCCGATCAACGCCGCGCGCTGCTCGCGCTCTACGCCTTCAATGTCGAGATCGCACGGGTGCCCGACCTCGTCACGCAGCCCTTGCCCGGCGAAATCCGGCTGCAATGGTGGACCGATATGCTCGCCGGCCACGCGCATGGCAGCATCGAGGGCAACCCCGTTGCGGCGGAGCTGTCGCTGGTGATCCGCAGCTTCGATCTTCCGACCGATATGCTGTCGCGCCTGATCGAGGAGCACCAGTTCGATCTGTACAACGACCCGATGCCGACCATTGCCGCGCTCGAGGGGTACGTCAGCGATACAGCGTCGGCGCTGTTTGCGCTTGCCGCGCGCATCGCCGCTCCGCCGTCGTCGCAGATCGATCACCTGGCGCGTCACGCCGGCCTCGCCCAGGGCTTTGTTCAGGTGGTCATGGCGCTGCCGCATCACGCGGCGCGGCGTCAGTTGTTCCTTCCCCAGCAGGTGCTGGACACGCATGGCGCCCGGATTGACGAAGTATTTGCAGGCGCACAAACGCCGAAGTTGCGCGGGGCCATCGACCAGTTGCTCGATGAGGCGCGTCGGCATCTCAGCACGGCTCTCTCGTTGATTGAGGATATTTCCCCCGAGGTGAGACCGGTTTTCCTGCCGCTTGCCGTGGTCAAGCGTGACCTGGCGCGGCTGTCGCGCGCCGACAATGACCCATTCGCGCCACATGTGCCGTCGCGCTTCTCGACGCTGTGGACGCTGTGGCGGGCGTCGAGGTCGAAAGCATTTTCGTAAGAGTCAGGCCGACGGCAGCGTCAAATCACCCGTCTCGAAATTGAAGCGGTCGCGCAGGTTCTTCCGCTGCTCCAGGATGTCCTTCAGGAAGGCGCGATCGGCTTCGCTCGCCATCATCGGCTCGATCAGGTCGAGCTGGTTCATCGCGACAAGCTGCAGGATTTCGGTGCGTGGCCTGCCGGTGGCGTCGCGCGGCAGCGCGTGGACCACCTGAATATGCTCGGGCGGCTTGGGACCCTTCGCGGCGGCGAGTTCGCTGCGTAGCTGTGCTTCCAGCGCCGTGCGGTCGGCCTCGACGAACGCATAAAGCCCGACGCCGGTGCGGCGGTCCGCGAAGGCAACGATGGCGGTGTCGCGAACGGCCGGGTTCTTGCGGATCAGATCGGCCAGGACGGGCGCGTCATTGACCAGCCGCCGTCCGCCGCCTTCACGATCGGTGAAATTGAACAGTCCACGGGTAATGGCGCGGTAGACTTTCTTGCCGGTCGCGAGCCAAAGGTTCGCGGCAAAGGATTTTCGCGCCAGGATCTTCTTCTCTTTCGGCGTCAGCGCGTGCGGCACGTAGCTGCGCTTGTGCTTCAGAAGGTGACGCAGGTCCTCATACGCGGCGACGCGAAACACGCGGCTGCGCTTGTTGAAGCAGGCGGCGAGCTGAAAGTCGGTGAGATAGGCGCTGCCGTCGCGGCCCACGAGCCAGTTCTGCTCCTTGGCGAGGTCGTTATGGCAGATCCCGGCACGATGCAGCCGGTGCAGCGTCGCCTTGGCTGAACGAAAGTAAGCGATGTCGCCATAGGGCTTGGCCAGATGCAGCGCGACGCCATCGATAAAGCCGCGCACCAGTGCCTGCCGGCCCGCCCACAGCAGTTCGGGTCCGACCTCAAGACCCTTCGCCCGCGCGAGCGCCCTGCGCTCGCGGCCGAACAAATGGCTCGCGAGGGGGAACGACCACCAGGGCACCTGGTCGAGCCTGCGCAGGACCGCATCGACCTCGCCCGCGTCGCTGCGGAAGCGCCCGCGTTCCACGGTTGAAAAGACGTCGCGCTTGAGCAGCACGCCTTCGATCCAGCATGCCGACAGCGCCGCGGCGTCATTCCTTGGCAGGCTCATGATCTAGGCCGCCGCCGGAATGTGGAGATTATCGGCGATCCAGCGATCAAGATCGGAAAGCGCGCGGGCGCTGATCGCCTGCTTTTTCGCAACCGTCTTCTCGTTGCCGCGCAGTCGCGTGCCGTCGGGCTTTTTCGTTGGAGCGGCGGCCAGCGGCGGAAACAATCCGAAATTGATGTTCATCGGCTGGAACGAGCGTGAACCCGCCTCGATGGTTTCGAGATGGCCGCCGGTGATGTGGCCGAGGAGGGCGCCCAGCGCCGTGGTCGGCGGCGCCGCCGCCATCGACCGGCCATGTGCGTTCGCCGCGGCGTAGAGGCCGGCGATCAGCCCGATGCTCGCAGATTCCACGTAGCCTTCGCAGCCGGTCATCTGGCCGGCGAAACGTAGCCGCGGCTGCGCGCGAAGCCGCAGCTGACTGTCTAGCAGTTTCGGCGAGTTGAGGAAGGTATTGCGGTGCAGGCCGCCCAGGCGGGCGAATTCGGCGTTCTCGAGCCCGGGAATGGTGCGGAAGATCCGCTGCTGCGCGCCGTATTTCAGCTTGGTCTGGAAGCCGACCATGTTGTAGAGCGTGCCAAGCCTGTTGTCCTGGCGTAGCTGGACGATGGCATAGGGCTTTACAGCCGGATTGTGCGGGTTGGTAAGCCCGACCGGCTTCATCGGCCCGTAGCGCAGCGTCTCGCGACCGCGGCTCGCCATCACCTCGATGGGGAGGCAGCCGTCGAAATAGGGCGTGCTGGCCTCCCAGTCGTGAAATTCGGCCTTTTCGCCGGCGAGCAGCGCGTTGACGAAGGCGCCATACTGCTCCTCGGTCATGGCGCAGTTGATGTAGTCGGCGCCGCCGCCGCCGGGGCCGGCCTTGTCGTAGCGCGACTGAAACCATGCCTGCGACATGTCGATCGTGTCCCTGTGGACAATCGGCGCGATCGCGTCGAAGAAGGCCAGCGCATCTTCGCCTGTCAGCTCGCGAATGGCATCTGCCAGCGCAGAAGAAGTGAGGGGGCCGGTTGCGACGATGACGTTGGTCCAGTCCGACGGCGGCAGGCCTGCGATCTCGCCGCGTTCGATCTCGATGAGCGGATGATCGTGCAACGCCTTGGTGATCGCAGCGGAAAATCCCTCGCGGTCGACGGCCAAGGCACCACCCGCGGGGACCTGGTTCGCGTCGGCTGCGCGCATGATCAGCGAGCGCAGTCTGCGCATCTCCGCATGGAGCAGCCCGACTGCATTATTGGCAGCGTCATCGGATCGGAAAGAATTGGAGCAGACGAGCTCCGCAAAGCTATCGGTGCGGTGAGCCTCGGTCATCCGCATGGGCCGCATCTCGTGCAGGATCACACGGACGCCGCTCTCGGCGATCTGCCAAGCAGCCTCGGACCCGGCGAGGCCGGCGCCGATGACATGGATGATTTCAGAAGATGTGGTCCCGGTCATGGAAGGCAGGGTTAGCGCGTTTTCGATCCGAACGCATCCACAGCATGACCTTAATCGACCTGCTGCGCGCCCTATTGAGCCGGTCTGGCTGCGCTTTCCACGAAGAAATCGGGAATGCCGAAAGCCCGACAATCCCCGCAAACGAGAACGCCCGCCAAGAGCGGGCGTTATCCGTCTTAATTTCGAGTTCCCGTCGTCCGGAACGCGATCAGCCGTTGTAGTGGCCGGCGGCGACGCGCGGGATATCCGAGCGGTCCAGGCCGATGTCGGCGAGCTCGCGGTCGCTAAGCGCCGACAGTTCGGCGACATTGCGCTGATACTCCCGGAACGCCTGGATCATGCGGATTAGCGAGAGCAACATGGTATTCTCCTTACGTTACGATTCAGCTCTTGCTGCGGAGCCTCATCGTTGAAGTGAATATAGAAGAGCGTTCCTCGTATCGGTACAACTTATGTTGCGGTGCAGCTAAGCCAAAAACGCATACCGATGGGTAGCATCTGGTTAAGCTATTGCGCGATGCACAAAAATCCCTCTCTCAGGCGAATTTCTTGTAGAAATTTGCGATAGATCATCCAATTGCTGCGACTGCGTCGTATTGGTTCGAATCGTCTCTCTTGAGGCGCGCCAGAAGCGCTGAGGTGCTTGGGAGAACGCCGTCAGGGAACCTCGAGATCCGATTGTCGCATGCGTGCATCGCATGCCAAATTGAAATGAATACAAATTCATTATGAGAGTGCAAAAAAGGGGCTTGGCTGAGGCAGAGCATAGCCTCGCTGAAGTTCCATGCCTCAGCCGCTCTGACCAGTCAGGCCGATCGCAAGGCTGTCTGTGAGGGCTGAGATGCGGTGGAACCGCCGCGCGCATAAGGCTCTGCGACGGACGCCGATCACATCTTTCTCGCGCGAAATTCATTCCGAAGTTCCCGGGGTCTCAGCGAAAAATCGTTTCGCAGAGTCTGGCGACGGTGCTGGGCCTGTTTCAAAAACACTGGGAAAACAACAATGATCAATAAGTTGCTTGGGGCAGCCGCCGTGGCTGTAATCGCCCTCGGGGCCGCTCCCGTTTACGCTGCCAAGGCGGGCGCTGGCTGCAGCGGAGCGAACCTCACGAAGGCGGAGTCCACAGTCGAGGCCATGGCTAACGGTGATGGCAAATGGGCCGCGGAGAAGGAAATAGCGGCCGCTCAGGACTCCTTGCTCAGCGGCAAGATGGGCGCGTGCGGCGTGCATCTCTTCAAGGCCACGCACACGACGACGGCACGGTAAGCTCTGCCCAAGAGCGGGCCGGTTGCGTTCGCGATCGGCCCTACGTGGCTTCTGGCATCCAAGAAGAACTAGGGGGCGTGGGCGAGCTGCGTGGCAAAATAGGCGATCGTCCGCGAATACACCTCGCTCTTGTTCCACTGCTGCAGGACCGCGAAATTCGGGCTGCCGGGCTCCCAGTCCTTGCCGCGTTGCCAGCCGAAGCTGGCGAGGTAGTTCGCGGTGGAGGCCAATACATCGGGCGCATTGTGCATGAGGTCGCGGCGGCCATTGCCGTCGAAATCGACCGCAAACTTCATCCAGGATGACGGCATGAACTGGGTCTGACCGATTTCGCCAGCCCAGGCGCCGCGCATCTCCGCAGGCGAGAGGTCGCCCCGTTCGACAATTCGCAAGGCATCCATCAATTCGGCGCGGAACTGGTCGGCGCGCCGGCAATCATAGGCAAGGGTCGCCAGCGACCGGATGGTTGGGAACTTTCCGGTGTTGACACCGAAATCCGTCTCCAGTCCCCAGATCGCCACCAGGACTTCACCGGGCACGCCATACGTCTCCTCGATGCGTGACAGCACCGAACCGTATTGCTTCATCATGTTGGAGCCGCGCGTGAGACGCGGCGGCACCATGCGGCCCGAAAACTCTTCAAAGCTCTGGCTGAAGACCTTTTGCGAGCGATCGCGCGACAGCACCGCCTGATCGAGCGTCACCCCATTGAGTCCTGCGTTGATGGCGGATTGCGAGATTCCCTTGGTCGCCGCGTCGTTCTTGAAGTCGGCAAGCCACGCATCGAAACTGCCCGTGCCGCAGGAGGCCGCGGGCGCGGACGTTGCGGGCAGGATGAGTGCAGCACTGAGCGCCAGGGCTGCGAAGGCGATGCGAGGGGTCATGTTCGCCGGCGGCTTCGATTCGAGGTGAGATGACGCGGTGCAAAGTGTTGGCGTAAACCGCGGCCAAAACAAGGCTTTTTGCCATGCAAGGGCGGCTCGGTTGTTGAGCAGCCCTTCCAGGAGGCAGTTGATTCGGCTGGTCGCATCGTACTCAAGGATTGCCGCGTCGGCGCCAGGGGAACAGGTTGGCGGGGAAATCTGCAGCCGGCTTGCGCTCGTGCTGCGGAGGTGGCGGGATAGGCGGCGCATTGGGATCGATCGCAACCGCCTTGCGGTAGAGATGCCAGCTGGCATGCCCAAGCAGCGGAATGACGACCGCCAGTCCCAGGAACAGCGGCAGGGATCCTGCGACGAGGAGCGCGGCAACGACCAACCCCCATGCCGCGACCGGCACCGGGTTCCTCGCCGTGACTCGGAGCGAGGTCACCATGCCTTCGCCGGCACTGGTATGACGGTCGAGCATCAGCGGGAACGCAACCACGCTGATGCATAGCGCAACCAGCGCGAACAAAAGTCCGACACCGCAGCCGACCACGATCAACCACCAGCCTTGCGGCGTCGTCAGCACACGCGCCACGAAATCCCGAACGCCGGTCACGCCGTTGTAGCCGAACGTCGCGATATAGATTCCCTGCGCGGTCGCAACCCAGGTTACGAACCAGGCCAGCAGAAGCGTGCCAAGCCCGAGCATCGCGCCGAAGGACGGCGAGCGCACAACGTCGATCGCGTCCCAGGCGGAGATTTCCTCGCCGCGCTCGCGGCGGCGGCTCAATTCGTAAAGGGGGATGGCCGCGAACGGTCCCAGCAGGGCAAAGCCTGCGGCGAGGGGAAACATCAGCGGAATGACCGAGTAGCCCAGAACCGCGCGGGCCAGGATCAGACCCAGCACCGGATAGATCATGCAGAGGAAGATTGCGTGGCTCGGCACCGCCTTGAAATCCTCCCAGCCCCGCTGAAGCGCCTCCTGCAAGTCGGACAGGCTGATGGATCGGATGGTGATGTCCGTAGCGCGGTCCTGCGAGCGGGCCGGCGCAGAGACATTGCCTTGGTAGGACGTGGCCATGGCCGTTAGCTCCCTTGCCGCGGCGGTTTCGGTCTTGCGCCGGTTGTCGGGCGCTCGCCGCCGCCGATGGAACGATCGCGATCTGGCCGGATGCGAACCGGCGCCGGCCAGTTGCGAACCTTGAAGTGCGAGCATACTCCCAACCAACGCGGTCGCGGCTCACGCCTCGGTGAGAAACCCGTTCCCGCAATGCAAACGCACGCGTCATTCCGCCGTCATTTCGCCTCGGGTAAGCTCAATTCGACCGATTGAGTGCGCATTGGCAGAAGCAATCGCGGGAGATACGTTCCGCACACGAACGATCGCATGCCATCGGCCACCAAGAGCCGTTCAAGCGTTAAAAGCAAAGCGTTATCTGATAGGGAGCCAACAATGAGCATTTTCGGCAAAATCATGGGCGCGGTCTTCGGCAGTCACGCTGCCGCGACGCCCGCCAGCGGAGGCGCTGCAACCGGCGGCAAGAGCGCGGGCAGCACCTCGGCTCCGCCGCCATCGGCGCCGGCCGGCCAGGCCTCGGCAACTCCGGCCGCGCCGCCGCAAAGCGTCGACGTCGCGTCGATCCTCGACAAGGCCGTGGCCGCCCAGAAGGAAAAACTGGAGTGGCGCACCTCCATCGTGGACCTGATGAAGGCGCTCGATATCGACTCCAGCCTGGCCGCGCGAAAAGAGCTCGCCAAGGAATTGGGTTACACCGGCGACACCAACGACTCCGGCAGCATGAATGTCTGGCTGCACAAGCAGGTGATGGCACAGCTTGCGGCCCATGGCGGCAAGCTGCCGCCGGAAATCAAGCATTAGATCCTGCCTGCGCCGCGGGATCCGCGTGAAGCGGCGCGGACCCCCGCGATGCCTGCCGCGGAATGTCGTCACGCGACCATGTCCGCGTATTGCGGATGCTTGCGCAGGTAATCGACCACGAAGCCGCAGCCGGCGACGACCTTGTGTCCGTCGGCGCGGATCAGCTCGAGCGCACCTTTCACCAGTTCGGAAGCGATGCCGCGACCGCGCAAGGCGTGCGGCGTCTCTGTATGGGTGATGATGATGGCCGACGGCGTCTTGCGATAGTTCGCAAATGCCATCTGGCCATCGATGTCGAGCTCGAAGCGGTTTTGGGCCTTGTTGTCGCGGACAGCGGTCATGGTGACGATTCCAGGAGGTCCTGATATTCGGGATGCTTGCCGATATAGGCTTTGACGAAGGGGCATTGCGCGATCACCTTCTGCCCTTCGGCGCGGACCTGATCGAGCGCGCCCTTGACGAGCTTTGATCCGACGCCCTTGCCGCCGAGTTCGGGTGGCACTTCGGTATGGACAAAGGTAACGATCGCGCCATCCAGCTTGTAGTAGGCGGCGGCGAGATGGCCCTCGACGGTGAGTTCGAAACGATTCTGCGCTCTGTTGTTGGTGATGTCGCTCATCTGGTGCTCGCACGCATTGCACAATGGAAATTGGCCTGGACCAATCTTGCAAGAGACAAGTTCATGCCCACGTCCGTTCCAGACATACGTCATGCTCGCCAGCGGCTGACGTATGCCTCTCTTCCAACGGAGGCTCGCCATGTCGGACGACTATGACTCCTTTCGCATTCATCGAACATGGGAAGACTGGTGCGGCATGCTGCTCGGCGTCTTGATTGCACTGTCGCCGTGGTTTCCCACCGAGCAAGGCCATGAGGCGGTCGATGCCGGCCGGAGCCTCGTGATCCTCAATAGCGTCATGGTCGGCATCGTCGTGTTCGGTCTCGCCCAGCTCGAATATGTATCGCTGCGGCGCTGGGAGGAGGTCGCCGGGATCCTCGCCGGGCTCTGGCTGATCCTCTCGCCGTACTTCTACGGTTACCACGGCGACGGCCTGCTGAGGTTCTGGCATTCCGGTCTCGGCGCGCTCGTGGTTCTGCTCTCGACCCTGCAGTTGTGGCAGGACTGGGAACTGAGCGACGGGGACATGCTGCAGCACGGGCAATGATCAGCTCGCCTTCTTGATGTCCTTCAGATATTGCGCGAGCAGCTCGCGCACCGACCACGGCTTGGCGTCGACGGAGCTCCTGATGTCGTGGATCTTCCATGTACCGGCCTCGCGCACGAAATCATAACGCACGATGCGGTCCTCGGCTTTACCGTCAGCGGGCCGATGACCGATGATGGTGACGGCGATGGTGGCCTTGTCGGCCTCCAGCTTTTCGATGGCAAGCGCGAACGACTTCACGTCCGGATCCTGCGAATTCGTGACGGGATCGAAATCGACCGGTCCGACGTCGTCTTTTGGCGTGCTGGCATCGGCCCTGGCCCACAGGGCGATCAGCGATTTCGAGAGATACCTGGCTCTTGCGGCCTTGTTCTCGATCACGAAAGCGCCTCCGCCGTCGCCCTTGCCTTTGGCGGCACGGGTGTAAATGGCAGTGACGATGGCAACCGGGTCGTTCGCTGACGCCGGCTCTGCGCAAGCGGCGTGGGTTGCAAGAAGGGCGATCAAACTGGTCAAAACAATGCTGCGACGTGTCGGCATTACGGTCCTCAAATTATGATCCTCACGTCTGAAATGTGGCGCTGTCATAGACGAAATTTCCGCAAACTCTGCCTCAAAAATTTTTTCGGAACGCTGGCTGTTGACTCGAACCTCGACGTGCTGCGGCCGCACCAACGATGTTCGGCGGTCCGCAACGCTCGCGCCCTTGCCGCCTTCCGCCATCTCGCGATAAACAGGCTGGGCATTGATATCCTAAACGGGCGCATCCAAGCGCTCCCTGGCCCCTGAGGAAACATCCATGAAGCTCGTGCTGACCGCGCTCGGCGTCATTTTCCTGATCGCCGCCTCGGTGTATTTTCTGGTGCCTGCGGACCAGTTGCCGGACTTCTTTCCCGGCCATGAGGCCGGCGTGATGCGGATGCATGTCAAGCACGGCGTCATCTCCGGCGTACTCGGTGTCGTTCTGGTCGCGGCCGGTGTCTGGGTGGGACGCAAATGAGCGAGAGCACGACGATGACACCGGCGGGCGGACAAATGCGGATGTCGCGCCGGGTGATGAACCTCGCGCACATGCTGACGCAGAATGCGCGCCGGCTCGGCGATCGCGCCGGATTCATCTGGGCCGACAAATCCTGGAGCTGGCGTCAGATCGATGCCGAAGTGTCGTCCCTCGCGGCCGCGCTCGCCGCGCGCGGCATCGCGAAGGGGGACCGCATCCTCGTGCATTCCATGAATTGCGAGGAGATGTTCTGGTCGATGTTCGCGGCTTTTCGTCTCGGCGCGGTCTGGGTGCCCACGAATTTCCGCCTGATGCCGGACGAGGTGGCCTATCTCGCGACGGCATCCGGCGCAAAGGCCTTTCTCTGCCACGGCGATTTTCCCGATCATGCGGCCGCTGTTTCCGGGCCGGATTTCATTTGGCGGATCGGTCCCGACAGCAGCTTCGGCGAGCGCTCGGTGCGCGAGGCGATCGCAGCCCACGCCGGGACTGCGGTCCCGAACATGGCGGTGGAGCATGATGATCCCTGCTGGTTCTTCTTCACGTCGGGCACTACCGGCCGCTCCAAGGCGGCGGTGTTGACGCACGGTCAGATGAGCTTCGTCGTCACCAACCATCTCGCCGATCTCACGCCCGGGACGAGCGAGCAGGACGCTTCGCTCGTCGTCGCGCCCCTCTCGCACGGCGCCGGCGTGCACCAGTTGATGCAGACAGCGCGCGGGGCTGCGACCGTTCTGCTGCCCACAGAGCGCTTCGACATTGGCGAAGCGTTCCGGCTGATCCAGGCGCATCGCGTGACCAATCTGTTCACGGTGCCGACGATCCTGAAGATGATGGTCGAGCATCCTGCAGTGGACCAGTACGATCATTCCTCGCTGCGCTACGTCATCTATGCGGGCGCGCCGATGTACCGGGAGGACCAGAAGACGGCGCTGAACAAGCTCGGCAAGGTGCTGGTGCAATATTTCGGGCTGGGCGAAGTCACCGGCAATATCACCGTGCTGCCGACCGCGTTGCACGAGGAGGAAGACGGGCCGCAGGCGCGGATCGGTACCTGCGGCTATGAACGCACGGGCATGCAGGTGTCGATCCAGGACGACCAGGGACGCGAACTCAAGCCGTTCGAGACCGGCGAAATCTGCGTCATCGGGCCTGCGGTGTTCGCGGGCTACTACGACAATCCCGAGGCCAACGCGAAGGCATTCCGCGACGGCTGGTTCCGCACCGGCGATCTCGGCCACATGGACGAGGAGGGATTCCTCTACATCACCGGCCGGGCCTCCGACATGTACATTTCCGGCGGCTCCAACATCTATCCGCGCGAGATCGAGGAGAAGATCTTGACTCATCCGGGGATCGGCGAAGTTGCCGTGCTCGGTGTGCCAGACCCGGTGTGGGGCGAGGTCGGTATCGCGGTCTGCGTGCCGCGCGAGGGCGCAACTCCGGTCAGCGAGGCCGAGATGGTGGCGTTCCTCACCCAGAAGGTGCCGCGCTACAAGATGCCCAAGCGCTTCTTCTTCTGGGAAGCCTTGCCCAGATCGGGCTACGGCAAGATCCCCAAGCGCATGGTGCGCGAGGAGCTCGAGGCGCGCGGCCTTCTCGACCTCACCAAACAGGCGAGCTGACGGCGGGTGAAGCCAATGCGCCGCATCGCACAGCCCGGACCGCCCATGCCAGAGCGCATCCAATGGGTGGAGGCGCGCGGCCGCGCGTTTTGCTTCACGCTCGAGGCCGGCATTCCCTTGCTCGACGCGGCGCGTCGCGGCTTTGCGGCGCAAGGCTTCGCGGGCGGTACGCTGAACATCAAGAGCGGTGCGCTCGGGCCGTTCGCTTATGTGATGCCGGCGCTGTCCGACACCAGTGAGCACGCCGCCTTCTACAGCGAGACGTTTCGGCCCGAGGGCGAGACCTGGCTCAAGCACGGGACCATGACGCTCGGGCTGCGCGACGGCGCGCCGTTCTTCCACTGCCATGGGATATGGCTGGAAGCATTTGGACGGGTGAGTGGTGGTCACATCCTGCCCGAGGAGACGGTCGTTGCGGAGCCCTTCGAGGTGGATGCCTTCGGCATCGACGGGGCCATATTCAAGGCAGAGCCGGACCCGGAAACCAATTTCAAGCTGTTCGGGCCCGTCGCAAGCGAGACGAGGGGAGCTGATGCCGCGGTTCGTGCGTTTGCGGTGCGTCTGCGCCCGAACCAGGATTTCGCCGGCAGCCTGGAAGGTTTCTGCCGAGAACACGGCATCGCGCGTGCCAGAATTCGCGGCGGCGTCGGCTCGACCATCGGCGCGCGATTTGCGGACGGCCGCAGCGTCGGTCCCTTCGCGACCGAGCTGACGGTGACCTCCGGGATGATCGCGCCCGGCGCCGGCGGCGCGCTGGAAGCGCAGCTCGACGTCGCGCTGGTCGACTACACGGGCGGGCTTTCGGAAGGCCGTCTTGTCCGTGGCGATAACCCGATCCTGATGACCATGGAGCTGGTGCTGGAGGTGTTGGCCTGAAGCCATCGCAATTTCCGCGGGAAAGTTCTTGTTATGTTCCAAAAGATGTGCCACGAAGCAGGGGAGCATCGTAGGGATCGGGGGCCTCCTGCACATGAGCTCGAGAAAGAAACGCGACATCAACCTGCCCGCGCCTTATTTGAAGCGGCTCTGGCTCGATCCTGAACGCATTCCCGATCGTGATGCCTATCCCTACTGTCTTCCTTTTCTGCACGACGATTTCGAGCTTCGCTTCGATCGGGCCATCACAATCATCGTCGGCGAGAACGGCACCGGGAAATCCACGTTGCTGGAGGGCATTGCGGCGCTCGCAGGCTATGACCCGGCAGGGGGCGGGAAGGCATACAGGCCAGTTGACCATTCCAACGCCTTGGAAGTGATGGGCGACAAATTGGCGGCGGCGCTGCGCGCCGCCTGGCTGCCGAAGATCACCAAGGGTTGGTTCTTTCGCGCCGAGACATTCTTCTCTGTCGCCCGGTATCTCGACTCCGTTGGATCTTCGAGTGCGGATTTCCTTTCGCATTCCCATGGTGAAGGTTTTCTGCGCTTCTTCAATGAGCGCTGTCAGCGCCAGGGCATCTACATCTTCGACGAGCCGGAATCGGCACTGTCGCCGTCGCGGCAGATGGAATTCCTGAAGCTGATGCGGCGCATGGAGGAGGTCGGCTATTGCCAGGTCATCATGGCCACGCATTCTCCGATCCTGATGGCCTACCCGAACGCCACGCTGCTCCGCTTGTCGAAATACGGACTGGAGCCAGTGACGGTACGGGACACGGATCATTTCAGGGCCATGCGGGAGTTCTGCGAGGACCCCAAGGGCTTCGTCGAAGCGGTATTGGCGGAGTGAATTGGCAGGGCGAACGCCGATTGATTCATCGTTGCGATGAGCAAAGCGCGGAAGTCGCGTAGGTGGGCAAAGCAAAACGTGCCCACCAATGCGCTTCCGGCGGTGGGCACGGCGCCGAGGCGCCTTTGCCCACCCTACACAACTTCCGCTCCTCGCAATGCCGCTTCCATGAATCTTCGATCTCGCGGCGTCTTTCGCCCGAGCTTTGCCAGTAACCTTGTCCCTCTCAATAGAGAGGGCGCAGGGAAGGCCGGGTGCCCGCTTGCACCCACGGCCCCCGCGCAAAAAATGAGTGCGCGAGTGCGCGTTGACCACAGGTACAGGCGGTAACAACCGGCCTTCCCTGCGCAGTGGTTTA
>CAYVVB010000458.1:0-1774 GCA_964454955.1 uncultured Bradyrhizobium sp. | reverse complement strand
CGTGCCCTTCAGCCGGGCGTCGGCGCCGAAGCGGTGCGCGAGATCAACGCCATTGCCGAAGAGATCGCCAAATCAGGCGGTACCCCGATCGCGGTGGCCAAGGACGGCAAGCTGCTCGGCATCATCCACCTGAAGGACATCGTCAAGGGCGGTATCCGCGAACGTTTCGCGGAGCTGCGCAAGATGGGTATCCGCACGATCATGATCACCGGCGACAACGCGCTGACTGCCGCCGCCATCGCCGCCGAAGCGGGCGTCGACGACTTCCTCGCGCAGGCGACGCCGGAAGCCAAACTCAAGCTGATCCGCGAAGAACAAGCCAAAGGCAAGCTGGTCGCGATGTGCGGCGACGGCACCAATGACGCGCCGGCGCTGGCGCAAGCGGACGTCGGCGTCGCCATGCAAACCGGCACCGTCGCGGCGCGCGAGGCGGGCAACATGGTCGATCTCGACTCCGATCCGACCAAGCTCATCGAGATCGTTGCCATCGGCAAGCAGCTGCTGATGACGCGCGGTGCGCTGACCACGTTTTCGATCGCCAACGATGTCGCCAAGTACTTCGCCATCATCCCGGCGATGTTCGCGGCCTTCTATCCGCAGCTCAACACGCTGAACGTCATGCATCTGTCCAGTCCACGCAGCGCGATCCTGTCCGCAATCATTTTCAACGCGCTGGTCATCATCGCGCTGATCCCGCTGGCGCTGCGCGGCGTCGCGTACCGCGCCATCGGAGCGGGTCCGCTGCTCGCGCGCAATCTGCTCATCTATGGACTTGGCGGACTCGTCGCGCCGTTCATCGGCATCAAGCTTATCGACTGGATCGTCAGCGGCGTCGGTCTGGCATGAATTGAGGAGACAGCATAATGATCCAGCAACTGCGCCCTGCCCTCGTCCTGCTCATCGTTTTCACGCTGCTCACCGGCCTCGCCTATCCCTACGCAATCAGCGGTATCGCGCATGCGCTGTTCCCCCAGCAAGCCGGCGGCAGCCTCATCGAACGCGATGGAAAGATCGTCGGCTCAGCGCTGATCGGGCAGCGCTTCGACTCGCCGCGCTATTTCCACGGCCGCCCGTCTGCGACGGTCGCGACCGATCCGAACGATGCAACGAAGACGATCGCGTCTCCCTACAACGCGGCGAATTCCTCGGGCTCGAACCTGGGACCGACTTCAAAGGCGCTGCTCGAACGCGTCGCCTCCGATTCCGGGAAGCTGCACGCCGAAAACCCGGGTGTAGCGATCCCGGTCGATCTGATCACGGCATCCGCGAGCGGCCTCGATCCGGACATTTCCCCCGCCGCGGCACAGTTCCAGATCCACCGTGTTGCCACGGCCCGCGGGCTTTCCGAGGACGAGGTCATGCATTTGATCCCGCAACACACGCGCTACCGCTGGCTCGGCTTGTTCGGCGAACCGGTCGTCAACGTACTTGAATTGAATCTCGCGCTCGACAGGCTCGGCCAACAACCGAAACGTTGAAGGCAGATTTTTAGAGCGGGGAAATCCCGTCGCAACGCACCAATATCAAACGGCCCCACCTACAGCAGTCCACCGGCCAACTCACGACAGGCCGCTCGCAATCCCACCATGTCGCCGCCCATGGCGCCACGGATGACCTGCACGCAGACATGGTCGGCACCCGCTTGGTAGTGCGCCTTTACGCGCTCGACAATCCGCTCCGTAGTGCCCCACGCGAACAGGGCGTCGACCAGCCCGTCGCTCGCAGTATCGATATCCTCCAGCGACAGTCCGAGCCTCAGCCAGTTGTTCCGGTA
>CAYVVB010000457.1:0-3935 GCA_964454955.1 uncultured Bradyrhizobium sp. | reverse complement strand
ACCTCCGGACCTTGCCTCCGGAGGATCTTGTCTCGCCTCGGTTCAGCGCCTGGCTTTCTTGGCCTTGGCCTTCTTCTTGGCTTTGGCTGCCTTGGTGGTCTTCTTGGGAGCCTTCTTCGCAGACTTCCTGGCTGCCTTTCTGACGCTCTTCGCGGCCTTCTTTTTCGGCCCGACCTTCGTGGCGACTTTCTTGGCGGCCTTGCGGACCTTCTTCACCGCACGCTTGAAGACGTCCGCAGTTGCTTCGGGCAGGTTGCCCATCGCGTCCGTGGCTTGCTCGATGACAGGTTTCTCGTCGTCCATGGGGCACCCCAAATGTTTGACGATCGTTCACGATAACGCGATTTGTGACGCTGTCAAAGCGAGGCGCTTGGACCGACCGGGCAACCCTACTTCGGCTGCGGCACGATGCGCAGATAGGGCTTCGGTGCCTTCCAACCTGTCGGATAGATCTTCTTCGCTTCCTCGTCGCTGACCGAGCCTGCGATGATGACGTCGTCGCCCTGCTTCCAGTCGGCCGGAGTGGCGACACGATGGGTGGCGGTAAGCTGCAGGGAGTCGATCGCCCGCAGGATCTCCTGGAAGTTTCGCCCCGTGGTCATCGGGTAGACCAGCACCAGCTTGATCTTCTTGTCGGGACCGATGACGAAGACATTGCGGACGGTCTGGTTGTCGGCGGGGCTGCGCTTGGCCGGATCGCCCGAGACCGCGGCCGGCAGCATGTCGTAGAGTTTCGAGACGTTGTAGTCGCCGTCGCCGATCAGCGGGTAGTTGGGAGCCACGCCTTGTGTCTCCTTGATATCCTCGGACCATTTGGCGTGCTGGTCGATGGGATCGACGCTCAGGCCGATCAGCTTGACGCCGCGCTTGTCGAATTCCGGCTTCAGCCGGGCCAGCGCGCCCAGCTCGGTGGTGCAGACCGGGGTGAAATCCTTTGGGTGCGAGAACAGGAGCGCCCAGCTATTGCCGATCCAGTCGTGGAATTTGATTTTACCTTCAGTGGTTTCGGCCTCGAAATCCGGGGCCACGGCTCCGATCGGAAGTGGCATGTGAAAGCCTCATGTCATTCTAGTTAAAGGGAATTCTGAGAAGCCCACTATAAGCGGCAGCCGGCCCGTAGTGAACGGCCCTGCCGCAAAAGGCGAAATTATTCTCTTTCGGGCGGAATTCCAGACATCTCCATGTTGAAACGAGAGCGGTGCGGCGAAAAACACGGTTCCCGCAAAATCCCCGATTGCCCCGATATCGCCTTTTATGCTTCTCATCACAGCGTCCGATCGGGAGACCGGAACCTTTCGGCGCACTGGCGCGACTGATGGGCATCACTCGAATTTGCGGGATGCGGTTCCGAATCCTTAACCCCTCGTTCAGGTCCGAACGGACATCCTCCACCACAACGAACACCGAAGAAAACTGAGAAGTGCAACTATGTCTGCCCCTAGCGTAGAGGCCGGCGACGAGCTCGGCGTCCTCCAACCTACCAGCTGTGACAGCGCAGCGCGCGCGTTGACCATCGTTCGCGACGGCGTGATCACCGGCGAAGGCCCGACCACCAAGGGCCGCGTCCATTTTTCCCGCTCCCTGGATGCCGATGACGCAGCCTGGTGCGCGCGCATCCTGACCGCGCCCGCGGTCGAGCATGAGCCCGTCAGCCGGGCCGAGGCCGAGGCGCTGTTCGAGATCGCGGAAGCCGCGACCGAGCGCAGCGACGACGGCCGTTTCGACGATCTGCTCGCCAAGGCGATCGCGCACCACGCGGCTGCGATGTCGGGCCTGAAGGTGCCGGCGCGCACCGTCGCGCTGTCGCCCGATACCGATATCGCGAGCTGGGCGCCGGCTCATGCCAAGGGCGTCGACACCGACGTGCTGCAGTGGATCGCCAGCCAGATGCGCGTCAAGCGCAACAGCAACCGTACGCTCGTGGCGATGGTCGCGAGCATCGTGGGAGCGGCTGCGCTGCCGCTCTCCCAATTGCCCAACGTGTTCGACATCGGGATGTAGGCACATCCCGATCGCCGGAGGATCGACGGCGGGGTCAGCGCCCCGCCGTTTTTTGTTTTCCGGTCTCTTCATCCAGTCCGACGCTGCGGCCGGGGAAGCCGGCGACATCGAAATAGCGCTGCGACAGCACGCGCTGGTACTTCACGATCGTCTGCAGGCCGTTGGCGGCCGGCTTGGAAGCGAGTGTGGCCGAGACCGATTTCAGCGTAATGCCGCCGGGAAGGGCCTCCGACATCACCCGGCCTTCCAGCCCGCCATTGGCGGCGCCGCGCAGCCCCAGGAGCTGCGCGGCCGTCATGCCGACATCGGCGTTGCTGACCGGCAGGTTATCGACATAACCGGCCTTGAAGTCCGGGCCGATCGCCGCCATGAAGTTCATGGTGTCGCCGCGGCCAAAGCTGCCGTGCATGCCCTGGCCCTGCCGCAGCACGGTGTCGGCAACCTCGACCGAGCAATTGGTC
This sequence comes from uncultured Bradyrhizobium sp., assembly GCA_964454955.1. Lineage (GTDB taxonomy): Bacteria > Pseudomonadota > Alphaproteobacteria > Rhizobiales > Xanthobacteraceae > Bradyrhizobium. The sequence goes on along the minus strand of CAYVVB010000457.1, from coordinate 1,473 downwards.
GGCTCGTTGCATCCCTCGACATAGGAGCGGAAGTTGACCACGATCGACGGGTTCGGCGTTGCCGCCTTGCCCTTCAGGTTGAGCTGCGACATCGGCAGCGTGCCGCGAAAGCGTCCCAGCGCGTCGTCGACGAACAGGCCGCTGACATAGTCCTGCTCGAGCAGTGCCTTGATGGTGCGATCGGCGAGCTTCTTGTCCCTGTTCGGCAGATAGATCAGGTCGGATCCGCCATTGGTGGCCACCACGAGGTCCGGCTTTGCGGGATCCTTGCCGAGCACGCCGTTGCCGGCTTTGGGGTGGGACTTCTCTCCGACGGGGGCGTTCTTGTCGTTGGGATCGAACAGCGGCAGGTCCAGCGCCTTGGCCAGATCGAGCGCAAGGAATCCCATGGGCAGGAAACCCTCGGGCGTATCGGCATAGGTCACCTTGGCCGACGGCGAGGTCTTGCTCTGTTTGGAAATGGTCGAGAAGCCATGGTCGGCGGCGATCATGATGTCGGTCGTCGCGGCGAGCCCGAGATCGTCCAGCGCCTTGCGAAGCTGCGCCAGGTTGTCGTCGGCATTCTTGATGCTCGCCATGGTGCTCGGGCCATTGATCCCGGGCGTGACGCTGTTGAGACTGTCGCCCTGGTTATGCTGCGTGCCGTCGGGATCGCGTGACCAGAACACCAGCACGAACGGCTTGGCGCGCGCCTTGAACAGCGGCAGCACGACCTTGGTTGCAACATCGGCGAAATAGGCCTGCTGGGCGACGTTGGCGGCCGTCGTCCCCGGCGTCTTGGCGTCGCCTGCCTTGCCATTGTCGCCGCGCGAGGGGGCGGCGAGGGCGAGGTTGGCCTTGCCGAGCGCGTCTTTCATTTCATCGGACAGCGACACGCCGTTCTTGGCCCCGGTGGAGTCGTCGACCACGATGGAGTGGCTGCCGGCCTTGTCGGGGTGGTCGGTGTGATCGAACAGGTAAGTGGGGCCGACCTTTCCGATCGCGGCGGTCGAGAAGCCCTTGGCGCGCGCCAGTTTCAACAAGGTGTCTTCGTCGAGATAGTCGCCGCGGAAATGCTCGTCGACATCGCCGAGCACGGCGTCGTTCTCGAGGAAGGGCACCACAGTGTCGCCGGCCGGCGCCGAGGTGTAGCCGGTGAAAATGGTGTTGGAGAAGGTGCCCGTGTCGCCGAGATAATGCCCGGTCGCCATGGCCGAGCCGTTCGCCATGGTGAAGGTTGGGAACAGCGAGTGCGGATTCCTGAAGTTGACGCCCTTGTCGCGGACTTCGGCCATGGCAGGCGCCGTCTCAGGCGTGACCTTCAGCGCGCGCAGGCCGTCCGGAACGAACAGAATCAGATTGTGAGGCGTGGCATTGCTCGGCGGAGACGGAGGCGCCGCGTTGGCGGCCATGGCGAGAAAACTGACGGATAGCAGCACGATTGCGCGGTGCATGAAGGTCCCCCTGCGGAAAGCGGATTGGCGGCTGATTTGG
>CAYVVB010000456.1:0-1521 GCA_964454955.1 uncultured Bradyrhizobium sp. | reverse complement strand
CGGCGGCAATCCGGAAGGCTGGCGCGTACCCTACGATCCGGTGCGCTTCCGCGGCTATTCCACGCTGAACGACCTGATCGACGCCGTTACCGGCAAGGTCGTGCTCGAGGCCGGCAAGAAGCTCACCGTGCGCGCCGCGCGCCTGCTCCAGGAAAAGGGGCTGAAGGCGCTGCGCATGTCGGATGAGGAACTGGTCGGCAACTACGTGGCCGAGGATCTCGTCAATCCGAAGACGGGCGAAATCTATGCCGAAGCCGGCGAAGAGATCACCGACAAGCTTCTGAAGTCGCTGAACGAGCAGGGCTACAAGGAACTGCCGCTGCTCGACATCGACCATGTCAATGTCGGCGGCTACATTCGCAATACGCTGCACGCCGACAAGAACATGACGCGCGAGGACGCGCTGTTCGACATCTATCGCGTGATGCGGCCGGGCGAGCCGCCGACGCTGGAATCGGCACAGGCCATGTTCCAGTCGCTGTTTTTCGATGCCGAGCGCTACGATCTTTCCGCGGTCGGCCGCGTCAAGATGAACATGCGCCTCGATCTCGATGCGCCTGACACCCAGCGTACGCTGCGCAAGGAAGACATCCTTTCGGTGATCAAGACCCTGGTCGACCTGCGCGACGGCAAGGGCGAGATCGACGACATCGACCATCTGGGCAACCGCCGCGTCCGCTCGGTCGGCGAGTTGATGGAGAACCAGTACCGCATCGGCCTGCTGCGCATGGAGCGCGCGATCAAGGAGCGTATGTCCAGTGTCGATATCGACACCGTGATGCCGCAGGACCTGATCAACGCGAAGCCTGCTGCCGCCGCGGTGCGCGAGTTCTTCGGCTCCTCGCAGCTGTCGCAGTTCATGGATCAGACCAACCCGCTGTCCGAGATCACCCACAAGCGCCGTCTGTCGGCACTGGGACCCGGCGGCCTGACGCGCGAGCGCGCCGGCTTCGAGGTGCGCGACGTGCACCCGACGCATTACGGCCGCATCTGCCCGATCGAGACGCCGGAAGGTCCGAACATCGGCCTGATCAACTCGCTTGCCACTTTCGCACGCGTGAACAAATACGGATTCGTCGAGACCCCGTACCGCAAGATCAAGGATGGCCGGGTCACCGACGAGGTGGTCTACCTCTCGGCGATGGAAGAGGGCCGCTATCGCGTGGCGCAGGCCAACGTGCCGCTCGACGCCCGCGGCCGCTTCACCGAAGACCTCGTGGTCTGCCGTCACGCCGGCGAAGTGATGCCGGTGGCGCCGGACAAGGTCGACTACATGGACGTCTCGCCGAAACAGCTGGTTTCGGTCGCAGCCGCGCTGATCCCGTTCCTGGAGAACGACGACGCCAACCGCGCGCTGATGGGCTCGAACATGCAGCGCCAGGCGGTGCCGCTGGTTCGTGCAGAGGCGCCGTTCGTCGGCACCGGCATGGAAGGCACGGTCGCCCGTGACTCGGGCGCCGCGATCGGCGCTCGCCGTACCGGCGTGATCGATCAGGTCGACGCGACCCGTATCGTCATCCG
>CAYVVB010000455.1:0-1699 GCA_964454955.1 uncultured Bradyrhizobium sp. | reverse complement strand
TTCGCCGCCAGCGCCGCGCCGACCTCCGCGTGCGAATACCCGAACACGCTCTGCTCGAGCTGAGTGTGCGCTGCGTGATCCAGCGGCGCTTGCGCAATCGCGCGGACATAGTCTTCGCCCATCGCCGTGAACATGGCGAGGACACCCAGATCCTGGAACATCGCCGCCGTGAATGCTTCTTCCGGATCGCACGCCTGCGTGACGCTCGCAAGCGTGCGGGCGCCCGCGGCGGCATAAATGGTGCGCCGCCAGTGCTCGCTCACGTCATAGCCGGCGCCGTCGCGCACGTTCTTGCCGGACTCGATGAGACTGAAGCCCAGCACGATGGACTTCACCGCGCTCAAGCCGAGGAAGCCCATCGCCCGGCGGATGGTGGTGCAGCGGTGCTGCAGCCCGAACAGCGACGAGTTCACCGTTTTGAGTACTTTCGCTGAAAGCGCGGGGTCTGTCTCGATGACCTTGGCGACTTGTTCAACGCTCACGTCCGGCTGGCGCGTGAGCTTGAGCACCTCAAGCCCGACCACCGGCAAGGAGGGCAAGCTGGTGCAAGCGAGAACCCGTGACATGTCAGGCGCTGAGCGCATCGATACCCCTGTGCAAGGTGGCGTGAAGGTCGAAAATAAAGGCGGGCACACGCCAAGGTGCGCAGAGAGCGAACAAGCCGCTCACTTGGGGGAACTATCGGCTAGCCTATGGAGGGGATTGAGTTTTTCAACCGGTTATGCGGGGATGTTGGAACCCTTTGCGATGCGCAGCTTTTTGCGCGCGGCATTTCGCGGCAAATACAGCCGCGCCGAGCCAAGCGGCGCAACCGTTCAATCCAGAGTGATCTGCGTCCCCACGCCCGCGTCCGTGTAAATTTCCAGCAGAATCGAGTGCGGCGTGCGCCCGTCGATAATGTGCGCTTTATGCACCCCGCCGGCGAGCGCGATTAAACAACTTTCAACCTTCGGCAGCATGCCCTCGCCGATGATCCCCTTTCGGACCAACCCGTCGATCTCAGCGCGAGTCAATGTGCTTGCGTAGCTATCGGCCTTCGCCGGGTCCACCCGGATACCCGGGGTATCACTGAGCACCACGAGTTTTTCCGCCTTCAACGCTGCCGCCACGTGGCCCGCCGCGGTGTCCGCGTTTACGTTGAGCTTCCAGACGGGTTCCCCCCCGCTCGCTTCGGCAAGCGACGTCGGTGTTTGAGCGACCACGATCGGCGCAAGCACGGGAATAAATCCGTCTTCACATAGAGCCTTGAGCAGCACGGTGTTTACGCTGACAACGTCGCCGACGTAGCCCAGATCAACCTCGTTGCCCGACCCGTCGCTCAGCGCCATCCGCTCGCCGAACAGGACGCAGGAGCCAAGCGAGTGCAGCCCGATCGCTCGGCTGCCCGAGGCGTTGAGGTGCTCGACCAGAGAACGGTTGACTTCGTTCACCAGCACGCGCTCGGCGATCTCGAGCGTCGCCCGGTCGGTGTACCGTCGGCCTTGAATAAACGTGGGCTTGAGCCCGGCGGCGTTCATGGCGCTGGTGATGGACTTGCCCCCGCCGTGCACAAGCACGGGGCGCATGCCGACGACGGACATGAACGAGACGTCCGTCAGGAGCGCCTTCATGCGTTCCGCGTCGTCCTGGATGGACCCGCCGACCTTCACAACGACGATCTTGTCGCGGAAGCTGCGGATGTACCGGTGGGCCTCGATCA
>CAYVVB010000454.1:0-2577 GCA_964454955.1 uncultured Bradyrhizobium sp. | reverse complement strand
GCGCACCTGAGAATCTCGAGATTCCGGGTTCGCTCGCTGGAGCGAGCGCCCCGGAATGACGAGGCAAATGACAGGAGGCTCACCATGAGGGTTTTCACGCAATAGGCTAAGCGCGATGACGATCGGCATCGCGCTTTAGACGATCGGCATCGCGCTTTAGTTGTCATTTGCGCATGATCTCTTGGGAAAACCGCCGGATCATGCGCTAGATTGCGGGTGGGAGGAACGCGTGCTGCTCGCCCTTTTTTCGGACATCCATGCCAACCGGCAGGCTTTCACCGCTTGCCTCGAAGGTGCACGCGCGCGCGGGGCGCAGCGGATCATCTTTCTCGGCGATTTCGTCGGCTATGGCGGCGATCCCGAATGGACGGTGGATACCGCGGTCCGGCTGATCGCCGATGGCGCGGTCGCCGTGCGGGGCAACCACGACCAGGCCGTTGCAATCTCGAGCGCAAGCATGAATCCCGACGCGCAAGCGGCCATCGAATGGACCCGCGATCGCCTCGGCCCGGCGCAGCGGCGCTTTCTGGCCGAACTGCCTTTGACGCTTCAAGAGGAGGATCGCCTCTATGTCCATTCCGAGGCCTCCGCGCCCGCGCGCTGGCACTACGTACAATCGGCGGCCGATGCGGCGCGCAGCCTGATTGCGACCCCTGCACATGTCACGTTCTGCGGCCATATCCACAGGCCCGCGCTCTATTCGATGTCGGCCACGGCCAAGATGACGAGCTTCGTGCCGACCTCGGCCGTGCCGATCCAGCTCTTGAGGGGGCGGCAGTGGCTCGCCGTCCTCGGCTCGGTCGGCCAGCCGCGCGATGGCGATCCCGCGGCTGCCTTCGCCCTGTACGATACCAAGTCGCACGAGATCACCTACTGCCGCGTGCCTTACGACGTCGAGGCGGCGGCGAAGCGGATCAGGGAGAACGGCCTGCCGGCCCGGCTCGCCGATCGCCTTTTTGCGGGGAGGTGAGGGTGCAGAAACTGGTCGTCCAGCCCGGCGCGGTCATCGACGGTTTCACCGTGGGCGAGCTCGTCCACTCCGGCGGCATGGCGACGCTGTGGAGCGTGACGCGCCCGGACATCGCGGCGCCGCTCCTGATGAAGATCCCGCGCGTGTCGGAGGGGGAGGACCCGGCCGCGATCGTCAGCTTCGAGATGGAGATGATGATCCTGCCGCGGCTGCAGGGGCCGCACGTGCCGGCCTGTTTCGCGACGGGCGATTTCACCCGCCAAGCCTACGTCGTGATCGAGCTGATTCCCGGGCAGACGCTCTATCTGCGCCTGCCGGAGCTGCCGCTGCCTTACGAGGAGGCGCGCCTGCTCGGCGGCAAGATCGCCGGCGCGCTGGCCGACCTGCACCGGCAGAACGTCATCCATCACGACATCAAGCCGTCGAGCATCATGTTCCGCGAGAGCGGCGAGGCCGTGCTGATCGATTTCGGACTGTCGCACCACAATCAATTGCCGGACCTCCTGCAGGAGGAATTTCGGATACCCTACGGCACCGCGCCCTATATGGCGCCGGAGCGGCTCTTGGGCGTGCGCGACGATCCGCGCAGCGACCTGTTTTCGCTGGGCGTGCTGCTCTACTTTTTCACGACGGGCGTGCGCCCGTTCGGCGAGACGGAAACGCTCGCCGGCATGCGACGGCGGCTGTGGCGCGACCCGCATCCGCCGCGCAAATTGCGCCCCGATTACCCGCCGTACCTGCAGGAAATTGTGATGCGGTGTCTCGAGATCGAACCGCACGCGCGCTATCCGACGGCCTCCCAGCTCGCCTTCGATCTCGCCCATCCCGACCAGATCAAGCTGACCGCGCGCGCCGAGCGCACCCGGCGCGATTCCCTGATGACGGTGTGGCGGCGGCGCTTCAACCAGGGTCAGCTACAATTGGAGCGCAAGGTCGATGTCGCCGCGCAGCTCGCTTCAAGTCCGATCGTGGCGGTTGCGATCGACACGGTGGAAGGGACCGAGGAATTGAACGGCGCGCTGCGGCTCGCCGCCGCGCGCATCCTGCAGACGCTGCCGGCGGCACGGCTCGCCTGCATCAATGTGCTGAAGCTCGGCCGCATCACCATCGACCGCACCCTCGACGAGCAGGGCCAGAACAAGCATGTCGATCGCCTGGTTGCGCTCAAGCACTGGGTGGGCCCGCTCCGGCTCGACGAGAGCCGGCTGACGGTGCACGTGCTGGAGGCGATCGACCCGGCTTCCGCCATCCTGGAATTCGCGCGCGCCAATCAGATCGATCACATCATCGTCGGCGCGCGGCAGGATTCGCTCAAGCGCACGCTGCTCGGCAGCGTCTCCGCCAAGATCGCTTCCGAAGCGCCGTGCACCGTCACCGTGGTGCGGCCGTCGGCCGCGCGCGGGGAGGCGGATGGCGAGAATGACAAAGCGGCAGGTGCCGCGACGGGGTGAGTAGCGGCGGTTGATTCTTGGCTAAATCGATTTGTCCGCGGCCTCCATTCCTTCTGGCGCGGACGAAGTCCGCGAAGGATGAGGGGTCTCTGTCCGCGGGCACAAGATGAGAAATGGTCGCCCGCGGAGGTAAACCCCTCACCCGGATCGCATCTT
>CAYVVB010000453.1:0-6467 GCA_964454955.1 uncultured Bradyrhizobium sp. | reverse complement strand
AGGTCTGGGCGGCGATGATGGCGAACGAGAAGCCGGGCGGCCGTGGCGAGCGCTCGGTCGCGGTGGGCACCATCGATATGGCGGTGTGGGACGCGGTAGCGAAGATCGCAGGCAAGCCGCTGTTTCGCCTTCTCGCCGAGCGGCATGGGCGCGAGGCCGATCCGCGCGTGTTCGTCTATGCCGCCGGCGGCTACTACTATCCGGGCAAGGGCCTCTCGATGCTGCGCGGCGAGATGCGCGGCTACCTCGATCGCGGCTACAATGTCGTGAAGATGAAGATCGGTGGCGCGCCAGTCGAGGAAGACCGCAAGCGCATCGAGGCGGTGCTGGAAGAGATCGGCAGGGATGCTCAGCTTGCGGTCGACGCCAATGGCCGCTTCGACCTGGAAACCGCGATTGCCTACGCCAAGATGCTGCGCGACTATCCCCTGTTCTGGTACGAGGAGGCGGGCGATCCCCTCGATTTCGCGCTGCAGGCCGCTTTGGCCGAATTCTATCCGGCGCCGATGGCGACCGGCGAAAACCTGTTCAGCCACCAGGACGCACGCAACCTGATCCGCTACGGCGGCATGCGCCCCGATCGCGACTGGCTGCAGTTCGATTGCGCGCTGTCCTACGGCCTGTGCGAATATCAGCGCACGCTCGACGTGCTGAAGACTCACGGCTGGTCGCCGAGCCGCTGCATCCCGCATGGCGGCCACCAGATGTCGCTCAACATTGCAGCCGGCCTGGGGCTCGGCGGCAACGAGAGCTATCCCGACCTGTTCCAGCCCTATGGCGGCTTCCCCGACGGCGTGCGCGTCGAGAATGGCTACATCACGATGCCCGAATTGCCCGGCATCGGCTTCGAGGGCAAATCCGATCTCTACGCCGAGATGAAGGCGCTGGCGGAGTAACGCGTAGGGTGGGTTATTAGCGAAGCGTAACCCACCATCTTGTTGACGACGAAGTTGGTGGGTTACGCCTTCGGCTAACCCACCCAAACACCTACCCCAGCCGCACGTCGAGCAGCCTGCGGCCCTCATTCTTCAACAGCTTCTTCACGGCGCTGGAGGCGACGACCTCGCCGTCGTTCGCATAGGCTTCGTGGTTCTTCTCGATGTCGTCGAGGCGATAGAGAGAGTTGACCATGATGCCGGCGGATTCGCGCATGCCCTTGGGCGAGAGGTCGCCGAGCCAGTTGATCCGCTCCAGCCGGGCGCCGTTGCCGAGGTGGAAGCGCGCCACCGAATCGATCAGCTTTCCCTTCGATGTACGGGCCTTGAGGAAGTAGTGGGCCGCGAGCGGTTCGAGCACGGCACGCAATTGCGAGGCCAGCTCCGCATTCTCGAACCATTTGGGTTCGTCGAGATGGTCGAGCAGCGCGCGCTCCTCCTCGGCGAGCGGCAGGTCCTTGGCCTGCTTCAGCCAGGACATGAAACTGGGCACCGGCGACAGCGTTACGAAGGTGTCGAGCTTGGGCAGTTCGCGGCGCAGTTCCTCGACCACCTGCTTGATCAGGAAGTTGCCGAACGAAATGCCGCCGAGCCCGCGCTGGGTGTTGGAAATCGAATAGAACACGGCGGTGCGCGCGCGCTCGATCGGAACCGGCTGGCGCTTCACCGCAAGCAGCGGCGCGATTGCGGCAGGAATGCTTTCCGTCAGCGCCACCTCGACGAAAATCAGCGGCGCGTCGGCCATCGCAGGATGGAAGAACGCGTAGCAGCGGCGGTCGGCCGGGTCGATGCGGCGGCGCAAATCGTCCCAGTCGTGAATCTCGTGCACTGCCTCGTAGCGAATGATCTGTTCCAGGATATTCGCCGGCGTCGACCAGTCTATCCTGCGCAGCACCAGAAACCCCCTATTGAACCATGAGTTCAAGAGATGAACGATGTCGCGGTCGAGCGAGGCCAGATCGTTGTGCCCGTTCAACAGCGAGAGCAGATCGGCGCGCATCGCCACCAGTTCGCCGGTGCCTCCGGGTGCGCGGTTCAGGCGGCGGATCAGTTCCTGGCGCCGCGGTTCGGAGGCGAAATGCAGCAGGCCCCCGTTGCCGTCGCCCGGCTCCGCCTGCCAGACCTCGATCGCCTTGGCGACCTTTTCCCGGTCCGGCCCGAAATTGCGGGCCAGGGCGTGGAAGAAGGAACGCTGCTCCTCAGGGTCGAGGTCGTGATAGCCGTCGAGCACCTCGCGTGCCATCGCGGTGCCCGAGGCTTCGCCGCGGCCCGACAGCAGCGCTTCGCACAGCGCGATCAGGCCGTCGGCGTCCTCTTTGCCGTCGGCTGGCTTCCCGCGGCGCAGCAGCGTGCGCCCGCGCTCCGAAATGGTTGAAAGCAGGTCCGAAAAGAACGCATTGGCCATGTTCAGCCGATCGAATCCGTGTGAGGGTAAGGCCCATGTTACATGGATTTAAGACGAAGTGCGGCCCAATCAAGCACAACAATTCGTCATGCATCGCTGCGGATTGTGGCGTCGTCATTCCTTTTCCGCAAACTCCGTCGGCGTCTTGCCGGTAACCTGCCGGAAGGCATGCGAAAATGCGGGCAGGCTCGCGTAACCGAGCTCGGCCGCAAGCTGCTTGATCGAGACGCTCGTATCGGTTGACAGTCGTTCGATCGCTGCCGCAATGCGCGCACGCTGGCACCAACTCTTGAAGCTCAACTGCGTCTCCGATGAAAACAGCCGCGACAGCGTCCGTGCCGAGGTTCCGACGCGGTCCGCGAGAGCTTCGATTTCGTGCGAAGCGGCAGGATCGGCCAGCACGGTCTCGGCGGCGCGTCGGCAGCGCGGCTCCTGGGGCAGGGGGATGAAAGTCGCGGAGTCGTCGGCCCGGCGCAATTCGAGAATGGCAAGCTTGACCAGGAGCCGAGTGCGCTCGTGATCCGAGCGATCGTCGAACAGTGCGAGGATCGCCTGGCGCAGCAGAGGCGACACCCGCACCACGAACTCCCGATCGAGACTCTTGTGCGGCGCGCGGTCGAGCCGTGACGGATCGAAATACATCGAGCGCATCTCGATGTCGGCGAGCACGTCGATCGCATGCTCGAGCCGCGCAGGGACCCAGACGGCCCGGTCGGGCGGCACCAGCCAGCGTCCCTTAGGCGTCGTCACTTGCATGGTGCCCCTGGCCGCATAGACCAGTTGTGCCTCGCGATGCACATGAGGATCGAGCCGGGTGCCCTTGTTGTAGCGGCTTGCGACCAGCTGCACGCCGTCTTCGGGGCTGCGGCGATCGGGCAGGACGGTGTCGATTGGCGTCTCGACGATAGTCATTGGCTTCATCCCGTAACCCGGACAACCTATAACGCATCTTCGGGGAAGGAAGAGGATCTGAACTGATGAATAATCCAGGCCGGGTGATCGGCTTTGTCAATGCTGCCCATTTTATCGACCATTATTCCATGCTGATCTTCGCCGCTGCCGTCATCATCATGGGGCCGGCGCTGGGCATGGCCTATTCGGAACTCCTGCCCTATGCGACTCCCGGCTTCGTCGCCTTCGGCGCGGGCTCGCTGTTGACGGGGTGGCTCGGGGACCGCTGGAGCCGCCGCCACATGATGGTGATCTTCTTCATCGGCATCGGGGCTGCGATGATCGCGGTGGGTTTCGTGCAAACCCCGCTGCAATTGGGCGCCGCGCTGCTGGCGATCGGCATCTTCGCCTCCATCTATCATCCGGTCGGCACCGCAATGATCGTGTCCTATGCCGACAAGCTCGGACGCGAGATGGGGCTGAACGGCGTGTGGGGCAATCTTGGTGTCGCGTCCTCCGCGCTGGTGACCGGCGTCATCGGGCAATATCTCGGCTGGCGTTTTGCCTTCATCATTCCCGGCGTCATCACGATTCTGCTCGGCGTGGCCTTCGCCCTGATGGTCGTGCATGAGGACCGCAAAGGCTCCAGGCAGGCGGCGGCGCAGGCGCGCGTCGCCAAGGACGACATGTGGCGGGTGATCCTGGCGCTCCTGATCGTGGTGGTCGCGATTTCGACCACGTTCAACGCCGTCACGGTCGCGCTGCCCAAGCTGTTCGCCGAGCGGCTCGCGGGCCTCACCGCAAGCCCGGCGCTGTTGGGCGTGATTGCGGCCTGCGTCTATGTGTTCGGCGCGCTGACGCAATACACCATCGGCAAGCTGCTGGACCGGCATTCGCTGAAGACGGTGGCGCTGCCGCTGTCCTTCATGCTGGCGCCATTTCTGTATTTCGCGGCGACGCTGTCGGACCTGCCGCTGATCGCAGTCTCGATCGGCGTCGTCATGGGCGCGTTCGGGCAGGTCACCGTGAACGACGCCATGATCGGCAAGTACACCACCGAGGAGTGGCGTTCGCGCGCCTACGCGGTGCGCTATTTCGTCGGTTTCACGGCAGCCGGCGCATCCGTCGGCCTGGTGGCCTGGCTTTACAGGCAGGGTGGTTTTACGACCATGCTGCATGCCTTCGCCGCGCTTTGCCTGCTGGTGATCGCGGCCGCGATCGTTCTGCCGCGCGAGATCAGGACTCCGGCGACAAGCTGAACTGTTGAAAGAGGAAGCGATGTCCATTCGATTCTTGCAGCGCGTTGCAGGTCTTGCTCTGGGAGCGATCGTGATGACAACGCCGGCGTTCGCCGACGATCTGAAAGGCGAGGTCGCTCCGACCGGCAAACTGCGGGTCGCGATCGCGATAAGTCCGGCGGGCGGCGCGTTCTGGTGCACCAGGACCGGGACGGGCTACGCAGGCGTTCCGGTCGATCTGGGCAAGGCCATGGCGGCTCAGATCGGCGTGCCGGTCGAATATGTCGTGCACCAGAATTCCGGGCAGATCACGGACGCGGCAGCAAAAGGCGCCTGGGATGTCGCCTTCCTGCCGAAGGATCCCGAGCGCGAGAAAAGGATGTCATTCGGACCGATCTACGAGGTTGCGGACGCGACCTACATCGTCAGGGCCGGCTCGACCGCGACGGACTTCAAGACCCTCGATCAGCCGGGCGTGAAGGTCGCGGCAGTCAACAACACCACGACCATGCGCGGCGCGCAGGCGCATTTGAAGAATGCGAAGGTCATCGGCTACCAGACCTACGACGAGATCTTCAACCTGCTGAAGAACGGCGAGATCGATGCGTTCGCGTTGTCGCGCGACCAGCTCAACGCGATGGCAAAACAGATTCCGGGCACAAAAGTGCTGGACGAGACATTCAAGCAGACGGTGACCGCGGTCGCGGTGCCGCTCAATCATCCGCAGTCGCTCGCCTTCGTCACGAAATTCATGACGGAGGCCACATCGAACGGCCTCTTGCGCCGCGCCTATGACAATAACGGGCTGAAGGACACGCCGATCCGCACGCAGTAGCTGAAGCAGCTAGGGGGATGGGCTCATAAATCGTCTGGTGCAGGCAAGGCAATGTTCGCTTTACCTTGGAGGGCGGACATTCGAGCCGTTCCCGACATCGCTAAAGGCCAGAAGTCGAAGTGTTAGTGGACCGTGCCGCGCATGGCCCACGACCGCGCAATAAGGTGAATGCTGGCATCGCCACCACTTGGCTGAAGCGTCTTTCGTATTCGGTCGCGCAACATAGCGCGGCGGCCTTCGGACAGCGACATGCAGCAGCCAGGCGCAGGCGCCTGACCGCCGAGAAACGGCGTCCAATAGTCAGCGAAGTTCCTGAAGACCGTTTGCACGTCGATGGCTCGAACAGTTACGTCGTCAAGCCCCGCATCCTGGAACAGCTTGGCGAGCGGCTCGGGTTGACACAACGCAAAACGTCGACCTTCGTCAAGCGAGGCTGCGGTTGCATCCAGGGCAACGGCGGCATCCCAAAACCGGCGCATCATCTGCATTTCACCGGCATAGTCCCAGACATAAGCCGCGACGATGCCACCGCTACGCGTTGCGCGTTTCATTTCGTGCACCGCTTTCTGCTGGTCCAGAACAAAGTTGAGAACGAGCCCGGACACTGTTGCGTCGAAGCAATCGTCTGCAACGGGCAGCTTCTGTGCATCGCCTGTCCGGAACGTCGCGCGCGGATCGACTACAGAGCTGCCTGCAAATGAGACAAAGCCATCCGAGGGATCAATACCAATCACACGGCGTGGCGATGCGTCGTCGAGAATGGTCTGGCTGAGCGCGCCGGTGCCGCAGCCAACGTCAAGCCAGTCCTGACCTGGCGGAAGGCTGAGCCACGTCAGGAATTCGCGTGCGACCAGCCGGCTCCACCGGCCTACATAGAGTTCATAGGCATCACCATTGGCCCAAACGTCGTTGCCTTGCGTTGACATGTCGGCCGTTCACCCGCTCGATCCGGCGTGCAGTTAGCGATCGGCGATGATGATGTTTGAATGCATTTCCCCGATCACCCTGCCGTCACTCAAGAGTGGGGTCATTTCGTGCCGCACTCGGGCCGCTTATGCCAAGGTGGCCGACGTGCCGGACGATAGTCAGCCTTTCCCTGGTCCACCGCCGGCGCGGCGGTGGAGCGCCGCCGCGTCTCCCTACGCCTGCCGAACCTGCAATAC
>CAYVVB010000452.1:0-25698 GCA_964454955.1 uncultured Bradyrhizobium sp. | reverse complement strand
AATGACTCAATTGCGGCCGCCGGCTTTATTGATAGCCTGAATGATGTTGCCGGGCAGCGCCCCGAGATAGGTCCTCATGTGCCCGCGGATATCCGCAACGTCGAGCACGCCGCCGAGGCTGACGCGGACGAAAGGCCGAGCCATCGCGCGCGCGATCGATTGCCCGAGCGAGGTCTTGCCGACCACGGGCGGCCCGACGAAGCACAGGATCGGCGCCTTGCCGTGCGGGGCGAGCTTGCGGACCGCCAGGTATTCGACGATCCGGCGCTTGATCTTCTCCAGCCCGAAATGATCCTCGTCGAGAATGCGCCGGGCCTCGGCGATATCGATCGGCTTCTCCTCCGGGAGCGCCCATGGCAGGTCGATCAGCCAATCCAGGTAGGTGCGGACCATGCCGGCCTCGGCGGCGGCCTCCGGCATGCGTTCGTAGCGGCGCAATTCGTTGCGGGCCTGCCTTTCCGCCTCGCTCGGCATCTGGGCCTTCGCGATCGCTTCGGTCAATTCGGCGACTTCCTGCGCCTTGCCGTCACCTTCGCCTAGCTGACGCTGGATGGTGGCCATCTGTTCGCGCAGGATCGCCTCGCGCTGCCGCTCATCGACGGTCGCCTTGGTCTTCTGCCCGATCTCGGCGGTCAGCCGCAGGACTTCGAGCCGTTCGGCGAGTTGGGCCGAGACCTTCTCCATTCGCTTGGCGAGATCGATGGTCTCCAGGATGTCCTGCTTGTCCTGGGGCCTTATGTCCATATAGGAAGTCGCAAGGTCGGCCAGCGCGGCGGGAGAGCTGCTCGACTGGAATGTCGCCAGCAACTCCGGCGGCGCCTGCGGCAGCAATTGGAGCGCCTCGACGGCCTGGCGCTGCAGGTTGAGAAACCTCGCCTCGATTTCCGGCGATGTGGTGGTCGGCTCCGTGATTTGAACGAAGCGCGCCGCGAGAAATGGCGTGCCGGGAAGAAAATCGAGAATGCGGGCGCGCTGAACACCCTGGCAGACGATGTGATGGGTCTCGTCCGGCGCGGTGATGTAGCGCACGATGTTGGCGATCGTGCAGACGCGGTAGAGGTCGTCCGGACCGGGGTCGTCGGCCTCGGGATTTCGCTGCAACAGGATTCCGATCGGCCGCTGCTCGCGCAGGGCCTGCTGGGCGGCGGCGATCGATTTCGGTCGGCTGACGGTGATGGGGGCGACCACGCCCGGAAACAGCACGATGTTGCGGACCGGGACGATGATCAGGGCGTCATCCGGAATGCGAACCGGATCTGAGCCGGGCTTTGCGGTGGAAGTCGCTTGTCCGTTGGCTGGAGGCATGGAGATCACCATCAGGATTTTGCAAGGCGGAATACGATGCAGCCGTTCACTGCGAAGCGGCTGATTGCGTAGCGTCCGGCAGGCAATGCAATTTGACGCTCAAACCGGCCTTGCGGCAGCTCAAGCCGGTGAATGCGGGCGCTACGCAGCTCCGCCGGCAGCGTGCGCTGTCCGCTGACGACGAGGACGCCACTCTCGATGACCGCTTCGACGCGCTCGGGGTCGACACCGGGCAGCGCCACCAGGATGAGCAGCTCGGTTTCGGTTTCCAGCACATCGATCGGCGGCTCCCAGCAGGCCTCGCGCGGGCCGGCCTTCGATTGCAGGACGAAAAACTGCTGCCGCATCCGCTCGGCGCGCGCCAGCGAGCCGATGGCCTCGGACAGCATCCAGTTGATGGGATCTTTGTTCGACATTGGCCGCCTCGATAGAGCGCTCGTCAGGCTCCGGAACTTGCTTGCAGGGAGCAGACGCTAAGCGCGAAAGAATACCTCGCCTTATATGGTTAGCAGAACGTTGAAGTCACGTCAGCGTGCGGCTGATTGCAGGTCCTGCAGCCCAGCCGGCCGGCGACCAAGTCTGCGGGCCCGTTTAACCTTTACGCCTCTTTAATGGCGTCCGTTTAGGGTTTTACAAGCGGCAAAAAAGGGCCGCGGCCGTTCAGGCTGGCGGTTGGTTCGCGTACGCATTGGAGTTTCCCATGGACATCATGACGGGCGTAGGCCTCGTCGCCGGCACACTTGTCATTGCGATATTGATGTTTTTGGGCGGCGATCTCCACATCTTCCTGAGCGACCACGCCACCGTTATCGTCATTGGCGGCGCGATCTCGGCGACGATGATCCGCTTTCCGCTCCGCGCGATCCTGCACGGCCTGCCGCTCGGGGCGAAATATGCGTTCACGATGAGCCGGCTCACCGCCCGCGACCTCGTCGATGAGCTCGCCCGCATCGCGGAGATCGCACGCAAGCAGGGGCCCGTTGGGTTGGAAAAGGTCGAGACCGACGAGCCGTTCCTCGACAAGGGCATTCGCTATGTGGCGGACGGCTACGATCTCGAATTCATCCGTGACAACCTCGAGCGCGACCGCGACAATTTCCTGATGCATCTGGACGAGGGCAGCAAGATCTATCGCGCGATCGGCGACTGCGCTCCGGCCTTCGGCATGGTGGGCACCCTGATCGGCATGGTGCAGATGTTTGCAAATATGACCGATGCCTCCAAGCTCGGGCCCTACATGGCGACCGCGCTTCTGGCGACGCTGTACGGCGCGGTGCTTGCGAACCTTTTTTGCCTGCCGATTGCCGACAAGCTGCATGGCAAGCTGCTCGATGAGGAAACCAACCGCACCCTGATCATCGACGGCATCCTGATGATCCGCGACTCCAAGAGTCCGGCCCTGGTGCGCGAGATGTTGCTGGCGTACTTGCCGGAGCAGCATCGCCACGAAGAGGGCGAGCCGGTGCCGGCCTGAGCCGTTGTGACAGCGAGGCGGAGCTAGAGGCGATGGCCAAGAAGAAACGCGGCGACGCGCATGGCGGCGGTCACGGCTGGTACGTGAGCTTCGCGGACCTGATGGGGCTGATGATGAGCTTCTTCGTGATGCTCGTCGCCTTCTCCACTCAGGATCAGCAAAAGCTCCAAGTCGTTGCGGGCTCCATGCGCGAAGCCTTCGGCGTGCAGACCGAATCGCGCTACTCGGGAATCATCGATTCCGACGGCCTGCCGACCCGCCCCAAGTCGAAGCACCTCGATCATGTTCCGCCCGAGGAGGCCTCCGACAATGCGGGCGCGGGCCAGGACAACAAGCGGACGGAGGGGGCCAAGACCAAGATCGACCGCGAATTCGCGCTCGCAGCAGCTTCGCTCCGCCAGTCCTTGCAGGACATGCCGGAATTGACCGAAATCTCCAAGCACATCATGTTTGAAGAAACCAAGCAGGGGCTGAACCTGGAAATCGTCGATCAGGACGGCCGTTCGATGTTCGCCGACGGCTCCAAGGAGCCCTACGAGCGCACAAAGCGGTTGATCGAAAAGCTGGCTATTCCGCTCAAGCAGACCCCGCTGCGCATCTCCATCGCCGGCCACACGGCATCCGGCTTCGTTCCGGCACGCAGCGACTACGGTCCGTTCGAACTTTCGGCGGATCGCGCCAACGTCGTGCGCCAGATTTTGGAGCATGAAGGCCTGCCGGTCTCCCACATCTATGCCGTCTCCGGAAAGGCTGACACCGAGCCGCTCTTTCCGGACGATCCATCGCTGTCCACCAATCGTCGCGTCACCATCACCCTGATGCGCGAGGACCCGGCGCTGCCCCCCGAACTGAAGCCGTAGGCTCTGCTACTATAATACCGTTGCACTTCCGCGGCTGTCGAGCTATCCGCGGGCGGATTTGGCTCGTGTTCTGGATTTCTGTCGGCACCAAGATTAGTTCGGCGGCGAAGGCAACAATCCGAAAATTTATGCGTTCTCGCATGTCGTCGTCCCGAAATCAGGCTAGGCTAGCTTCTCAGCGCAGGATTAGAGGCGCGGCTCGCCTTGCCGATGGTGCAGTGAAGCGGCCCTTGAGGCTCAGTTCCCATGACCAGTGATGTTGCAGCTCCGGCCCGGGAAACGAGCACGGGCAATGGGCATGCCGATGCCCACTCGACCGCCGGCTTTGCTGCCTTGACGCTGGGCAGCATCGGTGTCGTCTACGGCGACATCGGCACCAGCCCGCTGTACGCTTTCCGCGAGGCGGTCGTTGCCGCCGCCAATGGTGGTACCGCGACCACTCAGGCGGTGATGGGCGTCACCTCGCTCATCCTTTGGGCGCTGATTGTCGTGGTCACGCTCAAATATGTCGTAATCCTGTTGCGTGCCGACAATCACGGCGAGGGTGGAACGCTGGCGTTGATGGCCTTGGCGCAGCGGGCGGTTACCAAGGCGGCCGGCACCGTCGTGTTGCTCGGGATCATCAGCGGAGCGCTGTTCTACGGCGACGCGGTGATCACGCCGGCGCTCTCGGTGCTGTCGGCGATCGAAGGCATCAAGCTCGTCACTGATTCACTCGATTCCTACGTGGTGCCGATCACGGTGGTGATCCTGCTGGCGCTGTTTGCGGCACAGTCGCGCGGCACGGCGCGTGTGGCGGCGTTCTTCGGGCCGATCATGCTGGTCTGGTTCGCCGTGATCGGGATCGCCGCGATCCCGGCGATTGTGCGGCAGCCGGAGGTGCTCCTGGCACTCAATCCGCTCTACGCCGTCTCATTCATGCTGCACCATGGCATCATCGGATTCGTCACCTTAGGCGCGGTGTTCCTCGCCGTCACCGGGGCGGAAGCGCTCTATGCCGACCTCGGTCATTTCGGCAAGCGGCCGATCCAGACCGCGTGGCTGTTCATTGTGTTGCCGTCGCTGGCTGCCGATTACCTGGGGCAGGCCGCGATCGTCATGGGCGATTCCAAGGCCATCCAGAACCCGTTCTTCCTGATGTTTCCGGATTGGGCGCTGCTGCCGATGGTTGCGCTCGCCACGGTCGCGACCGTCATCGCCAGTCAGGCGGTGATCACAGGGGCTTATTCGCTGACGCGCCAGGCGATCCAGCTCGGCCTTTTGCCGCGCTTCGAGATTCGCCACACCTCCGAGGCGAAATCCGGCCAGATCTTCATGCCGCGCGTCAACACGCTGCTGTTCGTGTTCGTGATGCTGCTGGTGTTGATGTTCCGCTCGTCCAGCGCGCTGGCCTCCGCCTACGGCATCGCGGTGACCGGCACCATGGTCGTTACCGCGATGATGGGCTTTGTCGTGATCTGGCGGGTCTGGCGCTGGTCGATCGTTGCGGCCGCTGCCCTCATCGCGCCGTTCCTCTTCCTCGATCTCACCTTCATGGCGGCCAACCTGTTGAAGGTGGTGGAGGGCGGCTGGGTACCGCTGGCGCTGGGCGGCATGGTCATGCTCCTGATGTACACATGGCGGCGCGGCAGCCGGCTGTTGTTCGAGAAGTCACGCAAGCTCGAATTCCCGCTGGCCGAGCTTGTGGCCATGCTGGAAAAAAAGCCGCCGCAGCGCGTGTCCGGAACGGCTGTCTTCCTGACCAGCGATCCTGTCAGCGCGCCGACCGCGCTGATGCACAGCCTGAAGCACTACAAGGTGCTGCATGAGAAGAACGTCATTCTCACCATTGAATCTGCGCCGACGCCACGGGTCGACCCGGCCGAGCGCGTCAGGCTGGAACAGATCAGCCCGACTTTTTCCAAGGTGACGCTGCGGTTCGGCTTCATGGAAACGCCCAACGTGCCGAAGGCCCTGGCGATCGCACGCAAGCTGGGCTGGCAGTTCGACATCATGTCGACCTCGTTCTTCCTGTCGCGCCGGGCGCTCAAGCCCGCGGCGCATTCGGGCATGCCGCGGTGGCAGGACCATCTGTTCATTGCGCTCAGCCGCACCGCCAACGATGCGACCGACTATTTCCAGATCCCCAGCGGGCGCGTGGTCGAAGTGGGAACGCAGATCACGATCTAGACCCGGACCTGCAGGGCCGCCTGAGCGCGAGCAATCTTCATCAGGCTCCGGGTGCGGTCATGGTTCTAAGCACCTGCGGCGCTTGATTTTTGTCGCGTGAAGGGTGAGTTTGGGAGCCGCGTGCGGGGGGCATGATGGGGACATCACGCCCGGCTCGCACGGCGGACGAAGCTGTCGGAGGACGTGCGTGGCTAATTACAAGGTACAGGATTTGACGCCGCAGGAGGTGTCGAAGGGGATGGCGGAAGGACGCTATCTCCTGGTCGACGTTCGCGAGCCCAACGAGGTGGCTGCGGAAGCCTATCCCGGCGGCGTGGTCGTTCCGCTCTCCAGCTTCGACCCGCATGCCATTCCCGATCCCGCCGGCAAGCAGGTGGTCTTCGCCTGCCGCTCCGGCAAACGCTCGGTGACCGCCTCGATCGGGGCGCAGGCCGCGGGGCTGCCCTATGACAAGCATTTGGCCGGAGGAATGCTCGGCTGGAAGGCGGCAGGTTTGCCGACCAGGACCGGCGGCTGACCTCTGCCATGACCTCGATGAACAAGGTCTTCGCGGATCTGCCGGTCACGATCTTCGAGGCGATGTCGCAGCTTGCGCGCGACAACAACGCCATCAATCTCGGGCAGGGCTTTCCCGACGACCCGGGGCCGGAAGATATTCGCCGCGCCGCCGCCGATGCGGTCGTCAACGGCTACAACCAGTATCCGTCGATGATGGGCATCCCCGAGCTGCGGACCGCGATCGCGACCCATTACGCGCATTGGCACGGGCTCAAGCTCGATCCGATGACGGAAGTCATGGTCACCTCGGGTGGCACCGAAGCGCTGACCTCGGCGATTCTTGCCGTGGTCGAGCCGGGCGACGAGGTCATCGTCTTCCAGCCGGTCTACGATTCCTATCTGCCGATCATCCGCCAGGCCGGCGGCATTCCGAGGCTTCTGCGGCTCGAGCCGCCGCACTGGCGGCTGTCCGAGGAGATGCTTCGCAGCGCCTTCAACCGCAAGACCAAGGCGGTGCTGTTCAACAATCCGCTCAACCCGGCCGCGGTGGTCTATCCGCGCGAGGACCTCGAGCTTCTGGCCCGCTTCTGCCAGGAGTTCGATACCATCGCGATCTGCGACGAGGTGTGGGAGCACGTCATTTTCGACGGGCGCGAGCATATCCCGCTGATCACCATTCCGGGCATGCGCGACCGTACCATCAAGGTGGGCTCCGCCGGCAAGATCTTCGCGCTCACGGGCTGGAAGATCGGCTTCGTCTGCGCGGCGCCGGCGCTGTTGCGGGTGGCGGCCAAGGTGCACCAGTTTCTCACCTTTACCACTGCACCCAACCTGCAGGTTGCCGTGGCCTACGGGCTGTCCAAGGCGGACGACTATTTCTTCGATATGCGAAAGGAGCTCGCGCGCAGCCGCGACCGGCTCACCGATGGACTGAAGAGCCTCGGCTTCCCGGTGCTGCGCTCTCAGGGCACCTATTTCCTCACCGTCGACCTGTCGCCGCTGGGATTGAACGAGACCGATGAAGCGTTCTGCCGGCGCATCGTCACCGACTACAAGGTGGCGGCAATCCCGGTGTCCGCCTTCTACGAGCAGGACGCGGTGACCTCGGTGGTTCGGTTCTGCTTCGCCAAGAAGGATTCGACGCTCGATACCGCGCTGGAGCGCCTCGCCGACGCGGTGCATCGCCGCAAGAAGGTGAGCGCATGACGGAACGTGCGGCCAGGGTTCGCATCGGTTTAGCGAGCGCAATCCTGATCGCGGCCGCGCTGTTGTCAGCATCTGCCGGTGCGGCGGAGCGCACGGTCAATTTCTACAATTGGTCGAACTACATGGCGCCGGATGTCCTGGAGAACTTCACCAGGGATACCGGGATCAAGGTCATCTACGATACGTTCGATGCCAACGAGACCCTGGAGACGCGGTTGCTCGCGGGGAAATCGGGCTACGACGTCGTCGTCCCGACTGCCTATTTCCTGCAGCGGCAGATCAAGGCGAACGTCTTCCAGAAGCTCGACAAGTCGAAGCTGCCGAACCTCGCCAATGCCTGGCCCTTCGTGACGCAGCATCTGGCCACCTACGATCCCGGCAATATCTACGCCGCCAACTACATGTGGGGCACGACCGGCATCGGCTACAACGTCAGGAAGGTGCAGGAAATTCTCGGGCCCGACGCGAAGATCGACAGTTGGGACATGGTGTTCAAGCCGGAGAATCTCGCAAAATTCAAGGATTGCGGCGTCCACATGCTGGATTCCGCAGACGATATTTTTCCCGCGGCCCTCGGTTATCTCGGCCTCGATCCCAATTCGACCAGGCAGGCCGACCTGGAGAAGGCGGCCGAGCTTGTCAGCAAGATCAGGCCCTATGTCCGCAAGTTTCATTCATCGGAATATTTGAGCGCACTCGCCACCGGCGAAATCTGCCTGGTCGTGGGTTGGTCGGGTGACATCATGCAGGCGCGTGCCCGTGCGGCGGAAGCCAGGAACGGCATCGAGATCGGCTACGCGATTCCGAAGGAGGGCGCGCAGATGTTCTTCGACAATCTGGCGATCCCCGCCGACGCCCAGCATGTCACGGAAGCCTATGAGCTGATCAATTATCTCTACCGGCCCGATGTGGCTGCGAAGAATTCCGGCTTTTTGTCCTACGCCAACGGCAATCTGGCGAGCCAGAAGCTGATCGATCCCAAAGTTCTCAACGACAAGAACATCTATCCGGACGAGGCGACGCTGCAAAAGCTGTTCGTCATCACAGCGCGCGATCCGGCGACCCAGCGCATCATCAATCGGCTGTGGACCAGGGTGAAGACGGGGCGGTGATGTCATTCCGGGGCGCTCGTGTTGGCGAGCGAACCCGGAATGACGGAGATGCCGTCTACCGCCACCTCCGGTGCAGCCACAGCCATTGCTCCGGGTGTTCGCGGATCCACCCCTCGACCACCGAAGTGATCGCCTGTGTCGTGCCTTGCACGTCGATTCGGCCGTTGTCGTCGCGGACCGGCTTGATTTCCTCGGTCAGTTCGCCGCGGAAGCGATGGCCGGGCAAGCGGATGATGCGCACGCCGTGGACGGGGCATTCGACCAGGCGCAAGAGCCGCGCCAGCATCGGATTGGCGCGGGTCTTGCGGCCGAAGAAGGTGACCTCGACGCCGTTTGTCAGGTACTGGTCGACCAGCATGGCGACGTGCTGGCCCCGCTGCAGCGCTTCCGCGAGCCGCAACGGAGCATCGCGTCCCGCCGGAATCAGCGTTCCCATCTTCACCTGCCGCATTTCCTGGATGATGCGGTCGGCCGAAGCGATGTTGGGTTTGCGGTAGAGGATCGCGGCGTCCAGCCCGTGCGCCACGGCGGCGACCGCCGGCAATTCCCAATTGGCGAGATGGCTGGCAAAGATCAGCGCGGGCTTACCGTCGAGCCTGAGTTGATGGAACAACTCAACCGATCGCGGCGTAAGCTCGACGCGGCCCGCTTCGACTCGTTCTTCCTCGAAATCCCAGATGCGGTCGAGATGGGCGAATTCGGCGCCAACGCGCCCGAGATTGTCCCAGACGCCCGCGAGAATCTCCTCGATCTCCCGCGGCGACTTCTCGGGGAAAGCGGCGGTGAGGTTGGCGCGACCGATGCGCTGCTCGCGCAGCAGGGGCCCGATCAGCCCGGCGACGCGGCCTAACCCATCGGCGGTCTTGTCCGCATCGAAATAGCGGGTGGTGCGCAGCAAGGCGATCGTGAGCGCGCCGACCGCGGCTTCGCCGAGCGGCTTGGCGGCGCGGCGAATGCCGGCCCTGGCACCAACGAGCAATGAACGCATCAGGTCCGGATCAGGCCGGTTCGCGCGTCAGAATCAACGAAGCGTTCTGGCCACCGAAGCCGAAGGAGTTCGACATCACCGTTGCGACGCGCGCGTCGCGCGCCTTGTTCGGCACCACGTCGAACGGGATCGCGGGGTCCGGAATTTCATAGTTGATGGTCGGCGGAATCCGCTGGTGCTCGAGCGTCAGAAGCGAGAAGATCGCCTCCACGGCGCCTGCGGCCGAAAGGGCATGGCCGACCATCGACTTGTTCGACGAGATCGGAATCTGCTTGGCGCGCTCGCCGAACACGGTCGAGATGCCCAGATACTCCATCTTGTCGTTTTCCGGCGTCCCGGTGCCGTGGGCATTGATGTGGTCGATCTGCTCCGGCGTCATGCCAGCATCGGCCAGCGCCTTGCGCACGCAGCCGATGATCGGCTTGCCGTCGGGGCTCGAGCGGGTGCGGTGGAAGGAATCCGTCAGTTCGCTGCAGCCGGCGAGGACGCCGAGGATTTTTGCGCCGCGGGCCTTCGCCGCCTCGTAGCTTTCCAGCACCAATGCGCCGGCGCCCTCCGCCATGACAAATCCATCGCGGTTCTTTGAAAACGGCTTCGATGCCGCCTGTGGCGGATCATTCTGCGTCGACAGAGCGGACAGCAGCGAAAAGCGGATCAGTGCTTCTGGATTGACCGAGCCATCGGTCGCAACGCACAGCGCGGCATCGGTTTCGCCGCGCCTGATCGCCTCCACGCCGAGCTGAATGGCGGTTGCGCCGGAGGCGCACGCCGTCGACAGCGAGATCGGCGAGCCCTTGGTGCCAAACCGCTCTGCCAGATGATCGGATACTGATCCGAACAGGAATCTGCGGTGCCATGGCGTAAATCGTCCACCGCCGCTGACGCGCAGCATGTCGTCATACGTGATGTCGCCCTTTCCGATGACGTGGGCCATTTCATTGCGCTGCGGCCATTCGAGTTCGATCGGCGCATTCGCCAGAAACAGCGGGCCGGGGAAATCGCCCTTGCTGCCGATTCCGGCCTGCTCGATGGCCTCCTCCGCGGCGAGTTCGCCAAGCCGCTCGGAGAGATCGGTCGAGGAGAAGGGTTCGACCGGAACGAAATCGACGGTTCCGGCCATCGTGGTCCTCAGGCCGTCGATGGGAAACCGCGTAATGGTTCTGATGCCGGACTCGCCGGCTGTCAGCTTCTTCCAGTTGTCGGACCTGCCCGCGCCAAGCGAGGTCACCACGCCCATGCCGGTGACGACGACGATCGGCCTTCCCAATTTATCGCGTGGTGCTGTCATAGTATCCCCCGCCGGCGCCGTGTCCTGGAGCGAGATGACCTGTTGCGAAGCGTCGTCCCGTTCTCATCTCTGGTTTGAGCATGATCTTGTCGGAAATCCGGCCTTGGGCGCCGATACGCCGCTTCCGGATCATGCTCTATCCAATCGCTTCCACCAGGGCCATGCCTTCGCCTCGCCAGTGGCCCGTTCCAACCACCACAATCTGGGTTGGCGGTTTCGACATTTCAATCTCGAAGCCGGTCGAATCATTCGGTGGAAACAGCGTTCCTCGCGAGATCGACAGTGCGGCAAGCGCAAGACCGATGGGGAATTGCGCCTCCATGGTATGGCCGAACATCGTTCCCGTGGCGCGGATGGCGTGCCCGGGATGAGATTTGAGGAAGGCGCGCTCTTCGGACGTCGCCGGCTCGGCGCCGGTCGCGCCGGTAATGACGGCGGCCCCGTCGTCCGTCACCTTGAGTTTCGACCACAGCGCTTCGAGCGATTTGGTGATCTGCCCGGGCTCCTTGCGGCGCACATGGTCGGCGACGACATTGGTAAGGCGTGCGTATGGCTTTGCCCCGCGCGCCTGTGCATGCGCCTTGCTCTCGAAAACGAGAAAGGCGGCGGCGGAACCCAGCGCAAAGCCGGGATGTTCGCTGCGTGCCCAGATCGGCGCGAACTTGTCCTTGAGATTGAAATCGCCGAACTCGTAAAGGACGAGCAGGTCCTTCCGTTCGCCGTTCTGTGCCCCGCCGATCAGTGCGATGTCGCTTTCGCCGTCGACGATGCGCGCGAGCGCAATCCGCGCCGCATCCACCGCGGCCGACTCTTCACCCATGAAGGTCCGCGATGTGCCGGTGACCCCGTGCACGATCGCGATGTTGCCGGCGAGCAGGTTGGAAAGCTGCGCCAGGAACAGGGTCGGGCGCAAATCGCTCATCAGCCGCTCGTTGAGAAAGCCGGGCGCGGTATTCCCCTTGGCCTGGGCACTCAGGATTCCCTGATCGACCGTGAGGTCGCGCTCGCCGCCGCCGGCGGCGACGATCATGTCCATCCGTGACAGGATTTCCTTGTTGCCCTTGACGCCTGCGGAGTCCAAGGCAAGGCCTGCGGCATAGGTCCCGATGCGCTGCCAGGCCTCCATCTGCCGCTGATCGCCCTTTTTCGGGATCTGCGCATCGAAATTGACCGGTGCGAAAGGATGAACGACGTATGGCGCGAACGTCTTTTCGTCGACGTTGATGCGCCGCTCCTGCAGCGCCTGCCAGTTGGCGTCGAGCCCTTCACCCAGCGAAGTGGCAAGACCAATGCCGGTGATCCAGACTTCCGCTGGCTCCGACTTCGAACCTCTTTTTTCAGTCATGGCTGCAAGGCCTGTTGGGGAAAGCCGATGCGCTTGGCCACGGCATCCATGTGCCCGCGCAGGTCTGGATTCGGGAAGAGGACGTGGCTGAAGGTGATCGTGGCGTTGCACCTGAGCTTGCCGCCCACCTTGATCCTGGCGTCGGTGATCGCGTAGCCCGAGCCCTCATGCACGAGGCTGGCCTCAACCGTCAGCAATTCGCCCGGCGGGACAAAGCCGCGCATCTTGGCTTCCTTCACGGCGGCCAGGAACGGCATGCGTTCGAACTTGAACAGGGCAAGCAGCAGCCAACCCGAAGTCTGCGCCATGGATTCGATCAGGAGCACACCCGGCATGATCGGATAGCCGGGGAAATGCCCCTCGAAGATCGTGCTTTGCTTGGGAACCTGGGCCTCGACCACAATCGTCTTCTCGTCCAGATTGAGGTCGAGAATGCGATCAATCAGCTGGAAATATTCGAGTTGCATGACAGGCGGCTAGGCGCCCGCGTTCTTGGCGGCGACCAGTTCGTCGATCCGCGCGCACAGGTTTTTCAACACGAAATATTGCTCGGTGGTCGCCTTGCCGTCGTTGACCTCCTGGGTCCACTTTTCCAGCGGCAGTTTGATCCCGAATGCCTTGTCGATGGCGAACGCAATATCGAGAAAATCGAGGCTGTCGATGCCCAGATCGTCGATGGCGTGGCTATCCGGCGTGATCGTGTCGCGCGGGATGTCGCAGGTTTCGGCGATGATCGTGGCGACCTGATCGAATGTTGAGGACATCACTAAGCCTTTGATATCTCGGAGATAAATTCCAGAAATGGCGCGGCGGGCAGGGCGATTGCGCCGAGATCAGCCCATCTGCCTGCCGGCCGGAGTCGAATGCCCGTATATCGGAGCGCCGCCGTTAGTTCAATGGAGGCGGAAAGGTCTCCGTCTGCGGGATTGCCGGGCCATCGGCCCCGCGCCGAGCGCCGCTAGTAATGCTGGATGGGCATCCGCACGCAGTCGTGCCGCCCCATCAGCACGCAATCCTGGGTCTTGCGCAAATCGGCGATGCTCATCGCGAGCCAGATACCGATCGCCGCCAGCGCGACCGTGAAGGCGAAGGCGGCAATGTTGGCGAGCATGCGGTGACGAAAATCGTCCGCTTCGGCGCCCAGCCGTTCTCTCGGCCGCTCATAACGAGACAGGTCGAGCGGCTCGGGCGATGTTTCCTGATGGCTGGGCTGGACGGCCAGGGGGCCATTGCGCAACTGGGGCGAGTGCAGCGCGCTGCGTGGCCTGAACTGGAGCACGCGGTGCTCGCCGTCTGTCGCGGTGGGCCGCTGATTTTTCACGTCTGCCGGCTCCGAAGGTAAGGCTAACCTTGTAGCACGCGCACGGTGCCGTCGACAGAAAATGTTGTGAAACGCCTGTCCAATCCAGTGAACTAGCCTTCGAAAGTCTCATGGAACCGGGCATAGTCGATCCAGACCCGCCCGTCCTCGGCAACGGCGAGAACGTCGACATAGCGGTGCCCGAAGCGAAGGGTGAAGTGCTCGTAGGATTTCCGCGCATGGACAGTTTGCGCCGCAACAACATCATAGCCCGACACCACCACGACCAATGACACGTCGGCGGCCTTGAGATCCTCCGGTCCCATACCGTAGAGCGGGCTGTTCTCGTCGAGCACATGATAGAGCGTCCAGCTCAAGGCGAGCGCCGGACTTTCGTTGCGCAACAGCGTCAGTTCATAGAAGCGCCGGAAGGGATGGCCTTCCGCAGTCACCACATTCTTGAACATCCACAGCCGCGCGGTGGCGTTCGCGATCACGTCATGTCGCTCGTTGGCAAGACGAATCATCAGGGTCGGCAGGCCCTCATGAGAAGACACGACCGGATTGCTGGCGAACAGCAGGCGCGCGCTTGGTCGCGAGAAGCGCGCAAAGATCAGCCCGGTCATCAGCGACATCGAGAAGATGCCGGTGAACAGCTCGATGGTGGCGATGAAATGACCGTAGTGGCTCTGCGGATGCATGTCCCCGTAGCCGGCGGTCGAGAGCGTCTCGATGCTGAAATAGAAGTAGTCGATGTAAGCCCCGCCGGGCACATTGGAGATCGGCTGATTGCCGAGCCAGTAGCACACGGCGAAAACCGCATTGAAGGCGAGGAAGACCAGCGCCGCGCCGAGAACGAAGGCGGGCCACGAGGCCGTCATGCAGCGATGGCTGAGGTCAGCCCAGAAATTGAGGCTGAGGCCTTCGGCGATGATTTCGCGGCCGCCAAGCCGGACGATACGGGGTTTCGGCGTCCGTTTGCCGTGGCCGTTGAACATCCTTCTCAAATCTCTCGCAAATTACGTGACCAGGGTGGGCGGCCCAGCCTTGGTCGTCTCTCGTCCCTTGGCCATCTCTTGGCCACCATGTCATAATCGCGCGTTTGCCGGAAACCATCGTAGCGAACGGACATAGGGGTCAAGTCATGCACAACACGCGAGAGCCCAGAGTCCATCCGGTTCCAATCCTGTCGCTGCGCCCGACGCAGATGACGGTCGGAATGCGCGAGGTCAAGGAGAAACGCAAGCACTTCCGCGAGCAGAAAAAAAGCAAGCAGGCGGACGTCATCGGCAAGCACATGATCCCGGTCGTCTACGGGCCCGACGAACGCTACTACGTGGTCGATCACCATCATCTCGCGCGCGCTCTGCACGACGAGGGCATCAAGGACATTCTGGTGAGTGTGATCGGCGATCTCAGGATGGTCGAAAAGGATGCCTTCTGGGGCGTGATGGACAACAAGCGCTGGGTCTATCCCTACGATACCAAGGGTGAGCGCAGGCACTTCAAGGATTTGCCGAAGTCGATCCGTGATCTGAAGGACGATCCGTTCCGCAGCCTTGCCGGCGAATTGCGGCGCTCGGGCGGCTTTGCCAAGGACACCACGCCGTTTTCCGAATTCCTTTGGGCCGACTTCCTGCGCCGCCAGATGCCGCGCAAGCTCGTGGAGGAGAATTTCGAACGCGCGATCGAAAAGGCACTCGAATTCGCCAAGAGCCAGGATGCGGTCTACCTGCCGGGTTGGTGCGGACCACACGCCGACGATTAGAGCAGGCCTATCTGCCGGTCAGGTTGCTCAGATGTCCTTGACTTTCTTTCATCGCCACGCGCGCGCATGGCGCTGTTCTGCTGTCAACCAGGCGAGGAAGGCGGTGAGCGGTCCCGTTGTTTCCGCATCGAGCGCGACCAGCGCAACATAGCCGGTACGCTGAACCCGAATGTGCGGCAGCGGCGTCAGGAGGCGTCCAGAGCCGACGTCGATCTCAAGGAGCGGCAGCGGGCCGATCCCGATTCCGACACCGTCTTCGACGGCCTGACGCGTGACAAAGAAATGGTCGAACACCCGCCGCGGGCGTGCCACGAGATGCGACAGCCCTGCCTCCTCCAGCCAATCGATCCAATCGCCCGGTCGTGTTTCACTGGCGAGCAGCACATGTCCTTCGACGTCGGCCGGCGCCCGGATCGGATGCTTGCCGAACAGTGCCGGGCTCATGATCAGCGTATCGGCATCCTCCAGCACGGGTATGGCGCGGTGACGCGGCCAGGCGCCTTCACTGGCCACGCCGCGGCGGATCGCGACATCGAACCCGCCGCGAAGCTCTTCATGCACCGTCGAAACTGTCGTCACCGCAACTTCAACATGCGGGTGCTCCTGGTGGAAGAACTCCAGGCGAGGGATCAGCCAGCGCATGGCGAATGTAGTCGGCGCGCTCACCCGCAGGATCCGGCGCGCACCCGGCCGACCGCAGGCTTCGGCGGCCGCGATAATCCGATCAAAGGAGAGGCTTACTTCCGCGGCGAAAACGCGCGCGATCGGTGTCGCGACCATGCGACGCCCGGAACGGACGAAAAGGCGCTGGCCGAGCCAGCCCTCCAAGATGGCAATCTGGCGGCTTACGGCCCCGTGAGTGAGACCAAGCTCCACCGCCGCGGCGGCATAGCTGCCGGTCCGAGCGGCAACTTCGAACACGCGCAAAGCATTCAGGGGGGGCCGCACGCGCATCAAGAACCGTGATTAAAGCTGACGGATTACGTGAGAAGGATCAGGCTATTCCCCAAAATCTCACAGGTCTAGACCCTCCGAAGGAGGGTCAGCATGCAGGTCACCGAGATATTGGACTCGGCTCATCGAAGCCCGGCGTCACCGGGAAAGCGGCGCAGCTTGATCGCCGCCTGCCTCGCGCACGCTCTTCACGATGGCTACACCGACGGCCTCTACGCGTTCTTACCTGTCTGGCAGACGCAGTTCGGCCTGTCCTATGCCGGACTGGCCGTCCTGCGCGCCCTCTATTTTGGCACCATGGGCGGCTTGCAATTGCCCGGTGACAGCCTGGTGCGGACGCTGTCTTCGCGTGCGGCGCTTGTCCTGTCGACTGTCGTAGCTGCCACGGGGTTCGTGGTCATGGCTTTGCCGCTGGGCCTTGCTGGCCTCTGCGTCGGTCTTGTGCTGGCGGGACTTGGGTCCAGCATTCAGCATCCTCGCGGTTCGCTTCTTGTCACGGACACCTATGCCCCGGCTTCGCGAAGCGCGCTTGGCATCTACAATTTCGCGGGCGATCTCGGAAAGGCAACGCTTCCAGCCGTTGTTGCACTGTTGTTGCCGGTCCTTGCGTGGCGTCCCGTTGCCGGCATCATGGCTCTGCTCGGTCTCGCGGTCGGATTCGGCCTGCTGGTGCTCGCTCCCCAAATGACCACGGCGGCCCCTCTCAAACCAAAGACTGTTGGGCGCACGGCTGCCCGTTCGGGCTTCTCCCTTCTCATGGCCATCGGTGCCCTCGATACCGCAACCCGGATGGGCTACCTGCTGTTTCTGCCGTTTCTGATTCACGGCCATGGGGGAACATCGGCTGACGTCGGCCTTGGCCTTGCGCTTCTCTTCATCGGCGGCGCGCTTGGCAAGGCGACATGTAGCTGGCTCGGAGAGCATCTCGGCGTCATCGGCAGTGTCGTTGCGACTGAGATGGCTACGGCGCTTCTGATCGTTACCACACTATCTCTGCCGCTTGTACCGATGCTGGTGGTCCTTCCACTCCTCGGCATCGTCCTGAACGGTACCTCCTCCGTACTCTATGGCACGGTGCCGGAGCTGGCCCCAAAGGGGGACGTCGGTCGGGCGTTCGCTCTTTTTTACACCGGCGTCATTGGTTCGGGGGGATTGGCGCCCATCGCATACGGCGCGATCGCCGACCAGAGCAACCGAACGATCGGCGTGCTCGCCGCCGCCGCGACCGCTGCGCTCATCGTGCCGATGGTGCTGGGCTTGCGCCCCTCGCTGAGGCGTTGAGGAGCCCTTAAACCCGCAAAGGCCGCGCGAAACTCAGCTCGTGGCCGTCCGCATCGGTCAGGTGAAAGTAGCGTTCGCCCCATTCGGCATCGCGCGGCGCGGTCGTGGGCTGGCACCCGGCCGCCAAGGCGCGATGATAGATTGCATCGACGTCGGCGACGTAGAAGATGATGCGTCCCCACCAGGACCAGCGCGTTTGATCCGGCTGGGCAATCAGGTTGAGATAACCTGTGCCCGCGCGAAAGCTCGTGAATGATGCCGCCTCCCCACCGTGGTGGATGTCGAACCCCAGCGAGCGGTAGAAGCGGACGGCGCGCCGCATGTCGTGGGTGGCGAGCGTGACGGCGCTGATTCCTTCGATCATCACCGTACCTCCGCCTGTTGCGACGGCAGCGCGGAGCCGGCGATCCAACTCTCGATGATTTCAAACTTGCTGTTGAAGGCGACGAGGTCGGCGCGGTAGCCCGGCGCGATCGATCCAAGCTCGGACTGCAATCCCAGAAATGCCGCCGGCGTATGCGAGGCCATCGTCAGCGCATCGCCAAGTGCAACGCCGAGCCATGCGACCGCATTTTGCACGGCCTGCATCATGGTGAGGTGAGCGCCTGCAAGCGTGCCGTCGGGACCCGTTAAGCGATCACCCTCCAGCGTGATCCGGCGCCCCTGCAGAACGAAATGCCGCTCGTCCGTGCCGACCAGCGGCATCGCGTCGGTCACCAGCATCAGGCGGTCGCGCCCCTTGCAGCGCAGGGCAATCCTCAGGCTCGTGGGATCGACGTGAAGGCCGTCACAAATGATCCCGGCAAACAGCCGTTCGTTGTCAAGCGCGGCGCCGACCACGCCCGGCGCGCGGGCGCCGAGCTGCGACATGGCGTTGAACAGGTGGGTAACACCGGTGATCCCGCGCTTTGCGGCTTCCGTAATTTGCTCGGCCGTTGCGTCGGTATGGCCGGCCGACACGCGCAATCCTGCCTCCAGAAGACCGTCGATCAGCGATGGCGGCACGCATTCGGGAGCCAGAGTCACGATGCTGCGGCCGCAGCTTCCAAAGCTTTTCAGGGCAGCAAGATCGCGCGCGTTCGGCACGCGGATCTCCGATTCGAGATGTATCCCCTTGCGGGCCTTGTTGAGCGCCGGGCCTTCGAGGTGAAAGCCGAGCACGCCGGGAATTTGCATTGCAGCCGGCGCGCTGGCGGCAAGCCGCTCCATCACATCACTGCGATCAGTGATCAGCGTCGGCAGGCAGCCCGTGGTCCCCGCCTTGCGATGCGCCTCGACGATGCGGCGCACGCCGGCCTCCGTCGGCTCATCGTTGAGAAGAACGCCGCCCCCGCCATTGACCTGGACATCGATAAAGCCGGGCGCAAGGATCGCGTCGTCGGGAAGCGTGATCGTCTCGCCCGACGGCGCGGCTGCAAAGCGGACGTCGTGGATGCGACCGCCTGAAATCGTGACCAGCGCCGGCCCCCGCATCGCCAGTCCATCGAATAGCCGGGGCGCGGCAATCGTGAAGGCTGCGGGAGTGTGGGAATGATCCATAACGTTCATCCACGCGTGTGCTGCATGTGTTACTCTGGCCATCGGCAAATCGTTCTGTGGCACCCTATATCGAGCAGGCCGGTTGCGTAAAATTTGAATAGGGCTGCGCCGGCCGGCCGCAATGAACGGAACCTCGGTTCCGGCGTTGGAACGGCATGATGACAAAAGGCGCCTTGTATCTCGGGGTTGATGGCGGGGGCACCCGTTGTCGTGCCCGCATCGAGGATGAACATGGTGCCGTGCTCGGCGAGGGCGGCTCGGGGCCGGCAACGACCCGGCTCGGGACCGACGTCGCGTGGCATTCGATCATGCGCGCCTGCGAAGCTGCAGCCGGGCAGGCGGGCTTGGCGCGCGAGGGTTTTCCGCGGATCCACGCCGGGATCGGTCTTGCCGGCTTGGGGCGCCGGGGCGCTGAAGCGGCGCTGCAGGAGATCGCGCACCCGTTTGCGTCCGTCCGCTTCGTCAGCGACGGTCTGGCCGCATGTCTTGGCGCGCATGGAGGCGCCGACGGCGCCATCGTTGTCGCCGGCACCGGCTCGATCGGCGTCGGCCTGCTCAAGGGGCGCGAGCTTCGCTTCGGCGGATACGGCTTTCCGATCTCCGACGAAGGGAGCGGGGCCGACTTCGGATTGCAGGCGATCAGGCTTGCGCTGCGTGCCGGCGACGGGCGGGGCGAGACATCGCCGCTGCTTGCCGAAGTGCTCGGCGTCTTCGACCATGACCCAAGTCAGGCCGTGGCCTGGTCCGAACAGGCGACGGCGACCGATTATGCGACCTTCGCGCCAATGGTCTTGCGGCACGCGATGGCGGGCGATCCGATCGGCCGGCGCATTGTCGAACGCGCCGCCGATGCGATCGGCGACCTGCTCGACATGTTCCTGGTGAGAGGCATCGAGCGCCTCTCCCTGGTTGGCGGATTGGCAGACGCCATCGCGCCCTGGCTGACGCCCGATCTGCGCGACCGCCTCAAGGCTCCCGATGCGGACGGGGTCGCCGGCGCGCTGCTGGTGGCGCGGCGACGCTTTGGCGCGGGCGAGCCGCCACCCGAACGGGCAGCGGCTTCCGGGTCCCGCGTTTCAAATCTGTGAGAGGAGCCGATCGCGCATGGCCACCGAAGAAGTCGATCCGCGCTTTGCCGATCTTGATGCGTGGTCGCTGGCATCCGCGATGGAAGCGATGTGGGAGGGCCAGCTCGCCGCGGTCGCAGCGATCGGGCACGCGCTTCCCGCCATGACCGCGGCGGCCAATGCGGCCTATGAAGCCCTCGGCGATCGCGGGCGCCTGATCTATGTCGGTGCCGGAACCTCGGGCCGGGTCGCGGTGCAGGACGGTGCGGAGCTGACGCCGACTTTCGCCTGGCCGCAGGAGCGGGTTCGTTTCATCATCGCGGGCGGCGAGAGCGCATTCGCGACGAGCATCGAGGGGGCCGAAGACGACATCGCCGACGCCGTCAAACAGGTGGAGGCCGCGCTGCCGTCGCCACACGACGTGGTGATCGCGGTCGCGGCCAGCGGAACGACGCCGTTCACCGTGGCGGCGCTGCAGCAGGCCAGCACCTGCGGCGCCGTCACCATCGGCATCGCCAACAATCGCGATACTGCGCTGCTGGCTTCCGCAAGATATCCGGTGCTGGTCGAGACGGGACGGGAGCTGATCGCAGGTTCCACGCGGATGAAAGCGGGCACCGCGCAGAAGGTCGTCCTCAACCTGATCTCGACCGGAATCATGCTGCGCCTGGGGCGCGTCTATCGCGGCATGATGGTCAACATGCTGGCGACGAACGCGAAGCTGAAGCGCCGTGCGGAAATCATGGTCGCCGGCATCGCCAACTGCAGCGAGGCGCAAGCAGCCAGCGCGCTGGAGCAGGTCGAAGGCGACATCAAGATGGCTGCGCTCGTGGTGCTCGGCTACGACAAGGCGGAAGCGGCTGCCATTCTCGCAAGCCACAAGGGCAACCTTCGCCGCGTGTTCGCCGAGCTTGCCGACGGCCCCAGCGCATGATGTCGGATTGGAGCTTGTGAGCCATGGCTGACGCGGTTACCTCCGCAATGGCGCGCGAGACCTGCGAAAGCGCCGATGTCGTCGCGCGCATCCTGCAGGGCCGCCGGGCCATTGCCGATGTTGCAAGACGCCTCGATATCGGAACGGCGCCGCTTGCCGTCCTGTGCGGGCGCGGGAGTTCGGGACATGCCGGGGTGTTCCTGCGCTATCTCATCGAAACGCGGTTGCATCTGCCGGTGTCCGCCAGCGCGCCGTCGGTGATCACGGCATTCCGCAAGCCGCTCACCTTGCGCAACGCCCTGTTTATCGTGATCTCGCAATCCGGGCGCAGCCCCGATCTGGTGGCGGCGACGACGTCCGCACGCGAATCCGGCGCTCGCACCGTCGCCATCGTGAATGCGGTGAACTCGCCGGTCGCGGACGCCGCCGAATTCGTCGTTCCGATCGAGGCCGGGCCCGAGCACTCCGTGGCCGCCACCAAGACCGTCATCGGCTCGATGGCGGCCGGCGCCGAGCTCATTGCGGAGCTGGCCGACGACCTGTCCCTGAGGTCGGCGCTCGACCGGCTGCCGGAGCGGCTTCATCGCGCAACAACGCTCGACTGGTCCGCGGTATCGGCCGATCTTGCCGAAGCATCCGCAGTCTTTGTGGCCTCACGCGGCCTGGGCCTGAGCTCGGCGCGCGAAATCGCGTTGAAACTCGGCGAAATCCTGCGGCTGCCCGCGCTTGGCTTCAGCGCCGCCGAACTGCAGCATGGCCCGCGCGCGGCGCTATCGGCGAAGACGCCGGTCATCCTGCTGCGCCTGATGGACGAAACCGCCGCCACGGTCGATCGGCTGGCGAACGAACTCTCCGAGAGCGGGATCGCGCTGCATCTGTGCGGCGGCCCGCATGGTACCCTGCCATGGCTCGGCGATGATGATCCGGCAAGCGACGCGATCACCATGCTGGTCCCGGCCTATCGCATGATCGAGCGTACCGCGCAAAGCTGGGGATTCGATCCGGACCGTCCGCCGCAACTGACCAAGGTGACCGAAACGTTCTGAACTATTTCGGCACGCGGCCCATCAGGTAGAACTCATCGTTGGGCCGCATGCCCGTGACGTTGGCCATCCGGTTGGACAGCGCGAAGAAAGCGGCGATCGCAGCGATGTCCCAGATGTCGTCGTCGGAGAAGCCGTGCGCGGCGAGCGCCGCAAAATCGGCATCCGACACCACATGCGCCTCCAGCGCGACCTTCATCGCAAAATCCAACATCGCCGTCTGGCGCGGCGTGATGTCCGCCTTGCGGTAATTGACTGCGATCTGGTCCGCGATCAGCGGGTTCTTGGCGCGGATGCGCAGGATCGCTCCATGCGCGATCACGCAATACTGGCACTGATTGGCGGCGGAGGTGGCCACCACGATCATCTCGCGCTCGGCCTTGGTGAGCCCGCCGTCCTTGTCCATCAGCGCGTCGTGATAGGCAAAGAAGGCCCGGAACTCGTCCGGCCGGTAGGCGAGCGTCAGGAAGACGTTCGGGACGAAGCCGGACTTGTCCTGCACGGCGAGCAGGCGGGCGCGGATGTCGTCAGGTAGTTTGTCGAGTGGCGGCGCGGGAAAGCGCTTGGCGGGCTGGGTCATGGACGCTGGTTCCGGATCAGTTTGATCCGGAAACATAGTCCATCGCGACACGCACGCAAATCTACCGCAGCGGCTTTTTCAGGAGCGAGAAGCGGTCGGGATCGAACCCCTGCGAGGGCTGCAGCATGGGGGCCTCGACGGACGACAGCGAGCGCGTGGAATCGCTCGGGGCATCGCGGCTGGTGGTCGCGCCGCGCCAGCGCTCCACGACCGCGCCGACGAAATGCGCGTCGTGGCCGGCGGTGACCGACGGCACCGTCGCAATGGTGGCCTCGCTGCGCGGCAGTTGATGCGGCGGCACTTCCTTGAAGCGAAGGCGCGTCGGCAGCGCCACACCCTCGCCGAAGGCCAGCACCTCGCGGGTGCCGAGCGAGGGCACGAACGACAACAGGTTGGCGGCGGCATCCGAGACCGCCGAGCGCATCAAGGCCTGGTCGCGCTCGTTGGCAAGGCGCATCGAGAACAGCGTGTTGCACTGGGAGATGATGGTGGCATCGAGCTCGGCCGGCCGCTGGGTGATCAGGCCCAGATAGACCCCGTATTTGCGGCCCTCCTTGGCGATCCGCGAAATGGCCTTTCGCGTCGGCCCGAACCCGATGCTGCGATCGGCGGAGGCATAGCGGTGAGCTTCCTCGCAGACGAACAGCATCGGCGAGACGCCGTCGCTCCACAGCCCGAAGTCGAACGCCATGCGGCAGAGGACAGACACCACAGAATCCACGACCTCGGCGGGGAAGCCCGCGAGCTGCATCACGGTCATCGGCTTGCCGTTGGCCGGCAGGCGGAACAGGTGACTGATCACCTCCGCCATGGTGTCGCCGCCGACATTGGCGTTGTCGAACATGAAGGTGTAGCGCGGATCATTGCGGACGATCTCGATGCGCGAGATCAGCTTGTAGTACACCATGCGCGAGGAGCGGTTTTCGAGCTTGCCCATGCGCTCGTCGATCAGCGAGATCAGGTCGACCAGGCGATAGGGGACGGGCGTGTCGACGGCATAGCCGCCGCTCCTGGTCTCGCGCTTGAGCCCGATCCGGTCGCCCTTCTGGTACTGGCTGTACATGCCCTTGGCGAGCGGAATGACTTCGGCGAGAACCTCGAGCTCCTCCGGCACGCCGGGGCGGCCGCCGAATAGCACGTCGACGATCTCCTCGAAATTGAACAGCCAGAACGGCAGCTTCAGATTGCGCGGATTGAGCACCTGCGCGCGGCTGCCGAAGCAGCGGCCGTATTCGTTGTGAACGTCCAGCAGAAAGATACGCAGGTTCGGCCGCGACAGCAGGATTTCGTTCACCAGCAGCGAGACGCCGGTCGATTTGCCGACGCCGGTCGAGCCGAGCACGGCGAAATGCTTGGACAGCATCTCCTCGACATCGACATAGGCGATGACGGAAGGATCCTGCTGCAGGGTCCCGACATTGATCTGGTCCGAGCCGCTCGGAGCATAGACGGTGCGCAGTTCCTGGTTGGTGATGAGATCGACCGCATCGCCGATGGTCGGATAATTCGTGACGCCGCGCTGGAATTTTGGGCGGTCGCCGGAAAGGATTTCGCCCAACAGGTCGACGCTGGCGGTCGCGACGTACTCATCCGAGCTCGGCAGGTGCTCGCAGGACACCTCCGTCATCATGGCGATGATGGTGGAGGAGGCGCAACGGATGGTGATGAACCGCCCGACGGTCGCCCGCATCTCCGAGGCCGGCATCTGGCTGCTCGCCAATATGCCGACGCGCGCAAGCGCACCGCGCACCGAAATCACTCGTCCGAAAGATGTCACGGCAGTTGAACCCGGTCTGTCCTGAGTGGTCCACCACTATGGCGGCGGTCGTTGGACAAACTGTTAAACGAGCGGCGGCGCGGTTTGGTAAAATGCGAGGCTTTGGTCGCGCCTTGTGCCGCGTGACGGCCGGTTAAGACCCGGTTTACCAATCCGCCGAAGCGATGTCCTGGTCACGCCCACCGCACGGCGGCCACAACTTGCCCCGTCATTCCGGGGCGAAGCGAAGCATCGAACTGTGGTGCGCAATTGCGCACCAGAGAATCTCGAGATTCCGGGTTCGGCTCTTTCGAGCCGCCCCGGAATGACGGTGCTGGATAATGCGCAGTACCCGGCGCAGTACCTATCCCGTTTGATCCAGGCCAATCCACAGGCGGCCCAAAGCATGCTACGGCGGCTGGAAAGCCCGAGCGGCCGACGAATCGCGAGGGAAGAACAAGGGAGGCGCGCGACAAGTCGTGGCCGGATATCGCAGCGACGTCTTGATCATCGGCGGGGGGATCGCGGGCATCACCGTTGCACTCGACCTGCTGGACGGAGGCAAATCGGTGCTGATGCTCGACCGGGACGACGAAAGCGTCTTCGGGGGGCTCGCGCGCGAGAGCTTTGGCGGGATGTTTTTTGTCGATTCCCCGGAGCAGCGTCGCCAGGGCATCCGCGATTCCAAGGCGCTGGCGCTGCGCGACTGGTTGAGCTTTGCGCAATTTTCGGAAAATGATCGCTGGCCGCGCGCCTGGGCCGAGGCCTATGTGGAGCGCGCCACGCCGGACATTCATGGCTGGGTGCGCAAGCACGGCGTGAGCTTCCTGCCGGTGGTCAACTGGGTCGAGCGCGGCGAATTCGTACCCGGCAATTCGGTGCCGCGCTTTCATGTGGCATGGGGTACCGGCAAGGGCATTGCGGACGCGCTGATCGGCGCCTTGCGCACGCACAGAAATGCCGGCCGGCTCACCATCCGTTTCAACCATAGGGTCGAACAACTCAGCCTCAAAGCCGGACGCATCAATGGTGCGAGCGGCGTCGACGAGACGAGCGCCGCGCCTTTCGAGGTCGAGGCCGAGCAGGTGGTGGTCGCCGCCGGCGGGATCAACGGCGACGTCGATCGGGTGCGCCAGAACTGGCATCGCGACTGGGGAAGGCCGCCCACAGAGCTGCTCAACGGCTCGCATCGTTTCGCCGACGGCCGGCTTCATGATGCAACGAGCGCGGT
>CAYVVB010000451.1:0-2475 GCA_964454955.1 uncultured Bradyrhizobium sp. | reverse complement strand
TGCCTCCGATGCGGCACGCGTCGGTTCATCAGGAGAGGCCGTGTACGCGGCCTGCAAGGGCGGGATCGTCGCATTCTCCAAGACGATTGCCCGCGAGCACGCCCGCCACGGCATCACCGTGAACGTCGTCTGTCCCGGACCGACCGACACCGCGCTGTTCGCCGATTACAAGGAGGGAGCCGGCAATCCAGAAAAGCTGGAGGAGGCGTTCAGGCGCTCGATTCCTCTCGGCCGCATCGGCCAGCCCGAGGATTTGCCCGGCGCAATCCTGTTTTTCGCGAGTGATGACGCGGCCTATGTGACCGGTCAGGTGCTGAGCGTGTCCGGCGGCCTGACCATGAACGGCTGATCAGGAGTTGGGAGAAGAGCTCATGGACTTCGAAGACCTCATCTACGAAATTCGCAACGGCGTGGCCTGGATCATCATCAACCGGCCCGACAAGATGAACGCCTTTCGCGGCAAGACCTGCGACGAGTTGATCAAGGCGCTCTACAAGGCCGGCTATGACAAGGATGTCGGTGCGATCGTGCTCGCCGGCGCAGGTGATCGCGCATTCTGCACCGGCGGCGATCAGTCGGCCCATGACGGCAACTATGATGGCCGCGGTACGATCGGCCTGCCGATGGAAGAGCTGCATGCGGCGATCCGCGACGTGCCCAAGCCGGTGATCGCGCGCGTCCAGGGTTACGCCATCGGCGGCGGCAACGTGCTTTGCACGATATGCGACCTGACGATCTGTTCGGAGAAGGCCGTGTTTGGCCAGGTCGGCCCCAAGATGGGTTCGGTCGACCCCGGCTACGGGACCGCATTTCTGGCGCGCGTCGTCGGCGAAAAGAAGGCCCGCGAAATCTGGTATCTGTGCCGCCGCTATACCGGACAGGAGGCGGTCGCGATGGGGCTCGCGAACGCCTGTGTCCCGCATGACCAGCTCGACGCCGAAGTGCAGAGATGGGGCGAGGAGCTGTGCGAGCGCAGCCCGACCGCGATCGCGATCGCCAAGCGCAGTTTCAACATGGATACAGCCCACCAGGCCGGCATCGCGGGCATGGGCATGTATGCACTGAAACTCTACTACGACACCGACGAATCCCGCGAAGGGGTCAAGGCGCTGCAGGAAAAGCGCAGGCCCGATTTCCGGAAGTTCGCAAAGTAGCAGGCGTTAGGAGATCGAGGACGAGGGCGGCAGGGCTGCCGCGTCATCGATCAAGGGGAGGGGGCGCTGGTGAATCCCTATCTCGACGAAGACCTCGAGAGGCTTGGCGAACAGGTGCGGCGGTTCGCAACCACCCGCATCACGCCCGGCTTCCAGGAGCGCGACAGGACGCGCGTTCTCGACCGCGCGCTGATGGGAGAAATGGGCGCGATGGGGCTGATTGCGCCCGAACTGCCGGAGCAGTTCGGCGGTCTCGGCATGAGTTGCCTCGCGGCCGGCGTCATCCACGAAGAGGTCGCCCGTGCCGATCTCAGCATGTCCTATGTCAATCTCCTGGGCTCGCTGAACGGCCAGATCCTGTCGCATCACGGGCAGCCGGACGTCGTTCGCCCGTGGCTCGCCCGCATGATCCGCGGCGAAGCCCTGCTGGCGATCGCATTAACCGAACCGCGAGGCGGTTCGGATGCCGCGGGCCTGCGCCTGCAGGTCGAACGCGTCGGCGACGAATACGTCATCAACGGCGAGAAGACGTCGATTTCGGCGGCCGACCAGGCCGATGCGGCAGTGGTGTTCGGCCGCACCGGGACACCGGATTCCGGCGCCCGCGGCATCACCGCTCTGCTCGTACCATTGGACCTGCCCGGGGTGACGCGAGGCCGCTTCGATTGTCACGGCCAGCGCGCCATCGGACGGGGCTCCATCTTCTTCGAAAATGTGCGCGTGCCCGTCTCGCATCGTCTCGGCGAGCAAAACGCGGGTTTCGTTCAGGTCATGCAGGGCTTCGACTTCTCGCGCGCCCTGATCGGCCTGCAGGTTCTCGCCGTCGCGCGCGTGTCGCTGGAAGAGACCTGGGCCTATGTCGCCGAGCGCCACGCCTTCGGCAAGCCGCTGTCGGCGTTTCAGGGCGTGTCGCACCCGCTTGCGGACCTCGACACGCAGGTCGAGGCGGCGCGCCTGCTTTGCCTGCAGGCGCTGTGGCTGAAGGACAGGGGCGCCCCGCACAGCGCCGAAGCCGCCATGTGCAAATGGTGGACGCCGAAACTCGCCTACGACGTCGTCCATCAATG
Source organism: uncultured Bradyrhizobium sp. (assembly GCA_964454955.1). Lineage (GTDB taxonomy): Bacteria > Pseudomonadota > Alphaproteobacteria > Rhizobiales > Xanthobacteraceae > Bradyrhizobium. The sequence continues at coordinate 254 of CAYVVB010000451.1, read as the reverse complement.
CCTCCTGATGTTCGGCCATGGCGGCTACGATCGCGGGCCGATGGAGCAACGGCTGCGCGATGTGCTGGGCTTCCAGATCGGCGACGGCACCGCCCAGATCATGAAAACCATCATCGCACGCAACCGCGCCGGCCGCGCGGCGGTGCCGGCCTGACAACCAGGAGAAGCGTTCGAAGAAACGCATCCGAGCAAAGCAATCCGGAGGAGGGAAACATGGAATTCGATGCCGTTCTTCTGCCGCCCCGTCGTGCCGC
>CAYVVB010000450.1:0-10961 GCA_964454955.1 uncultured Bradyrhizobium sp. | reverse complement strand
GTGACGGTCTCGGCGTAATTGCCCTTGTAGCTCGCCACGATCCGGTATTCGGATTGCGAGGCATTGAAATCGGACGCGAGCTTTTCCACCTGCCGGCCGAGCTGCCCGGACATTGCGTGCCACCACTGGATTTCAGTCACTGCGGATGCCGGCGAGGTCAAACCCGTTGCGAGGGTGAACGCGATCGACGGCGCCGCCTTGAGGACCCGCGTCACGACAGAACCGTTCCAATCCGCCCTGCGCGCGCGTGTTTCCATTTGAGGCCTCTCGTTTTGGTAGAAGCTGGGCCCGCGGGGGCCAATCCGGAAAAGCACTGATCGGTCAGACCATTGACGACCCGATGGCGGTCGGCAGAATAGACCGACCACACCGAGAGATGCAAAGAGGATTGAACCTTTTCCGTTCTGCATCGACTCCATCACGAGGGAATGGAAGTTGGCTGACGACCGCGCCGATCTTTCGCGGGCTTTTGGACTCGTTGTGGCACTGTTTTGCGCGGTGGCCCCCACGAGCGTTATCGCGCGCGAGTTTTCCACCGGCGACACGCCGAATCAGGGCCATTCCATCGCCCGGCGTCCGAGCCGCACGGTGAGCTGCATGGCCGGCCTGATCGAGGCGACCGCCCAACAAGTCAAACGCATTCACGGGATGGAGTGAACGGGTGGCGGCGACCTCCGGGCAGAGCGAAGCTGCGGGCCGACCGGCGAGTGTTGCTGCGCCTATTCGCAGGCGTGTGCTGGGGCTGTTGCGCGCCGTACCGATCCGCTGGCGCATCCTGTCGATTGCGGCGCTGAACTCGGCTGTCGTGCTGGTGCTGGCCGTCATGATGTGGAATGGCGCGCAGGTGCTTGGCTCGGCCTGGAACGACGTGCGGCAGGCGCGCGAGTCCGAGAAGATTCTCGCGCGGCTCGAGAGCGAAAGCAGCCGGCTGCAGAATCTGATTCATCGCTACATCAACCAGCCGAGCCCTGAACTGTTCGCCGAAATCCTGCTGGTCCGGGAATCCGTTCTGGGCACTTTGACGACGCGCGCTTCCACCGATCCGATTCTCTCGGGATCGGTGGAAAAGCTCGAACGCCTCACCGAACGTTTCCTCGACGGCTTCGGCGAATTGCGCACCGTGCAGGTCAGGATCGCCAAGACCTACGAGGAGCAGGTGCTGGCACCGGCCAAGGACATGGCCGGCCTCTATTCGGTCATCGAGGCGGCCAGCGGTCACCGCGACACCCTGATCTGGTCCCCGCTCGACAAATCGCGCGAGGCGTTCACCGCGATGCTCGTCGCAGCCAATTCCTACTACCTGTCGCTCGCCACCGCATCGGCGGAAGAAGCCCGCCGCAACACCGAAACCATCGAGAGGACCATTCCGGCCATGACGGAGGCCGCCGACAACGACCAGCAGCGGGCGGCGCTGCAGCGGCTGCAGGTACGCACCGCCGCGCTGCGCGAGGGCCTGTCGAAATTGTCGGACCAGCTCACCAACCGGAGCGACATCCTCCGCAACACCATCGACGCCACGCAGGCCGAGGCCACCGGCGCCGTCGACGCATTGTCGACCAAGCTGCGCGAGCGCGAGCGGAAGGCGCAATCGATCTTCGACGGCGCTCTTTCCGACATATCGCGGCGCGTGCTGTCGATCGCGGTGGTCTTCCTCGGGATCATTCTGAGCGCCGGCGTTCTGATCGCGCTGTCGATCCGCTTGCCGCTGCAGCAGATCATGACCGCGATGCGCGCCATTACCACGGGGGACTACGAGCGGCAGGTGCAGGGCATTCATGCGCGCGACGAGGTCGGCGCCATGGCGCGCGCGGTCGAGGTGTTCCGCGAAAATGCCATCGCCAAGCGCAAGGCCGAGGACGAATTGCGCGCCTCCAAGGAGCGGGCCGAAAGCGCGCTGCTCGAGCTCAGCGCAGCGCAGCAGAACCTGATCGACGCCGAGCGGCTGGCCGCGCTCGGCGGGCTCGTTGCCGGCGTCACCCACGAGGTCAACAATCCGATCGGCATCAGCCTCACGGTCGCGTCCTCCCTCGCGCGGCGCACGGAAATGTTCGAGACCGAGTTGAAGGCGGACGGCCAGCTGCGCCGCTCGCGGCTGGAGGAATTCGTGCGCAGCTCCCGCGATGCCTCGGAGCAATTGGTCGCCAACCTGCATCGCGCCGCCGATCTGATTCAGTCGTTCAAGCAGGTGGCGGTCGACCGCTCACATGCCGAGCGTCGGCGATTCATGCTCCGGGAGGCGACCGACCAGATCATCGCGAGTGTGAGGCCGGTCCTGAAACGGGCGCCGATCACGCTCCAGGTCGATGTGCCTGAAGGCCTCGTGATCGACGGCTATCCGGGCTCCTACGGTCAGATTTTGACCAATCTTTTCCTCAACGCTACCAATCACGCCTTCGCCGACGGCCGCTCCGGGACGATTTCGATTTCGGCTCGCCCGCGCGGGCAGGACGATATCGAGATCACGTTCGCCGACGACGGGGCTGGAATGACCCCGGAGGTGCAGCGGCAGGCCTTCGATCCCTTCTTCACCACGCGCCGCGACGAGGGCGGCACGGGGCTGGGGCTGCATATCGTCTATACTCTCGTGACCCAGCAGCTCGGCGGGCGCATGATGCTGGAGTCAAGGCCGGGACAAGGCACCACGTTTCGCATTATCATGCCCCGGACCGCCAAGGGCGGGGATGAAACAGCAGAGACCGACGGAACGTCGCAATGGCCGAACAGGACGATGTCCTCCACCTGATCGACGATACCGGAACCGTCCCGGAGGATATGCCCGCGCGCAAGTGGAAGATCGCCGTCATCGACGACGATCAGGCCGTGCACGAAGGCACCCGCTTTGCGCTCTCCGACTACTACCTCAACGGCCAGGGGCTGGAAATCCTCTCCGCCTATTCGGCGGCCGAAGGCCGCGCCCTGATGCGGGCCCATCCCGATATCGCCGCGGTGCTGCTCGACGTCATCATGGAGACCGACATCGCAGGCCTCGAGCTCGTCGAGTTCATCCGCAATGAAATCCGCAACGAGACGGTGCGCATCATCCTGCGCACCGGCCAACCCGGCCAGGCGCCGGAACGCCGGGTCATCGTCCAATACGACATCAACGACTACAAGGCCAAGACCGAGCTCACCGCCGACAAGCTGTTCACCTCGCTCACCGCGGCGTTGCGCAGCTATCAGCAGCTCGAGCGCATGGTGCAGACCCGCCGTGGCCTGGAGATCATCATTGACGCGGCTTCCACGCTCTACGACTTCAAGTCGATGCAGCGGCTGGCCGAGGGGGTGCTGACCCAGCTCGCCTCGCTGCTCAACGTCGACTGCGCCGGCATTCTGGTGCTGCGCGACGACGGCAACAAGGTCGGAGACGATTTTTCGGTGCTGGCCGGTTCAGGCTGCTACAGCCGCTTCATCGCCGGGGCAAGATCGCTCGACCCGGATTTGCGGGCCATGGTGGAGGCGGCGTTCAGGCGCCGCGGCAACGAATTCGCCGATCAGCGCACCGTGCTTTACGTGCGCACCGGCAGCGGGCGCGAGCTCGTCGTGCTGTTGCAGGCCGAGCGCCCCCTGTCGGAAACCGATCGTTCGCTGGTGGAGATTTTTGGCAGCCGGCTGTCGCTCGCCTTTGACAACGTGATCCTTTATCAGCAGCTGCATGAGGCCAATACTCAGCTCGAGGATCGCGTCGCCCAGCGGACGCGGGCGCTGATGCAGGCCAACCGCCGCCTCTCGGCGCAGTGGCTGCGGCTGCAGCGCGCCAACGGCTTCAAGAACGAAATTCTTGGCACGGTCGCCCACGACCTGAAAAATCCGTTGGGCGTCATTCTCGGCCGCACCGAGATGCTGACCGAGCTGATCACGACCAGCGCCTCGCGCGAGAGCGTGACCTCCCAGATCGAGCACATCCGCGACGCCACCAAGCGGCTGACCACGATGGTGGACCATCTGATTTCGGATGCGATGGCGGATGCCTTCGACATCACCATCCGCCGCGAACCGGTGGACATCGCCGCTCTCATCAGCGAGGTCGTGGAAGCCAACCAGCCGAGCGCAGTCAACAAGCAGCAGACCATCAAGGTGTCAGCGCCGCAGAACGTCGCCACCATGTGCGACACCGACCGCATCCGCGAGGCGATCGACAATCTGCTCTCCAACGCGATCAAATACAGCCCGATCGGTGGCTGCATTTCGGTGGCCGTGAGCCACGAGAACAACGACACGGTCATCCGCGTAACCGACGAGGGCGCAGGACTTTCGCCGGAAGATCTGGGACGGCTGTTCGGCCGCTTCCAGCGGCTTTCCGCCAAGCCGACCGCCGGCGAGAGCTCGACCGGACTGGGCCTGTCGATCGTGAAGCGGATCATCGACATGCATGGCGGCGAAGTCACCGCATCGAGCGCCGGTCCCGGCATGGGATCGACCTTCACAATCACCCTACCTGCGACCGAGATGTCATGAGTCAGAGCCAGCACATCATCATCGTCGATGACGAGGCGCCGGCCCGGGAAATGGTCGGCGACTATCTCAAGATGCACGGCTTCATCGTGACGCTGTGCGACGGGGGCAAGAGCCTGCGCACCGCGATCGAGGCCGGCGTGCCCGACCTCATCGTGCTCGACCTCAACATGCCCGAGGAAGACGGGCTCTCCATCATCCGCGACCTCAAGGCCCGCACCAACGTTCCCATCATCATGCTGACGGCGACCGCGAGCCCGATCGACCGCGTGGTGGGGCTCGAGCTTGGCGCCGACGACTACGTGGCCAAGCCCTGCGAGCTGCGCGAATTGATGGCCCGCATCCGCTCGGTGCTGCGGCGAAGCGCACCGGCGAAGGCGGCGCAAGGCTCCGCCGCCAGGAGCACGAAGGACCAGCTTGTGCGGTTCGGCACCAAATGGCTCGATCTCCAGGCGCAGGCCCTGCGCGACGACGAGGGCAATGAACATCCGCTCACGGCTTCGGAATTCGGGCTCCTGAAAGTGTTCGCCGCCAATCCCAAACGGGTGCTGTCGCGCGAGCGGCTGCTGGAGCTGGCCAACGCCCGCGACAGCGAGGCGTTCGACCGCGCGGTCGACCTGCGGATCATGCGCATCCGCCGCAAGATCGAGCCCGACCCGGCAAAACCGGCCGTGATCCGCACCATCCGTGGCGGCGGCTACCTGTTCTCGCCCCCGGCAGACAAGGCCTAGCCCGCGCGCGACTGGCATCATGTCCGATGCCGTCCTGGCGCTAGCCAACCCTCTTCCCCGGTTTCGGCGTTGAAAAAATTCACATTTTCATCCCAATTGTTTCGTCGCGGGAGCGGCGACGAAACAATTCTCCGGCCGACGAAACCATTTTCGGCTTGTGGTGCAGACATCCGGAAACGTTGGCTCAGTAACACTTGACCCAAGGAAGCGCCGCAAAACATGCGGCGGTTTGGGGAGAGTGTCATGCAGAACGTCGTTGCCATCAACGAGGCAGCCCGGCACAGCATCGATGCTGCGCAGGCGATCTCGGATGAGATGCTGCTGGAGAGCATTGCCGACGGCAACCGCACCGCCATGCATATCCTTTACGCCCGCCACAACGTGCGGGTCTATCGTTTCATCCTGCGCACCGTGCGCGACGCCACGATGGCCGAAGACCTGGTTAGCCAGGTGTTTCTCGACGTCTGGCGCACCGCGGCCCAGTTTGAGGGCCGTTCGCAGGTTTCCACCTGGCTGTTGTCGATCGCCCGATTCAAGGCGCTGACCTCGCTGCGGCAGCGTCGCTTTGAAGACATCGATCAGGAGGAGGTGCTCGAGATCGCCGACGAGGCGGATACGCCCGAGGCCACTCTCGATCGCACCACCACCAACGAAATCCTGCGGGCCTGCGTCGCCAAGCTGTCGCCGGCGCACCGCGAGATCATCAACCTCGTCTATTATCACGAGAAGTCGGTCGAAGAGGTCGGCGCCATCATCGGCATTCCCCAGAGCACGGTGAAGACCCGGATGTTTTATGCCCGCAAGCAGCTTGCCGATCTGCTCAGGGGCGCGGGCGTCGAGAGTCTCGCCGCGTAAGGTTCGGCAAACGACGAAATGATCGACGACATCAGGCGGAAAGATTCGCCGTTACATAAGCAAGTGCAGCCTTAGACCTATACTTCATTGATTTAACTGCAGAGCTCTGACTTCAGCCCTTCTTACCTCCCAAGGACCTCCAACGGCCCGGATCGGATGCCTCCCTTCCGGGCCGTTCTATATCTGTGTCTGCCGGACATATCACATGCCATCGCATCGCCGATTCCAAAGCCGTCGCAAGCGTGATAAAGCAGCCGCGTAATCACGGCGGATGGCGCGGATGATTTTGGGTTTGGATGCCGTTGCATTGGCCCGGGCGCAGTTCGCATTCACGATGGCGTTCCACATCGTCTTTCCGGCGCTCTCGATCGGCCTTGCAAGCTATCTCGCAGTGCTGGAAGCGCTGTGGCTCTGGACCGGGCGCGATGTCTTCATCAACCTGTTCAATTACTGGCTGAAGATCTTCGCGATCGCCTTCGGCATGGGCGTGGTGTCGGGCATCGTGATGTCCTACCAGTTCGGCACCAACTGGTCCGTATACGCCGACAGGACCGGCCCCGTGATCGGCCCGTTGATGGCCTATGAGGTCTTGACCGCCTTCTTCCTGGAAGCGGGCTTTCTCGGCGTCATGCTGTTCGGGCTCAGGCGCGTCGGCCCCGGACTGCATTTCCTCGCAACGCTGATGGTGGCGATCGGCACGCTGATCTCCGCCTTCTGGATTCTCTCCGCCAATTCCTGGATGCAGACGCCGGCCGGCTACGTGATCAACGCCGACCGGCAATTCGTGGTGGCCGATTGGCTCAAGGTGATTTTCAATCCCTCCTTTCCCTATCGGCTGGTGCACATGGTGCTGGCCGCCTATCTGACCACGGCGCTGGTCGTCGGGGCGGTCGGCGCCTTTCATCTGTCGCGGGACCAGCATCTCGCCGGCCCCCGCGTGATGTTCTCGATGGCGATGTGGATGGCGACCCTGGTCGCGCCGATCCAGATCCTGGCCGGCGACCAGCACGGTCTCAACACGCTTGCCCACCAGCCGGCGAAGATCATGGCCATGGAGGGCCATTTCCAGAGCCACCCGGACGGCGCGCCGCTCTATTTGTTCGGCCTGCCTGACGAACGGGCCGGCAAGGTGAGATTTCCCGTCGAGATCCCGAAACTGGGATCGCTGATCCTCGAACATTCACCCGACGCGCCGATGGCGGGCCTGGACACGGTGCCGCGCGAAAACTGGCCGCCGGTGGCGGTCACATTCTGGTCATTCCGCGTCATGGTGGGTCTTGGGCTTCTGATCTTCGCCCTCGGGCTGTTCAGCCTGTGGGAACGCTGGCGGGGCCGGTTGTACCAGTCGTATCTCTTGCATCGCTTCGCGATGCTGATGGGGCCGGCGGGCTTCCTCGCCGTGATTGCGGGATGGGTCACCACCGAGGCCGGCCGCCAACCGTTCACCGTCTATGGCCTGCTGCGCACCGCGGATTCGGTTTCGCCGCTGGCGGCGCCGGCGGTCGGCTCCTCCCTGGTCGCCTTCGTGATCGTCTATTTCGTGGTCTACGCGGCCGGCATCCTTTACCTGTTGCGCCTCATGGCGCAGCCGCCGCATCCCGGCGAAGGGGGGCCGAGCAGCGACAGCCCGCTGCGCACGGCCGGCATCACGCCGGCGCCCGGCGTGCCCAAGGAGGCTGGCGCATCATGAGCGAGGCCGTCGACATCGCGACCATCTGGGCCTTCATCATCGCGTTTGCCGTCTTCGTGTATGTGGTGATGGACGGTTTCGATCTCGGGCTCGGCATCCTGTTTCCGTTGTTTCCCACCAAGGCCGAGCGTGACACCATCACCAACACCGTCGCGCCGGTTTGGGATGGCAATGAGACCTGGCTGGTGCTTGGCGGCGGCGGGCTGATGGCGGCGTTTCCGCTGGCCTATGCCGTGCTGCTGCCGGCGCTCTATACGCCGATCATCGCCATGCTGCTCGGCCTGATCTTTCGCGGCGTGGCCTTCGAATTCCGCTGGCGGACGCGCAGCGAGCGAAACCGGTGGGACCTCGCGTTTGCCGGCGGCTCGTGGCTCGCCGCGCTGGCGCAGGGCATTGCGCTCGGCGCCGTGCTGCAGGGCGTGCATGTCGAGGGGCGTCAGTATGCCGGCGGCTGGTGGGACTGGCTGACGCCGTTCAGCCTGCTCACCGGCGTCTCGCTCGTGGCAGGCTATGCGCTGCTCGGCGCGACCTGGCTGATCCTCAAGACCGAAGGCGAGTTGCGCGAGAAGGCCTATCGCCTGAGTTGGTACCTGGTGTTCGCGATGCTGGCTGCAATTGTCGCGGTCAGCCTGGCGACGCCTCTGCTGACGATTCAATATGCGCAGCACTGGTTCGCCTGGCCCAACGTCGTGCTCACCGCACCGGTGCCGCTCGCGGTCGCCGGCGTGACAGTGCTGCTCCTGATGAACCTCGCCGAGAAGCGGGACAACAGACCCTTCTTGCTGTCGCTGCTGCTGTTCCTGCTGTCCTATGCGGGGCTCGGCATCAGCATGTATCCCTACATCGTGCCCGAGAGCATCACCATCTGGCAGGCCGCGGCGCCGAGAAACAGCCAGCTTTTCATGCTGGTCGGCGTCGCCGTGCTGATCCCGCTGATCCTTGCCTATACGGGCTGGGCGTATTGGGTCTTCCGCGGCAAGGTGAGACCGGAAAGCGGCTATCACTGATGGGCCGCTCGCAGCCGCAGCGATCGCTTGCGCAGCGCCTGTTGTGGTTTGCGGCCCTGTGGTGTCTCGGCGTCGCCAGCGTGGCGATCGTCGCGCTGATCCTGCGGCTCTGGCTGATGCACCGATGAAGCCGCTCGCGCCAGGGCGCCGATGGCTCCGCGGATGTCATCGAAAATTCAAGGATTTCCGGCGACATGTCGCGAGCGCCCGCCCACGAACTTGCCATCAAGCCCACCCTGAGATTTGATGGTTCGTTGATTGATCGGACTGGCATTCCACGGGGAGAGTCTTGATGACGACATTTCGTCGGCTGAGCTGGATGATCATGGCCGCGATCGGCCTGTTTCTTTCGGCCTCACCTGGCCACGCACAGCAGCAGAACGACCCCGGCGACCAGCCCGGACTTGTGGCCGACGATTCCTACGAACTCGATCCGGAATGGCAGAAGCAGGTGGTTTACTACCGGACCACGGAGGCGCCGGGCACCATCATCATCTCCACCGCCGAGCGTCATCTCTACCTGATCCAGCCCGGCGGACGGGCGCTGCGCTACGGCATCGGCGTCGGGCGTGACGGTTTCCAGTGGCAGGGGCTGCTCAGCATCACCAGGAAGGCGGAGTGGCCGGACTGGACGCCGCCGCCGGAAATGATCGCACGCCAGCCTTATCTGCCCCGCTTCATGGCCGGCGGTCCCGGCAACCCGCTCGGCGCACGCGCGATGTATCTCGGCACCACGGTCTACCGCATCCATGGCACCAACCAGCCCTGGACCATCGGCACGAAAATCTCCTCTGGCTGTTTTCGCCTCGTCAATGCCGATGTTACCGATCTCTATGGCCGCGTTCCGGTCGGCACCAAGGTGATCGTGCGGCAGAAGCCCGAATTGTAAATTTCACCGTCCGACCTTTCCTCTTCCTGCTGTTTTTCCCGATAATTGCGAGGGGCTAATCATGCGCACATTCCGAGGCGGCCTGCTGATCGGGCTCGCCGTGGCCGCACTGGTCGCAGCCGTTGCCGTCACCTACGAGTTCTACGACACGCGCACGCTGAAGCGAACCGTGCGCCGCGGCGAGGTCCTGTGCGGCGTCAACAAGGGACTGCCGGGCTTTTCCATTCCCGACGAGAAAGGCAACTGGACCGGTTTCGACGTCGACTTTTGCCGCGCGGTTGCGGCTGCGATCTTCGACGATCCGAACAAGGCGAAATTCGTTCCGCTCGATGCCAACGAGCGCTTCAAGGAGCTGCAGGCCCGGAAAGTCGATATTCTCTCGCGCAACTCGACCTGGAACATGTCGCGCGAGGAGAACTACGACCTCTATTTCCCGGCCGTCGCCTATTATGACGGCCAGGGCTTCATGCTGCCGCGGGCGCGCAACATCGAAACCGCGCTCGACCTCAACAACAGCAAGGTCTGCGTGCAATCGGGCACGACGACGGCGCTCAACCTTGCCGATTATTTCCGCGTCAACAACATGAAATATGAGGAGATGAAGTTCGACAAGCTGGACGACGTCATCAAAGCCTATGACGGCGGCAAGTGCGACACGCTGACTGCCGACGTCTCCCAGCTTTACGCCTTGCGGCTCAATCTGACGAAGCCCGGCGATCACATGATCCTGCCCGACGTCATCTCCAAGGAGCCGCTCGCGCCCGTAGTGCGCCAGCGCGATGACGACTGGATGATGATCGTGAAATGGACGCTCTATGCCATGATCAACGCGGAAGAACTCGGTATCACCTCCAAGAATATCGACGAAGCGCTCAAGTCGAAGAAGCCGGACGTGATGCGGCTCGTCGGCAATGAAGGCAGCTTCGGCGAGGATCTCGGGCTTTCCAGAGATTGGGCGGTGCGCATCATCCGCCATGTCGGAAATTACGGCGAAGTCTACGATCGCAATATCGGCTCCGAATCCAAGCTGCACATTCCGCGCGGAATGAACCAGTTGTGGAACGCCGGCGGCATTCAATACGCGCCGCCGATCAGGTAGCGCACTTTGACGCGCAAGACGCTGCTTGGTGGTCAACGATCCGGATTCAATTTTTCAAACAGCAGATACGCGTTCGCATTCTCGCGACGGATGCGCCCGAGGCTTAGATCGTCGTTGCCCTCAAGAAAGAGAGGGCGCAGGGAAGACCGGGTGGCCGCTGCACCCGGGGCCCCCGCGCCAAATATATTGCGCGAGCGCGCGTGGACCCCAGGGCCCGGCGGTCTCAACCGGCCTTCCC
>CAYVVB010000449.1:0-10816 GCA_964454955.1 uncultured Bradyrhizobium sp. | reverse complement strand
TGCGCTTGTCCGCTCGGCGACGGATCCGGCCAATGCGTTCATGGACACGTCATCACTCATTAACAGTCCCTGGAACCCGATCGCGCCGCGAATCACCCGTTCGATGATTGTCGCAGAAGTCGTCGCGGGATGGGCGGGATCGAAGGCGCTAAACACAACATGTGCGGTCATCGCCATGGGCAGCCCCGAAAGAGGCCGAAATGCCGCGAAATCGGTCCGTTCGAGCTCGATTTCATCCGTGTCGACCACCGGCAGCCTGAAATGGGTGTCCGCAGTCGCCCGTCCATGTCCCGGGATGTGCTTCAGCACTGGTAAAATACCACCCTCCTCCAACCCCTGCGTCACCGCGCGGGCGATGTCCGCGACCTTGGCGGGCTCGTTGCCGTAGGCCCGGTCCCCGATCACCGCATCGGCGCCGGCGACCGGCACGTCCGCCAGCGGCAGGCAATCCACGGTGATGCCGAGCCTGAGCAGATCATCTGCGATCAGCCGGGCGCTCAACTGCGCGGCTTTCAGCCCCAACGCCGGGGCGATGTCATAGAGGCGGCCAAACACTGCTCCGGCCGGATAGACCGCCCAATGCGGCGGCCCGAGGCGCTGCACCCGGCCGCCCTCTTGGTCGATCAGCACTGGCGCGTCCGGCTCGCCGAGACAGGCGCGCAATTCGCCAACCAACGCAGCGACCTGCCCCGGGGTTTCGACGTTCCGCTTGAACAGAATGAAACCCCAGGGCCGTTCCCCGGCGATGAATGTGCGCTCGGCATCGCTGAGCGCGGTTCCGGCGATCCCTGTGATGAAGGCCTTGGTCATGAGGGCCGATTAGCCCGCTGCCGATCAGGGGGTCAAGGAAACGGCCGCTAATTCCTCTGGACGACGCACTGGCCGCCGGCACTCTTCAGGCTGCCGCAAAACTGCGCGGCCTCCTCCGACGTCCCGAAGGGGCCGACCATGGCCCGGTAGTAGACGCCCTTCTCGCCCAGATCGGCCCGCTTGATGATCGGCGTCTGCGAACCCAGAACCTGCGGGAACTTGTTCTGCAACGCGCGGAAGGATGCCTGGGCGTCGGACTCGTTGCGCTGCGACGATACCTGGACGAGGTATCTGCCGCTGGCCGCCGCGGGGCTCGGCGCGGCCTGTGCTGGCGCAGTCGGCACGGTCGAGGCGACACGGGTCTCTGCCGGGGCAGCCGATTGCGGTGCAAGCGAGAGCGGCTCGTTGGCGCTGGCATTGGCCTGGCTCGGCGGCGTCTTCGCACGCGCCGCGGGCGCCGGCTTTGCGGCCGCCGGCGGCGGCGCGTTGACCGGCATCGCGGCGGAATCGGGCTGATCGCCGCGCACCGAAAAGGTCTTGATCTTGCGCGGTTCGCCGTTCGGCAAGGTGCCGTTGCTCGCGACCGACGTCCCGATGGCCCCTGCCTGCGGTGCGGCACTGGCCGAGACGCTCGCCGCAGCGGGCACATTGGTGTTCTGGTTCAGCGGCGGGAATACCACGCGCGGGCCCGCGGCGCGGGCATCAACATCGACGGGTTGTTCTTCGCGCGGCACGATCTTTTCCGTGCCATCACCGATCGCCATGCGGTCGGAGACTTTCGTGCTGCCGTCCGACGGCGCCGGGATGATCTTGGTCGGGCTGTTATCGGCCTTGATGATCGGCGGTTCGCCGCTGTGGCGGGCGCCGAAATAGGTGCGATAGCCATAGGCCGCAGCGGTGCCGACCACGGCCAGCGCCAGAATCCCGGCAACGAGCCACATGGCACCGCCGCGCTTGCGGGCGGGCTCCTCAACCTCATCCTCATAACCGCCCTGATAGGCATAGGGATCGTCGGGATAGGCCGGATCGCGCTGAAGATCCCGTGCCGCGCTCTCGATCTGCCCGTAGAGCGCTTCGTCGTAACGCGACGGATCGATCTCCACCTCGGCATGGCCGGACTCGTCCTGGTAAGCCGGCTCGTCCTGGTAATACGTATCGGGCTGCGGCTGACGCGGCTGCGCGGCGTAACGATGCAACGGGTGCACCGGGCTCACATAGCCCTCGTTGCCGGCGTCTGCTGGCGGCTCCCGCATGCTCTCGCGCGACGCTCCCCTCGGAGCTTCGCGGCGCAGATTGGCGCGCTGTATCCACTGGGGAGGCCCCGCCGGAGGGGGCGCGTCCTCCGGCTCGGGGGCCGGATAGTCCTGCTGATATTCTTGTTGGTAGTCCTGCTGGTAGTCCTGCTCGTAGCCTTGCTGAGGGTCCTGGCGGTAGTCTTGCTGATAGGCCTGATGGCTTCCCTGGCGCGGCGCGGCGCGCGGCGGCACCGGGGCATTGGCGTGCGCGTTGGTCTGTCCCGACGTGGCGAACGGATCAGTCTGGCCGATCAGACGGGCCAGTTCGGCCAGGGGATCGCTCTCGTCTCGGTCAGACTCATACTCTTCACCGCCATAGCCGTGACTACCGGCGGAATAGGATCTGTCCTGATATCGACCAGCCATCGTGATGATGCGCTTTCCTTTGGAAAAGCCGTCCGTCCTGCTTTCCTGCTAGCCGGCTCCTGCCGGACGCTCCCCAGCTCCCTCTAAGGGCAGCACTGAACCAGACTATCGCATTTCGTCCGGAGCATGGACGCCCAATATGGCAAGCCCTGACGCCAAGACCGATACGACGCCCTGGACCATGGCCAACCGAGCCATCGTTATCCCTGCATCATTATTCATAATGAAGCGTAAATAGGGCAGATCGCGCCCCTTGGTCCAGAGTGCGTGAAATTCGCTCGCCAGATCATAGAGGTAAAAGGCAATTCGATGCGGCTCGTGCGCAGACGCGGCGCCCTCGACAATTCTCGGATAAAGCGCGAGCCGCTTCAAAAGCTCGAGCTCGGCGGGATCGGTGAGCCGCTCGACCGGGGCTTCGCCGAGAAACGCTGCCCGCGCCGACGTCTCCGTCGGCAGATCGGAGATGACCTCCCGCGCGTTGCGGAATATCGAATGCCCCCGCGCGTGGCCGTATTGCACGTAGAAGACCGGGTTGTCGCGCGACTGCTCGATGACCTTGGCGAGATCGAAATCCAGCACCGCATCGTTCTTGCGGTAGAGCATCATGAAGCGGACGGCGTCCTTGCCGACTTCATCGACCACCTCGCGCAGGGTGACGAAATCGCCCGCGCGCTTGGACATCTTCACGGGCTCACCGTTGCGCAGCAGCTTGACGAGCTGCACGATCTTCACGTCGAGCGTCGCCTTGCCCGCCGTCACCGCCTTCACCGCCGCCCGCATGCGCTTGATGTAGCCGCCGTGATCGGCGCCGAACACATCGATCAGATCGGCAAAGCCGCGGTCGAACTTGTTCTTGTGGTTGGCGATATCGGACGCGAAATAGGTGTAGGAGCCGTCCGACTTGATCAGCGGGCGATCGACATCGTCGCCATAGGCGGTGGCGCGAAACAAGAGCTGTTCACGGTCCTCCCAATCCTCCACCGGCGCGCCCTTGGGCGGCGGCAGACGCCCCTCATACACGTCCCCGCGCTCGCGCAGAAAATCGATGGTCTCGGCAACCTTGTTGGTGCCGCCGGCGATGAGGGAGCGCTCGGAGAAGAACACGTCATGATGAATGTTGAGCGCGGCGAGATCGCCCTTGATCTCCTCCATCATCATGGCGATGGCCTTGTCGCGCACGATCGGAAGCCACTGCGCCTCATCCATCGCGCGCAAACGCTCGCCATATTCGGCCGCGAGCGCCTGCCCGACCGGCTTCAGATAGTCGCCGGGATAAAGCCCTTCCGGAATGCTGCCGATGTCCTCGCCAAGCGCCTCGCGATATCGCAAGAAAGCCGAGCGGCCGAGCACGTCGACCTGGGCGCCGGCGTCGTTGATGTAATATTCGCGCGTGACGTCGTGGCCGGCGAACGCAAGCAGGTTGCACAAGGCATCGCCGAACACTGCGCCGCGGCAATGGCCGACATGCATCGGGCCGGTCGGGTTGGCCGAGACATATTCGACGTTGACCTTCGCGGTCGAGCCAGCCGTGGTGCGGCCATAGGCTTGGCCTTCGCGCAATACGGTGCGCAGCGCATCGGCCCAGGCGTCGGGCCGCAGTGTGAGATTGATGAAGCCGGGGCCGGCGACATCGACCTTCGTGATCAGCGCATCAAGGCGCAGGCGCGCGGCAATGGCTTCGGCGAGGTCGCGCGGCTTTGCCTTGGCCTCTTTCGCCAGGACCATCGCGGCATTGGTCGCCATGTCGCCATGGCTCGCCTCGCGCGGCGGTTCCACGACCACGCGCGAAAAGTCGACGCCGTCGGGCCAATTGCCTTCGCGGGCCAAGTCAGCGCAAATCGCGCGCACCCGCGCGAGCACGTCGGCGAAAAGATGTAACGAAACGGGATTGTCGGCCATGGCCGCCGCCTAACGCAAATCCGGGGTCGAGTCAAAAAGCCTTTGGTGCTCCATCAGCGCGAAACGGTCGGTCATCCCGGCGATGAAATTGCCGATCCGCCGCGCCCACGCCGCCTCCGATGCATCCTCGGCCCCTTCCCGCCATTCGGCCGGCAAGCCGGCGGGGTTGCGTTCGTAGCGCGCAAACAGATCGAAGACGATCTGCTCGGCGTCCTTCATGATGCGCATCACGCGAGCGTGGCGATACATGTGCCCTTTCAGGAACGCCTTGATGGCGGCCTCGGCTTCGCAAACCTCGGGCGAAAACTGGATGAACTGCCGGCCTGCACGGCGCACCTCCTCGACCGATTTCGGCTGCGCATCGGCAAGCCGCGCGCGCGATTCCGAAACCACCGCACCGATCAGATAGGAAATCAGCTCGCGCACCAGTTCCGCACCGCGCCGCACGTCGTCGAGCCCGGGATAGCGGCGATCGATCTCCGCGATCATGCCGGCCGCGACCGGCATCGCCGTCAGATCGTCGACGGCGAACAGACCGGCGCGCAGGCCATCGTCGATGTCGTGGGCGTCGTAGGCGATATCGTCTGCAATCGCCGCCACCTGGGCTTCCAGCGAGGCAAAGCTCCAGATTTCGAGATCGCACGTCCTGACGAAATCGGAGATCCCGACCGGGATGCCTCGCTCGCGGTAGCGCGCAAGGGGGCTGCCGTCGCGCGCCGTCAGCGGACCGTTGTGCTTGACGATGCCTTCCAGCGACTCCCAGGTCAGGTTCAACCCGTCGAAGCCGGGATAGCGATGTTCGAGCGCTGTCACGACCCGCAGCGTCTGGGCATTGTGGTCGAAGCCGCCATGCGCCTTTAGGCAGGCGTCCAGCGCCCGCTCGCCGGCGTGCCCGAACGGGGGATGGCCGAGATCATGGGCAAGCGCCAGCGTTTCCGTCAGGTCTTCGTCAAGTCCAAGCTGCCGGGCCAGCGCACGCGCAATCTGCGCCACCTCCAGCGAATGGGTGAGCCGGGTGCGGTAGTGGTCGCCCTCGTGGAACACGAAGACCTGGGTCTTGTGCTTCAGCCGGCGGAAGGCGGTGGAGTGGATCACCCGGTCGCAATCCCGGCGGAACGGGCTTCGCGTCTGGCTCGGCGGCTCGGCAATCAGCCGGCCGCGGCTGAAGTCGGGATCGCAGGCATAGAGCGCCCGGGGGGCAGCCATTCCGACCGACACGGTATCTTATTCCCTATCCATTTGATTCCGCGGACATCTGTACTTAACTATCATAAGCATCTGATACCAATGAATCGGCGACGATGCGTTTGATCGGAGACAAACCTTAGATGACCGCAGCCGTCACCATCAGCGAACGGGCCGCCCGCCGCATCGGCGAAATCCTCAAGAACGAAGGCAGCGGCGCCATGCTGCGCATCTCCGTCGAAGGCGGCGGCTGCTCCGGATTCCAGTACAAATTCGACGTCGACCGCGCCAAGGCGGACGATGATCTCGTCATTGAGCGCGATAATGCCGTGGTGCTGGTCGACCCGGCCTCGGCGCCGTTCCTGGCGGGCTCCGAGGTCGATTTCGTCGACGACCTGATCGGCGCCTCGTTTCGCGTGAACAACCCCAACGCCACCGCCTCCTGCGGCTGCGGTACCAGTTTTTCAATCTGACGATTCCGGCTATAGGCCTGAACAGCGGTTAGCAGCCGGACCCTTCCCCATGCGCATTGCCACCTGGAACGTCAATTCGATCAGGCAGCGGGTCGAACCGCTGATGGCCTGGCTCAAGGAGTGCCAGCCGGACATCGTCTGCCTGCAGGAAATCAAATGCACGGACGATGCGTTCCCGCGGCTGGAATTCGAGGCCCTCGGCTACAACGTGGTGACCCACGGCCAGAAGACGTTCAACGGTGTCGCGCTGCTTTCGAAGCTGCCTTTCGATGAAACCAAATCAGGGCTGGCCGGCGACGATGAGGACGCGCATGCCCGCTTTCTCGAAGGCGTGGTGACGTTGAAAAGCGGCGTGCTGCGCATCGCCTGCCTCTACCTGCCCAACGGAAACCCGCCGGACAGCGACAAATATCCATACAAACTCAAATGGATGTCGCGGCTTTTTGACTATTCGAAAGAGCGGCTTAAGGCGGAGGAACCGCTGGTGCTCGCAGGCGACTTCAACGTGATCCCCGCGGCGGCGGACGTCCATAACCCACCGGCCTGGGTCAACGACGCGCTGTTCCGCCCGACCACCCGCGAGGCCTTCCAGTCATTGCTCGGGCTCGGGCTCACGGACGCGGTGCGCGCGGTCACCGACGCGCCCGGCCAATACACCTTCTGGGACTACCAGGCCGGCGCCTGGCAGAAGAACTGGGGCTTGCGCATCGATCACCTCCTGCTCTCCCCGCAAGCGAGTGACCGTCTGATCGACGTCGGCATCGACAGCTATGTGCGCGGCTGGGAGAAGCCATCGGATCACGTGCCGGTGTGGGCGGATTTCGATCTGCAGATGGCGTGAGGGCGCGAAAAGCGCAGATGGGGAACTGACCCGCGATTTCCTCGCCCCCATCAAAACGGAACGGACGCCCGGGCCTTATAGGTCCAGATCTGCACGTTTCCGCCGATGCCGCCGCGTTCGGCACCGGCGGCAATGCTTGTCCCGTTGGCGAATTGAGCGGCGATACCCGTGGTCGCCCGAGCTGACCATCCGTCCAGGATCGGTACCGAAGCAAGCGGCGGCAGACCGGTTGGCGCTATGGTGCTGGAATCGTCGCGATTGAAATAACAATCCGCGTAGAGTCCGGCATAAGGCGCCAGGACGGCTTCATCCGCCCACCAAGGAAGGCTCAAGGGATAGCTGATCTTGCCGCCTGCCGATGCGCGCCCGGTAAAGAAGCTCCGGCCGTCCTGCTGCGTGCCGAGCGAGTCGGTATAGGCGTTTTCATGCTCCCATAACGCGTAGATGGTCGAGGACGGTTCGAACGTGAAACCTCTCAGACGATATGTCCCGGTCAATCCCCCCGACAGGAGCCAGCGCTGGCCAGAGAAATTGCCCATGGCGGTCCCGCTCGCGCCGTCATAACCGAGACCTGAATAGGCGGCGCCTGCACTAAAGCGCAGCCCGGAAGCGAAATTCCAGCCGAGATACGAGCCGATCGTCCAGCCGTCGCCCGTCAGCCGGCCGTTCAGCGCATCGGAACGGTAGTCGAAGCTCTCGTAGCCGCCGAGCGCGCCGACAAGCAGATCCGGCGTCAGCAATCGCGTCAGTCCGACCAGCGCGTTGACCTGGTTGCCGTACAGCATCTGATTGGCGGTGGGGAGATCGGAATGGTTGATGATATTGCCCTTCACGACGGCCCATAGCTGCCAGACCTTCGGCTCGACATAACGCACCGGCGCCTTGGTGGGGACCAGGCGCTTGTCGATCGCGGCAAACGCATCGTTCACGCCATTGCCGGCGGGAGCGGATTGCGGCGCGTATCCGCTGGCGTTGCCCGAGGGCGCGCCGTCATTCGGCAGTGAGCCCTGCCATCGGTCGGAGAATTTGGCTGCCGTGGCGTCGCCGTCGGCGGCATCGGTATCCGCGGAAAAGTTGAAGCGGATGCCGGTGCCATCGGGAGTGATGAGACGACCGCCGCCGCCAAATCCCTGCGAAATCGCCGTGTCCATCGCGCCGGAAATCGCGGAGCCGGAATTTTGGGCAATCACGCCGGTCGCCGCGATCTGCAGTTGGCGCAGCCTTACGCTGTCTCGCGGGACGCTGACCGTCTGGAGCAGGTTCGGCGATGTGCTGGGAGAAAAACTGCTGCTTCCGCTGTACGACGCCGAAATCACGTGGTTGCCGAGCTTGAGCGCGGACGTGGTCAAGGTCGCGACCCCGCCCGAAAGTGCTGCCGTCCCGATCGACACCCCGCCATCACTGAAGGTGACCGAGCCTGACGGTGATCCGGAGCCGCTGCTTACGGTCGCGGTAAAGATCACGGCCTGCCCGACCTCGCTCGGGTTCTTCGACGAGGTGAGCGCCGTCCTGGTGATGGCCGACGCATAGGTGAACTGGTCGGCCGCGGTTGTCGCGCTGGTGCCGAAAGATGTCGTGACCGCGACGTTCACGGTGCCGGCGCCGGCGGGCGATGTCGCGGTGATGGAGGTTGCGCTGTTGACGGTGAACGACGTGGCATTCGCCGCACCGAATTTCACTGCCGTTGCGCCGGTGAAATTCGTGCCCGTGAGAGTCACCGATGTGCCGCCCGCTGCCGGGCCGCCGCTCGGACCGATCGCCGTGACCGTCGGTGAACCGCCATAGGTGAACTGGTCGGCCGCGCTTGTCGCGCTGGTGCCGCTTGACGTCGTGACCGTGACGTCGGTTGTGCCGGTGCCGGCAGGCGACGTCGCGGTGATGGAGGTTGCGCTGTTGACCGTGAACGACGTTGCGCTGGTCGCACCGAATTTCACCGCGGTTACCCCGGTGAAATTCGTGCCCGTGAGAGTCACCGATGTGCCGCCCGCTGCCGAGCCGCTGCTTGGACTGATCGCCGTGACCGTTGGTGAACCGCCATAGCTGAACTGGTCGGCAACGCTTGTCGTACTGGTGCCGATTGGTGTCGTGACCGTGACGTCGATTGTGCCGGTGCCGGCGGGCGACGTCGCGGTAATGGAGGTCGCGCTGTTGACGGTGAACGACGTTGCGCTTGTCGCACCGAATTTTACCGCCGTCGCGCCGGTGAAGTTCGTGCCGGTAATGGTCACCGATGTGCCGCCTGCCGTAGGCCCGCTGGCCGGGCTTAGTCCGGTTACCGTCGGCGGCGCCGGGTAGGTGTAGTGGTCGAGAGGACCTGTCGCGCTGGCGCCGCCGCCCGCGGTGACGACCGTAACGTCCACGGTGCCGACTCCCGGGGGTGCTATCGCGGAAATTATCGTTAGGCCGAGGCCTGAAAAACCAAGGGCGTCGGTCCCGCCAAATCTCACCGCGACGAGCCCCTGGAAATTCATACCCTCGATGGTCACAAGATCCCCGCCCGCGGCTGGCCCGCTGGACGGGCTAACAAAGGTCACATTTGGTTGCGCAGTGGTGGTGGTTGTGTAGGTGAACTGGTCGGCGGGGACCGTCACGCTGGTCGTGACCGGCGTCGTGACCGTGACGTCAACGGTACCGGTCCCGGCCGGCGACACCGCGGTGATTTGCGTGTCGCTGACGACCGTGAACGACGTGGCGCTGGTCGCGCCGAATTTCACCGCTGTCGTCCCGGTGAACCCCGTGCCCGCGATGAACACTGGCGTCCCACCTGTCGCCGGAGCCCTCTGTACGTCCAACCCGGTCACGATGGGAGGGGGCGGTCCGGTGTAACTGTACTGGTCGGCGGGGACCGTCACGCTGGTACCGCCGGTCGCCGTGACCGTGACGTCCACGGTGCCGACTCCTGGGGGCGGCACCGCGCTTATCAACGTTAGGCCAAGGTTGGAAAACGCCACGGCGTCCGTTGCGCCAAACTTCACCGCCGTCACGCCGCTGAAACCCGTCCCCTCGATAGTCACAACGTTGGCGCCCGCCGTAGGGCCGCTGGACGGAGTGACGGAAGATACTGTCGGCAGGGCTTTATAGATGAACCAGTCGTCGGCCGAAGTCGCGCTGGTGCCGCTTGGCGTCGTGACCGTGACGTCGACGGCGCCCACCGTGCCGGGGGGCGGCGTGGCGGTGATTTGCGTGTCGCTGTCGGCCGTGAACGAAATGGCACTCGTCGTGCCGAAGTTCACCGCCGTCGCCCCCGTGAAACCGGTGCCCGAGATGGTCACCGGTCCGCCGCCGCCTGCGGCCGGTCCGGCGGACGGACTGATCCCGGTCACCGTTGGTGCCTGCGCGTGGGCCGTGCCGGCAAGCGCGATCGTGAATATCGCCAGAGCAATAATCCGCAGGGCATTCCAAAAGAACGGCATAAAAAAGCGACTGGCTTCGAAAAAAAATCTAAACGGACCAAGGGAGAAATAGGACACGTCACCTTCGCCGGGCCATCGTATCCTCAGCGAGTTACGGCCCAAGGGCGCGCAATTTTCGTTGCTGGTACAAAAATGCAACAGCTCAAGTTGCACATCCCTGCGCGGTGGCCCAGGCACGGGAGAACGGCCAATCCGGCGCGAACTCGGGCGCCCCGATGTCGAAACCCCAGCGCCAAGGCCGAAAATGTAGGATGGATGGCGGCGAAGCCCATTGCCTTGCGCGCGGCGGTCATGGTTGGCGGGTTTCGCTACCGCTCAACCAACCTCCCCCTGCGCTCTCAATCACGCTTGCCCTGCACCCAGTGCTCGAGCATCTGCAGCGCCATGGCGCGGTCGTCGTCGGAGGCCTTGGAGAAGGCGCGGTTGTAGCTTTCCTTGATCCAGGTCTCATCCGGACCGGCGCTGTCGCGCGCCAGCGTCAGCCACATCAAACCGCGTGCCGCCTGCCGCGGCAGCCGGTCGCCGTTGAACAGC
>CAYVVB010000448.1:0-6060 GCA_964454955.1 uncultured Bradyrhizobium sp. | reverse complement strand
GAAAATATCCGCTCCATTCTGCGCGGCGCACCCGACATGTCGCGTGCGCTCGCGCGGCTGTCGGTCGGGCGCGGCGGCCCGCGCGATCTCGCCGGCCTTCGCGACGGCATCCTGGCCGCCGACCAGGCGCTGGCGCGGCTGGCCGAGATCGAGCAGCCGCCGCCCGAAATTGCCGCCGTGATCGAAGCGTTGCGCCGGCCCTCGCGTGAACTTGCGCGCGAGCTCGATCGTGCGCTGTCCGAGCAATTGCCGATGATCAAGCGTGACGGCGGTTTCGTCCGTGAGGGCTACGAAGCGCCGCTCGACGAGGCGCGCAGCCTGCGCGACGCCTCGCGCCTGTTCGTGGCGGCGATGCAGGCGCGTTATGCCGACGAGACCGCGATCAAGGGATTGAAAATCCGACACAACAATGTGCTCGGCTATTTCGTCGAAGTCACCGCGCAGCACGGCGACAAGCTGATGTCGCCGCCGCTGAACGCCACCTTCATCCATCGCCAGACGCTCGCCGGTCAGGTCCGCTTCACGACGGCGGAGTTGGGGGAGACCGAGGCCAAGATCGCCAATGCCGGCGAACGCGCGCTCAATCTGGAGCTGGAAATCTTCGAGCGCCTCACCGCGCAGGCGCTTATCGCGAGCGACGATTTGCGCGCCGCCGCCCATGCCTTTGCGCTGCTCGATGTCGCAACCGCATTGGCCAGGCTTGCGATCGACGACGATTACGTCCGGCCAGACGTCGACGCTTCGCTCGGCTTTGCCATTGAAGGCGGCCGGCATCCCGTGGTCGAACAGGCGTTGAAGCGCGACGGCGCTCCTTTCATCGCCAACAACTGCGACCTCTCGCCCGCGCCGGGGCAAAAGTCCGGCCAGCTCTGGCTGGTCACGGGCCCCAACATGGCGGGCAAATCGACCTTCCTGCGCCAGAATGCGCTGATCGCGCTCCTGGCACAGATCGGGAGTTTCGTACCGGCGAGCCGTGCGCGGATCGGCATCGTCGATCGGCTATTCTCACGGGTTGGCGCAGCCGACGACCTCGCCCGCGGCCGCTCCACCTTCATGGTCGAGATGGTCGAGACCGCGGCCATCCTTAACCAGGCCAGCGAACGCTCGCTCGTCATCCTCGACGAGATCGGCCGGGGCACGGCGACCTTCGATGGCTTGTCGATCGCCTGGGCCGCGATCGAGCATCTGCATGAGACGAATCGCTGCCGCACGCTGTTCGCCACGCACTATCACGAACTCACGGCGCTTTCGGCAAAACTGCCCCGCATGTTCAACGCGACTGTGCGGGTGAAGGAATGGCAAGGCGATGTGGTATTCCTGCATGAGGTGCTGCCGGGCTCGGCCGACCGCTCCTACGGCATTCAGGTGGCGCGGCTGGCGGGGCTGCCGGCATCCGTGATCGCGCGCGCGAAAACGGTGCTGGCGAAGCTGGAGGCGCAGGATCGTGGCCAGACGGCGCGCGCGCTCGCCGACGATCTGCCGCTGTTCGCCGTGCCATCACGCGCCGCGACCGAGCCGGCGCTGCCGAGCGAAGCCGCGCAATTGATGGATGCCGTCGAGGCGCTGCATCCCGACGAGATGTCACCACGCGAGGCGCTGGAGGCGATCTACGCGCTGAAGGCGAAGTTGCCGAAGGGGTGAATTCACTCCGTCATTCCGGGGCGATGCGAAGCATCGAACTATGGTGCGCAATCGCGCACCTGAGAATCTCGAGATTCCGGGTCTGCGCTTCGCGCATCCCGGAATGACGGAGCAACTTGAACCGCTCTCCTCCGCCCGTTCCACCAAAGCGCCAGGTTCCAGCCGATGCAGGTGGCAAGCGCCAGACTCAAGGCGATCGCTGAGCCGAAGCGGAGCGCGGCGACATGCAGCACTACGATCGCGATGCCGAATCCCATCAGGCCCAGGCGCCATTGGCGATCACGGCGGCCGTCGCCGGTCCGCCGATGCGCGGATGAAGGATCAGCATCAGGCTGGTGAACACCACCGGAAACAGCGCCAGCATGCCGCTGATCGCGGGCCCAACCCAACCCGACAGCGTCACCACGATCGCCACAAGCGTCGCCACAAGCGAAGCGCGGAACGGAATATCGTACCAGCGGCGCGTGATCAGCGGCATTTTCACGTGGCAATAGCGCTGCATGACGGGCACGCAGATCGCAAAGGCGATCGCATTCGCGATCACCCCACCGGCGAGCGAGAGGTCGAGCCCGCGCACCAGCACCGCAAGCGTGATCCACACCGTGATCGCGGACAGGAGGCTGACCGGAAGGCTGTGGCGCTGCGCCAGCAGCACGTAGGTCAGCCCCAGGAAGAGGGTCGCGGCATTGATCGGCAGGCTGGCCAGCGCGCCCTGCGCGATGAAGGCGGCATCATGATCAAGTGCGAGAAAGACGTAAGCGGGTCCCGCCGAGATCGGCAGCGTCGCCACCAGCGCACCAATGACGGGGCCCGTACGCTCGGCAATCATCGAGGCCGACACCACGAAGGCGGCAGCGACCGCCATGCGAAAAACCAGGATCAGGAGGAAGGCGGGATCAGGAGACATCACGTGATTTTCTTCACCTCCCCTGGAGGGGGAGGGTCGGTTCGCATGAGCGAAGCGGAATGCGAAACGGGTTGGGGTGATCTCTCCCTGCGGGCAGTGTTCAATGCAGAGAGACCGCCACCCCGCCCCGACCGCGCATTGGATGCGCGATCGACCCTCCCCCTCCAGGGGAGGGTCAGCAGCTCATATCCGCTCCATGGAAACGGAGACCTTCGGCCCGTTCTTGATGGTCTGATAGACCACGCAATAACGTTCCGTGAGTTTGAGGAGAAGATCGAGCTTGTCCTGCGGCGCGTCGGTCTCGACCTCGAAGCGCAGGCGGATCTCGGCAAAACCGACCGGCGCCTCCTTGTCCACCCCGAGCGTGCCGCGAAAATCGAGATCGCCCTCGGCGAAGACCAGCCCCTGCTTCAGCGGCACCTCGATCGCGGTCGCAACCGATTTCAGCGTCACGCCCGCGCAGGCGACCAGCGCTTCCAGCAGCATATCACCGGAGCACAGCTCGAGCCCGGAGCCGCCGGTTGCGGGATGCAGGCCTGCTACCGCCAGCGCGCGGCCGGTCTCGACCTTGCAGGCAATGCCCTCATTGTCGATCGAGCCCTTGGCCTTCAGCGTAATCAGGGCGGCTTTGGGGTCGGCCTTGTAGTGCTCCTTGATCGGAGCCTGGAGGCCCCGAAGAGCGGCGGCGTCCATCGTTTTCTCCCGGATTTCCTGTTTGTATCTCCATAAATAGCCGGCGAGCGGACGCGTGTCAGCACGCGTAAGCTGGTGCGGGGCAGGTCTGCAGGAAGCGGAGGCTCCTCGAGAGCTCTTAAAAATTCAGGCTTTTCCAATATATTATCGCGAGATTCCGCCGCGATCGTTCCGTCGAGGGCCGGAACGGCTGGCCTCATCCGAACCACGGCAAACGATCGGGCATGCGAAAGGCGGTTTTTTGGAATGTTTCGTGACAGCGAAGGCGCGGTCCGATATCCGGGTACGTCATGGATAATGTCCTAACCCAGCCGAGCCGAGAGGCCGATCCGCCATTCGACACCGCGCGCGTGACCGCCGCGCTCGATGCACTGGCCGAGCAGCATGCCGGCCGCGAGGACACCTTCCGCGCGGCGATGGCGCAGCTGCTCAAGGGTGAACTGGTTGCGGCGCGCGCCGCGGCCCAGGCCATGCTGCTCAAGGACCGTCATGGCCGGCGCTGCGCCGAACGGCTTTGCGTCGTGCAGGACGAAATCATCCGCATTCTGTTTTCGACCGCCACCCGCCATCTTTATCCCTCGCCCATCCCCTCCGGCGCCGAGCGCATGGCGGTGGTCGCCACCGGCGGCTACGGCCGCGGGTTGATGGCGCCGGAATCCGACATCGATCTGTTGTTCATCCTGCCCTACAAGCAGACCGCCTGGGGCGAACAGGTCGCGGAAGCCATCCTTTATTGCCTGTGGGACATGGGCCTGAAGGTCGGCCACGCCACGCGCTCGGTCGATGAATCGATCCGCCAGGCGCGCGGCGATATGACGATCCGCACCGCAATCCTGGAAACGCGGTTTCTCGCCGGCGACAAGCCGCTCTATGACGAGTTGGTGGAGCGTTTCGACAAGGAAGTTGTACAGGGCACGGCCGCAGAGTTCGTTACCGCCAAACTCGCCGAGCGCGAGGAGCGGCATCGCCGCGCCGGTCAATCGCGCTATCTGGTCGAGCCGAATGTGAAGGACGGCAAGGGCGGCCTGCGCGACCTGCACACGCTGTTCTGGATCGCGAAATACGTCTATCGCGTGCGGGAGACCGAGGAACTGCTCGAACGTGGCGTGTTTGATGCCCACGAATACCGCATCTTCCGCCGCTGCGCCGATTTCCTCTGGTCGGTCCGTTGCAACCTGCACTTCGTCACCGGCCGGGCCGAGGAACGGCTGTCGTTCGACCTCCAGCGCGAGCTTGCGATCCGGCTCGGCTATACCAGCCATCCCGGCATGCAGGATGTCGAGCGCTTCATGAAGCACTACTTCCTGGTCGCGAAGGATGTCGGAGACCTTACCGCCATTCTCTGCGCGAAGTTGGAAGATCAACAGGCCAAGCCCGCGCCGGTGCTAAGCCGCGTGATGGCGCGCTTTCGTCCCAGCGTGAATCGGCGGCGGGTGCCTGACGGCGACGACTTCGTCGTCGACAACAACCGCATCAATCTCGCCACCGCCGACGCATTCAAGCACGATCCGGTCAATTTGATCCGGATCTTCTGGCTTGCGCAGAAGAACAACCTTGCCTTTCACCCCGACGCGATGCGCAACGTGACGCGCTCGCTGAAACTGATCAATTCGGAGCTGCGGGAGAACCCGGAAGCCAACCGGCTGTTCATGGAGATTCTGACGTCCAACGACGCCGAGATCGTGCTGCGACGAATGAACGAGACCGGCGTGCTCGGCCATTTCATCCGCGCCTTCGGCCGCATCGTGTCGATGATGCAATTCAACATGTATCATCACTACACGGTGGACGAGCACCTGCTCCGCTGCATCGGCTTCCTGCAGGAGATCGAGCGCGGCGGCAACGATGAGTTCGCGCTCGCGAGCGACCTGATGCGCAAGATCAGGCCGGAGCATCGCCCGGTGCTTTACGTCGCAACGCTGCTGCACGACATCGCCAAGGGCCGGCCCGAGGATCACTCCACGGGGGGCGCCAAGGTGGCACGGCGACTCTGTCCGCGGCTCGGCTTTTCCCCGGGCGACACTGAGCTGGTGGCCTGGCTGATCGAGGAGCATCTGACCATGTCGACGGTCGCGCAATCGCGCGACCTGTCCGACCGCCGCACCATCGAGAATTTCGCCGCCGTGGTGCAATCGGTCGAGTTGATGAAGCTCCTGACCATCCTGACCACCGCCGACATCAAGGGCGTCGGTCCGGGGGTCTGGAACGGCTGGAAGGCTCAGCTCATCCGCACGCTTTATTACGAGACCGAGCCGGTGCTGACCGGCGGCTTCTCGGAGGTCAACCGCGCCCAGCGCGTGACCATGGCGCAGCAGGAATTCCGCACGGCGATGAAGGACGTGCCGGCCGACTGGCTCGACCCGTACATCGCCAAGCACTATCCGGCCTACTGGCTCAAGGTCGACCTTGAGCACAAGATCGCGCACGCGCAGTTCGTGCGCCGATCCGAATCCGAGGCCAGGACACTTTCCACCATGACCCGCTTCGACGAGGAGCGGGCGGTGACCGAACTGACGCTGCTCGCGCCCGACCATCCGTGGCTGCTCTCGATCATCGCCGGCGCCTGCGCCATGGGCGGCGCCAACATCGTCGATGCGCAGATCTCCCCGACGCCCGCTGGCCGCGCCCTCGACACGATCTCGAGCGCGCGCGTGGGCGCGCGCGACGAGGCCGACGCCCGCCGCGCCGGCCGCATCGCCGACACCATCGAGAAGGCGTTGCGCGGGCAGCTTCGTCTGCCGGAGATGGTCGGCAAGCGCGCCGCGCCGAAGGGCCGCATCCGCGCCTTCGCGCTGGAGCCGACGGTCACCATCAACAAT
>CAYVVB010000447.1:0-5268 GCA_964454955.1 uncultured Bradyrhizobium sp. | reverse complement strand
CTTGATCGCGGCGAAGCGCGCGATGTCGGAGCCGGCCTCGCCGACCGGATCGACTACCCCGAGCACGACGTCATCGACGGCATCTTCCGGCAGGTTGTTGCGTTCCTTCAGCGCCTCGAGCGGCACTGTGGCGAGGCGCAGCGCGGTAACCTCGTGCAGCGCGCCGTCCGGCTTGCCGCGGCCGCGCGGGGTGCGAACGTGATCGTAGATATATGCCTCAGGCATGACGCCCTCCAGGAATGATGTTCATCATATAATAGCGGATTGAACCAAGCGGCGAAAGCGCAGCCTTCGATCAGAACGCTTCCGCCGGCAGCTCCATGGTGGTGGCGCACCCGCTCTGGATGCGCGCGAGATGAGTTGCGGTCTCCGGCAGCATCCGCTCCGCAAAGAAGCGACCGGTCACCAGCTTGGTCGAGAGATATGGCGAACTGCCCGAGGCCGCAATCTTCTCGAGAGCCACCTTCGCCATCCGGGCCCACATGTAGCCGAGCGTGACCAGGCCGAACAGGTGCAGGTAATCTGTGGCGGCTGCGCCGGCGTTGTCGGGCTTGGCCAGCGCATTCTGCATCAGCCACATGGTGGCCTGCTGCAGGTGGCCGAGCGCGGTGCTCAGCGGGCCGATATACGGCTTCATCGCCTCGTCGGCGCCCTCCTCCTTGCAAATGCTTCCCACTTCCGCAAAGAACGCCATCACGGCGCGGCCGCCGTCGCGCGGCAGCTTGCGTCCCACGAGGTCGAGCGCCTGGATGCCGTTGGCGCCCTCGTAGATCATGGCAATGCGCGCATCGCGCACGAACTGCTCCATGCCCTGCTCGGCGATGTAGCCGTGGCCGCCATAGACCTGCTGCGCCATCACCGTGTTCGCGAAACCGGTGTCGGTGAGAAAGCCCTTCAGGACCGGCGTCATCAGCCCCATATGGTCGTCGGCGGCCTGGCGATCCTTGGGGTCGGAGGAGCGGTGGGCGACGTCGGCTTTCAGCGATGTCCACACCACCATGGCGCGCGCCGCCTCGTTGAAGGCCCTCATGGTGAGCAGCGCGCGGCGCACGTCCGGATGCACGATGATGGGATCGGCCGGCTTGTCCGGCGCTTTCGCTCCCGACAGCGCGCGGCCCTGCAGGCGCTCGCGCGCATAGGCCACCGCGTTCTGGTAGGCGACTTCGGACATCGCAAGACCCTGCACGGCAACCCCGAGCCGGGCCTCGTTCATCATCACGAACATGGCCTGCATGCCCTTGTTTTCCTCGCCGACCAGCCAGCCGGTGGCGTTGTCGTAGTTCATCACGCAGGTCGAGTTGCCGTGGATTCCCATCTTGTGCTCGATCGAACCGCAGACGACGCCGTTGCGCGCCCCCACCGAGCCGTCCGGATTGACCAGGAATTTCGGCACCACGAACAGCGAGATGCCCTTGATGCCGGCGGGCGCGCCCTCGATGCGGGCCAGCACGAGATGGATGATGTTGTCGGTGAGGTCGTGCTCGCCGGCGGAGATGAATATCTTGGTGCCGGTGATCCTGAAGCTGCCGTCCGCCTGCCGCACCGCCTTGGTGCGCAAGAGGCCGAGATCGGTGCCGCATTGCGGCTCGGTGAGATTCATGGTGCCGGTCCACTCCCCGGCCACCATCTTCGGCACATAGGTTTTCTTCTGCTCCGGCGTGCCGTGCACGAGCAGAGCCGCAGTCGCACCCATGGTGAGCCCGCCATACATGGAAAAGGCCATGTTGGCGGAGATCTGGAATTCGATGACCGCCTGGCTCAGCGTCACCGGCAGGCCCTGCCCGCCGAATTCGGCCGGTGCGGACAGCCCGAGCCAGCCGCCTTCGGCGAGCTGCCGGTAGGCGTCCTTGAAGCCCTTCGGGGTGACGACACTGCCGTCATCATGGCGCTTGCAGCCTTCGAGGTCGCCTGTGCGGTTCAGCGGCTGCAGCACCTCTTCGGAAAGCTTGGCCGCCTCGCCCAGGATCGCCTCGCGCACGTCGGCGGACGCGTCGGAAAAGCCGGGCAGATTGTCGTAGCGGTCGATCTGGAAGACGTCGTTGAGCAGGAAACTCACGTCTTCGACGGGGGCTTTGTAGACAGGCATTTGGTTCTCCCGGCAGGCCCGTGGCCTCGTTTAAGGAATCTCTGGTGATGCAGCGACCGCGTTAAGTGCCCGCGCGATCTTACTCCCTTCACAAATTCCAAGACAGCCGTGCGACGGCTATCAGAATGGCGCAGCGGGCATGCAGGGCAAATCGTCTCACTGCCTTGCCAAGCGTTCCGCCATCATCTGATGGAGCAGGTTGATCGCCTTGAGCGGTCGCACCATCACCTTGAAATGCGTGATCCGGTCATCGTCCGAGAAGGTGATGATGTCGACGCCGTTGATCGTTAGTCCGTCGATCTCGCTTTCGAATTCCAGCACCGCGCCGTTGTCGTTGCGCCACTCGCCGACATAGCGGAAGCCGGAGCCGCCCAGGACCTCCAGCGCACCCGACAGATATTTGAAGGTGATGTCGCGCCCGCGCTGCGGTGTGTAGACGACCGGACTTTCGAACACCGCATCGGGGTGGAGCAGGTCCCACAACTCCGCGCGGTCACGGGATTTGGCGCAGGCGTACCACCTGTCGAGCGCGGCCATCGCCATCGGACGTCTCCCTGACCTTCTGTCCTGCTCTGTTGGCTATCTCTTGGACCGGGCGGCAAGACCGCAAACCGGCGCCCTTTCGGGGCACTCGCGATCCGCCGCCTTATGCGCATTGACGCATATGCAACTGTGTGCATAAAGTCAAGCTTGGCCCGGTGGCAAACGGAGTGGCGGCTGCATGGCGCTCGGCGACGCGATCCTGGTCTGCCTGACCGAACGTCCGATGACGGGCTATGAGCTCGCCAAGACCTTCGATTCGTCGATCGGTTTCTTCTGGAAGGCCAATCACCAGCAGATCTACCGCGAGCTGACGCGCCTGCGCGAACGCGGCCACGTTCAGGCCCGCGAGGTGGTGCAGTCGGGCAAGCCCAACAAGCTGGTCTACACGCTGACGGCAGAGGGCCGGGCCGCACTGCGGCACTGGGCGGCTCGTCCGAGCAGTCCGCCATCGATCAAGGACGACATGCTGGTTCGGCTCTGTGCGCTTCAAGCCGTCGACATGGGCCCGATGCGCGCCGATCTCATGGCAAGGCTGGAACACCATCGCGACCGCCTCGCCCGCTACGAGCGCGTGCTGCGGAAGCGCTTCCCTCACGGCGCGGAATCGCTCGACGACACCGGCAAGCTGCTGGCGCTCCACCTCGGGCTGCGTCACGAGCGCGCGGTGGTGGAGTGGTGCGAAGAGGCGCTGCAGACCCTTCAGCCGGGCGCAAAGGGCGCCAACGTCACGTCAATGGGCAAAGCGACGTAGGGTTTCGTCCCATCTTGCGCCGGGCGGCTCTCCGGGGCCGCAAAATCATACCTGCCCCTCAAGACCAAGTTTTGGGCGCGAACGCCGTATTCCTTAACCCGTTATTTACCGTGCCGGGAAAAAGTCGGGAGCTGAGGCAGACGACCTGCGCGGAATTCGATTGTCTCGTTCCTGGGACGCGCGGGGAGGCTGAAGGCGCTTGATGGGAGCGCCGGAGTCGGAACCGGACGGTATCATGAATTCGCGCGTATCGTGGAGTGTTGACGGCATCGACCCATCCGTCCGCGAGAGGGCCGAGGCTGCGGCGCGCCGTGCCGGCATGACCCTCAATGACTGGCTCAACTCGACTCTCGGGGAAGCGAGCCCGCCGAATTTCCGCAATCCCGAGCAGCAGCCGGCGCCCATCAGCCGCGACGTCGCCGACATTCACCAGCGGCTGGATTCGATCACCCGCCATATCGAACAGATTTCGCAGGCGCCGCGCCGCGACGAAGCCTCGCGCGAACACGGCGTCGCCCGCCAGTTGAACGACGCGATCTCGCGGCTCGATGAACGGCTGGCGCAGATTACCAGGCCGCAGCCGCCAAAGCAGGCCCGCGAAACAAGCGAGCGACGCGCCAATGTGGTCGAGCGCGCCGCAGCCCAGGTGTACAGCGATCAAGCGGATCGCGATCTTGGCCAACGCGATCCGGCCTATCGCCCTTCGCCGCCGCTTTCACCCGCCTCCCTCGATCACGCGATTGCGGAAATCGCCGCCCGCCAGAGTGAACTCGATGCGCCGGCGCCGCGCTCGCTGCCGCCGCACGCCGCACCGCCGGTTGCGCCGCAGCCGCCGGCGCCGCAAGGGCCCGACTTCTCCTCGCTCGAGCGTCACCTCGTCGCGATCACCAGCCAGATCGAGGCGCTGCAGCGGCCGAGCGGGATCGAGCAATCGATCGCGGCCTTCCGCAGCGAGCTCACGGAGATCCGCGGCGCCATTCTCGAAGCGATGCCGCGACGGGCAATCGAGTCGCTGGAGGGCGAGATCCGCTCGCTGGCCCGTCGCATCGACGACAGCCGGCAGAGCGCGGTGGACGGCCCGGCGCTGGCCAATATCGAACGGGCCCTCGGCGAAATCCGCGAGGTGTTGCGCTCGCTCACCACCGCCGAGCAGCTCACCGGCTACGACGAGGCGATCCACAATCTCGGCGCCAAGCTCGATACGATCCTGCGCGCCAATGACGATCCGGGCACGGTGCAGCAGCTCGAAAGCGCGATTGCAGCGCTGCGCTCTATCACCTCCACCATCGCCTCCGACGACGCGCTGGCGCGGCTTGCCGAGGACGTCCGCCTGTTGTCCACTAAGGTCGATCAATTGACCAGCGGCGGGGCCGGCGATTCCTTTGCCGCGCTCGAGCAGCGCATTGCGGCCCTGACCGCGGCGCTGGAAAGTCACGAGCGGCCGGTCTTCGATGCCGCGCAGCTCGAAGGCGCGCTGCGCGCGCTGTCCGAGCGCATCGACCGCCTGCAGGTCGGCAACGACAGCGCCGCCACGTTCGCTCATCTCGAACAGCGCGTGTCCTACCTGCTGGAGCGCCTGGAGGCGTCCAGCGAAGGCCGCGGCGGCAACTTGTCGCGCGTGGAGGATGCGCTGCAGGACGTTCTGGGTCACCTCGAACGCCAGCATGCGGCTTTCGTCAGGCTGGCGGACAGCACGCAGCGCACCGCCGCGCCGCAGGACTCCGGGGTCATCGACCTCGTGAAGCGCGAACTGTCCGACATCCGCCAGAGCCAGAGCCAGACCAGCCGCCAAACCCAGGATTCGCTGGAGGCTGTGAACAATTCACTCGGCCATGTGGTCGATCGGTTGGCCACGATCGAAGGCGATCTCCGCGCGAGCCGGGGCGCC
>CAYVVB010000446.1:0-20046 GCA_964454955.1 uncultured Bradyrhizobium sp. | reverse complement strand
GAGGTCTATGCATCGCGGGCGCACAAATTGGGCGAGCAGATTGCAAGCATCAATGAAGCCAAGGCCGCGAACGCGATCTATGACGATATCCCCAACCTGCGTGCGGCTTTCGACCGGGCGATCGCGCGCGATCTGACGCTGGCGGCGGATCTGGCCGCGCCGCTGTTCCTGTTCAACTATTGGCACCGCGGCGCTGAAACCGGCAATTGGTACGAGCGCATCATGGCGCGGCCGGGCGCCGACAAGCTCGCGCAGGCGCCGATCCTGCTCGCTGCCGCGGCCGGTCATGCGTTTCACGACGGAGGTGATCAGGCGAAGGCCGCCGCCTTTATCGAGCGCGGTTTGCAGGCCGAAGCCGCCGGGACGCAATCGAGCGGGGGTTGGCTCTGCCATGTGCTGGGGCAGATGGCACAGTGGTCGGGAGATCCGAAAGCGTGCAGCAAGCATCTTGCCGCGGCGATCGAAAAAGCGCGAAGCGCCAACAACATGCCCTGCGAGGTGATGTCGCTCTGCATGATCGCCAACGTCAAGGCGCGGACGGGCGATCTCGGGGGCGCCGAAGAGCTGGTCAGGCAGATCAGCGAAATGGGCAAGGGTGTCCTGCCGCCCACGCTGATGGGCTACATCCATTACGCGCGCGCCGGTGTCGCCGATGATCCCAACGTGGCGATCGACGAATACCAGATGACCGCCGAGTGGGCCAAAATGGCGGGCAATCATCTGGGGGTGCAAAGGGTCAAACAGCTCATCGCCGACTTGCGGGCGGCCAACGCCACGCCGGAAGAAGCCCTGGACATCCATATCCGCTCGCTGATCGAGCTTCCGAGCCACGGAACGACATTCTACACCTGGCTCACGATCCGTTCCCTGATCCTGCCGCTCGCGGGGCTCGAGGCCTTTGAAGAGCTTGCCGTTCTGGCCGGTGCCCTGAAGGCCTCGCCCCTGAAACTCGACCGCGCGGCGCGCAACGCCGTCGCCCAGGCCAGGGACAACCTGGGCGATAAGCTGTTCGAAACTGCAGCCGCGCGTGGATCAGGCTTTGACCCGGCGGAAGCGCGAAGGTACATCTTGGACGCGTGGCAGCGAATGACCGCCAGTCGAGTGAAGGTGGACGTCGCGAGTTTTTAGAGCGTGATGGATTAGGCTGAAGCGCCGCCGCTTTAGCTTCTTGATTGAGCATGATCTCCGCGCAAACGCTTTTTGCGTTTGTCGCGATAGAAGACCGGTACCAGTTTTTCCGGATGATACTCTAGGCAATTGCACGCCCGTTCGTGCGGGAGGGGTGATGACCGATACACCTTTAGCGCGAAAGCTTGTTGAGGCCGTTATTTCCGACTTCCCGGATCATGCGCCCGGCACCCGGCCGATCCACACCATCGGCGTCGGGGTCGAGGGTTATTTCGAAGCCTCCGATGTGGCGCGAAGCTACTGCGTCGCCGAACATTTCGGCGGACAGCGCGTGCCGGTAACGGTGCGCTTCTCCAACGGGTCGGGAAGTCCCGCGCGGCATGACGGTTGGTCCGACGTGCGCGGCATGGCGACGCGATTTCACCTGAGCAACGGCATCGCCACCGACCTGATCGCGATGACGCTCGGCGAATTCTTCGTGCCCACGGTGAACGACTTCCTGGATTTCACCTGGGCTGCGCGACAGACGCCGGTGAAGAAGGAATCGCCGTGGCGCAAGATCGGCGACATGCTGCAGCTCAAAGTGCCGCTTCCCGATCCAAATCCCGGGGAAACCGCAAACGGCAATGCCGGTACGCTGGCTTACGCCAATGCGCACAAATTCGCGCAGCTCAGCGTGTTCCAGGCGGCCACGATCGGCGCGCCGGTGAGCTATGTCCGCGCCGCCTACCATGCGGTCCACACTTTCATCGTGACGGGCGCCGATACGGTTCGCCGCCCGGTCCGCTTGTCCTGGCAGCCGGTCGCTGGTGTCCGCAACACCGACCCGGCAAAGCCGCCCGTCGATAGTTACCTGCAGGAGGAACTGAGGGAGCGTCTCAAGCAATGGCCGGCGCGCTTCCTGCTGATGATGCAAATCGGCGAGGCGGGCGATGCGCTTGACGATCCAACCCAGCCATGGCCGGCGCATCGCATCAGGGTGGTGATGGGGACGCTGACTCTGACCAACGTCGCCGCGGATCAGAAGGCGGCAGCCGAACAGATCAGCTTCAATCCGTGCCGCTTCGTGGCCGGCATCGAAGCGTCCGGAGATCCCATTCTGCAGGCCCGCAAGGATGCCTACGAAGCATCGCGCGAGATGCGCGGCGGCACGGCCTGTCCTTTCAACCGGAGTTAGGCGATGGCTGGGGCTGAGGATTGGTTTGATCGATTTGTTGACGGGCTTCCCAACACGCGCTTGTTCCAGTTCGTGGCGGCGAAGATCCTCGTGCCTTTCTGGGCGTGGCGCGTGCCGGTCAAGCCGCAGCCCGGCGGTCCACGCTATTCGGTGCAGGTGGGCGACAACGTCCAGCGCATGATGAACCTGATCATGCCGCTCAAGAACAAGTCGGCGGTCGGCCGCGCCGAGGCGGCCCTGGCGATCGCCGCCAACAAGGACGAGATTTACGCCGGGCTCGACAATGTCGGCACCGTTCACTTCGCGCGGTTCGTGATCGTCGGCGACAACATCTGCATGTTCTCCGTCTATGACGGAGACTTCACCAACTACATCCGCGACTTCATCGCCACGATCGGAAGCGTGTTCGACGCGGTGGTGAGCCTGGTGGAGGGCGGCGAGGACGTCATTCCCTCCGAAGAGAACGTCGAGAAATTCATCGATTGGGTGCACGCCCACGATCTCTATCAGGTGTCGGATCTGGCTACCGACCTGTTCCGGCACCAGGAAGAGGTGAACGGCGGCGCCGACCTCGGGACCAACGATCTGCGCAACCTGTCGCGCAATCTGGTCCTGCAGCTCAACGTCAACCCCAACGTATCGCTCGGCAGCGGCTATCGCGCCTATCCCGGCTATTCCGTGGCCGAGGTACGCCGGCAATTTGGAATCGGTTGGTGAGCGCCATGTTCGACCCCTCTGACGTGCAGGGAAACATCTTGCGGGGCTATCGCAAGCCCCGCGTGCGGCATCTCGTTCTCGCCGTTGCCGATGCGAACGAGGCGCGGGGCTGGCTCGGCACCACGGTTTCGGGTCGTCACGATATTCCGCAGGTGACGAGCCAGGCGCCGTGGGACAGCAAGCCCGCCACGTGCTTCAATATCGGCGTCACCTTCGAGGGCTTGCGGGCGCTCGGCGCTATGCCGGAGTCGCTTGCGAGCTTTCCGACCGAGTTCGTCGAAGGCATGGCCGCGCGCGCGGTCAAGCTCGGCGATATCGGGGAGAGCGCGCCGGACAAATGGCCTGCGCCGTTCAATCAAGCGCAATCCGTGCATTTGATTGCTTCGATCTACGCCGACGATGTCGGCGCGCTCGATCGCATTCAGAATCAAGCGCTCCAGGGCAATGGCCCATTCAGGTTATTGGGGACTTGCGAGGGCTTCAATTTCCACGACGACTACGTTCACTTCGGCTATCGTGACAACATCTCGCAGCCGAGATTTGCGGAAGTCCACGATCCCAAGGATTATCCGGACCCCCAGCCGATGGCGCCGCTCGGCACCGCTCTGCTTGGATATCCGAACAATTTTGAAGGCCTGTTCTGGCGGGTGCCCGCGCCTGACGTGCTCGGGCGCAACGGCGCGTTCAACGCCTTCCGCGTGCTCGAGCAGGATGTGGTGCGCTTTGAAGCCTATCTCACCGAGGCGGCGAAATATCTGCTCTCGCATCCGAAAGGAGATGAACTGCTGCCGCCCGGCGCCGAGCCGGCGATCGGCGAGGGGCTGTCGCGCGAGGCCGCCTTGCGGGAGGTCGTCGCCGCCCATCTCTGCGGCCGCTGGCGCAACGGCGTCCCGCTGGCCTTGTCGCCGGATACGCCGCGCCCGCTGCATGAGGTCGAGGCGAATAATTTCGATTACGATGCCGCCTCGCGCTGTCCTTACGGCGCCCATATCCGACGCGGCAACCCGCGCGGCGGGCAGATCGTGCAGCGGGTGGCCAACAACAGCCGGCGTCTCATTCGCCGCGGCATGCCCTACGGTCCGGCCTATGACCCGGCTCGTCCCGATACGGAAAAGCGGGGGCTGCTCGGCAATTTCATCGGAGCCAGTCTCGGCGCGCAGTTCGAGGCGATGTGCTGCGACTGGGTGAATGTGGGTCTGCAGGACCCTCGCGTGACCGGCTCGAACGATGCCCTGATCGGCACCAATGAAGCAGGGACAAGCTGGTTCGACCTCCTGCTCAAATCGGGTGAAACGATCCGGCTGCGCGGCTTGCCGCGCTTCGTTCAAACCAGGGGCGGGGCTTACACCTTCCTGCCGAGCATCTCGGCCATCCGCTATCTCGGCTCGCTCGGCAAATAGATCGGCCTCCTCCGCGCCGGAGCTGACCCGTCATCTCCCCGCAAACGGCTTTCGCCGTTTGTCGCGCAAGCGCGAATGCGAGCGAGCCTCGAAGGATGAACGGTCCATCTGCTTGCATCGGGGCCGGCGCCCTTCGAGGCCGCCGCTGCGCCACGGCACTTCAGGCTGACGGTGACAGACGTGAAGCTTTGCGGCGCCAGCACGCAAAATAGTGCACCTTCCGAACAAACTTTCGCCGGTGTCATGTCCTTTGAATCGCTGGTGATTTTCCCGATCTGGGACTGTAATCTTTTGCATCAAATCGTGTCCGGGTTGCCCCGTAGGCATTCGCCA
Organism: uncultured Bradyrhizobium sp.; assembly: GCA_964454955.1. GTDB lineage: Bacteria > Pseudomonadota > Alphaproteobacteria > Rhizobiales > Xanthobacteraceae > Bradyrhizobium. Next base: position 15,291 of record CAYVVB010000446.1, on the reverse strand, counting down.
CATGTGTGACGAGCGTGCTAGGAAGCGATCGGGGTAGCTTGGGGCGAGATTCCATTGGGGGGTAGCTGTATGAGTTCTACGGGAACGGGATCGGACGTGAAGGCCGGACCGAAGCGCGCGCTTCGCGTCGGGGTCATAGGCGCAGGCGTGATGGGCACCAATCACGCCCGCGTGCTGGCTGGCCTGCCGGACACCAGGCTGGTCGGCGTGGTTGATCCCCTGCTGGCGCAGCGGACGCGCGCGACCGATCTCACCGAGTGTCGCACCTTCGAAAAGCTCGACGATCTGATCGCCGAAGGGGTCGACGCCGTCACCATCGCGGCTCCGACGCATTTGCATCACGAGATCGCGCTCGCCTGCATCCGCCGAAACGTCCATGTGCTGGTCGAAAAGCCGATTGCCTCTTCGGTCGAGGAGGGCAGGGAAATCGTTGCCGCCGCCCGTCGCGCCGGCGTCACGCTGATGGTCGGCCATGTCGAGCGCTTCAATCCGGCGGTCGCAGCGGTCAAGCAGGCCATCTCGGGCGAGGACATCCTGTCGATTGCGATCACCCGCGTCGGACCGTTTCCGCCGCGCATGTCGAATGTCGGCGTCGTCATCGACCTTGCCGTGCACGACATCGACCTGATCCGCTGGTTCACCGAGTCGGACATCGTCGAGGTGCAGCCGCAATTGTCCAGTGCGGTTGCCGAGCGCGAGGACATCGCGCTCCTGCAGTTCCGCACCGCCTCCGGTGTGCTCGCCCACATCAACACCAACTGGCTGACACCGTTCAAGGCGCGCAACGTGACGGTGGCCACCCGCGGCAAATATGTGATGGGCGATCTGCTCACCCGTCAGGTCACCGAGTGTTTCGGCTTCAAGCCCGACGGCAGCTACTCCATGCGGCACCTTCCGGTCGGCCATGACGAGCCGCTGCGGGCCGAGCTGATTGCCTTCCTCCATGCCGTGCGCTCGGGCTCCGCGCCTGCGGTGACCGGGGACGAGGGCGTGGCGAGCCTCGAAATCGCCACACGCTGCCTCGAAACCTCCGCCACGCCCATAGCCGCGCCGCCCGCCCGCAAGGGGCCGCGCCGCGTGGTCGGCTGAACCATCCGATGTCCATCGTTCAACCGTCGCAAGGCTCCATGAACCAGCATCTGCGTCCGCAATCCATCCCGTTCATCGATGTCGGCGCTCAGCGCCAGAGACTGGGCAGGAAAATCGATGACGCCGTGTCCCGCGTGCTCACGCATTGCCAGTTCCTGGGCGGTCCCGAAGTCACGCAGCTCGAGGCCGACCTTGCGGCCTTCAGCGGCGCCAAGCATGTGGTGAGCTGCTCGAGCGGCACTGACGCGCTGTTGATGGTGTTGATGGCCAAGGGCATCGGGCCGGGCGACGCGGTCGTTTGCCCGTCGTTTACGTTTTGCGCGACGGGCGAAACGGTGGCGCTCACCGGTGCAACGCCGGTGTTCGTCGATGTCGACGGAGAGACCTTCAACATGGATGCGGCCTCGCTCGCGCGCGGCATTGCCACCGCAAGAAGGCTCGGTCTCAAGCCGAAGGCCGTGATCCCGGTCGACTTGTTCGGGCAGAGCGCCGATCATGATGCGATTGCCGCCATTGCGGACGCCGAGGGCCTGTTCGTGCTCGACGACGCCGCCCAGGGTTTTGGCGCGAGCTACAAGGGCCGTCGGCTCGGGACTTTCGGGCTCGCGACCGCGACCAGCTTCTTCCCGGCAAAGCCGCTCGGCTGCTTCGGCGATGGCGGTGCAATTCTCACCGATGATGCCGAGCTCGCCGCCACGCTGCGGAGCATCCGCGTGCACGGCCAGGGTTCCGACAAATATGACAACGTCCGGCTTGGCCTCACTGGGCGGCTCGACACCATGCAGGCGGCGATCCTGATCGAGAAGCTGAAGATCTTCGAAGACGAGATCTCAGCTCGCAACAGGGTTGCGGAGCGCTACACGCGCGGGCTCGGCAATGTCGTGAAGGTGCCGCGTCTCGCCGCCGGCTGCACGTCGGTCTGGGCGCAATATACCATCCGCCTGCCCAAGGGATGTAACCGCGACGCCTTCGCCGCGGCGCTCAAGACGCAGGGTGTTCCGACCGCGATCTATTACCCGAAGTCGATCCATCAGCAGACCGCCTACCGCCATTTCCCTGTTGCCGACGGGGGGCTGCCGGTCAGCGAGAGCCTCTCGGCCGATGTCATCAGCCTGCCGATGCATGCCTATCTCGACGAAGAGACCCAGGACCGCATCATCGCGGCCGTGCGCGGCGCGGTTTCGGGCTGATATGGCCGTTGTCGAAGGAGCAGGTGGGCAAAGGCGCATTTGCGCCGTGCCCACCATTGAGCCCGGCATGCCTAAAGCGGTGGGCACGCTTTGCTTTGCCCACCCTACGAGTACGCCCCGACGCAAGTCGGAGAAGGGACGTTCTTCGCTTCAAACCAGGCCTCTCATGCTTTAGAAGCGGCGCATGCTTGGGCGCATTTTTACGGTCGGCGGCTACACCCTGCTTTCGCGGCTGACGGGGTTTGCACGCGACATCATGCTCGCAGCGATCCTCGGCGCCGGACCCGTCGCGGATGCGTTTTTTGTCGCGTTCCGCCTGCCCAATCATTTCCGGGCGATTTTCGCCGAGGGGGCGTTCAATGCCGCGTTCGTGCCGGCCTATGCCCATGTCCACGGCGAAAAGGGCCAGGCCTCGGCAAAACTGTTTGCCGATCGCATCTTCACGCTGTTGTTGCTGTCGCAGGTGGTGCTTCTCGTGCTGGCCTGGCTGTTCATGCCGCAGGCCATGAGAGTCCTTGCGCCGGGCTTCGCCGACGACGCGGAGCAGCGCAAGCTCGCGATCGAGCTGACGCGGATCACGTTTCCGTATCTGCTCCTGATCACGCTGGTTACGCTCTATGGCGGCATGCTGAACGTGATGCAGCGTTTCGCAAGCGCAGCGGCAGCCTCGATCTTCCTCAACATCGCGATGATGGCGACACTGGCCGTGGCGGCATTCTTCCCGACCGCCGGCCATGCCGCGGCCTGGGGCGTGCTGATCTCCGGCTTCCTGCAGTATTTTCTGCTGGCCGGCGATCTCGCCACCCATGGCGGCCTGCCGCGTTTCGCGCCCTTGAAGCTTGACGAGGATATTCGCGCGTTCTTCGGCGCGCTCGGTCCGGCAACGCTGGGTTCGATGGGAACGCAGGTCGCCATGTTCGCGGACACCATCATCGCGACCTTCCTGCCGGCCGGCGCGCTCTCCGCACTCTATTATGTCGATCGGCTCAACCAGTTGCCGATCGGCGTCATCGGGATCGCCATCGGCACGGTGCTGCTGCCGGAAATGTCACGGCGGCTGACGGCGAACGATCATATCGGCGCCATGGAGCAGCAGCGCCGCGCTTTCGATTTCACGCTTCTGTTCTCCGTGCCTTTCGTTGCCGCGTTCCTCGCGGTGCCTGACGTCATCACTCGCGCAATGTTCGCGCGCGGCGCCTTTACGAAAGCCGATGCGGCCGCCGCAGGCGCGACGCTGGCCGCCTATGCGATCGGCCTCATTCCCTTCGTGCTGATCCGCAGCGCGGTCGCGACCTTCTATGCGCGCAAGGACACAGCGACGCCCATGAAGGCATCGCTGACGGGCCTCACCATGAACGTGCTGTTGAAGGTGCTGCTGATGGGGCCTTTCGCGCAGGTCGGGCTGGCGCTTGCCACGGCCGTCGGCGCCTGGATCAATTTGTTGCTGGTGCTCGGATTTGCCGTGCGGGCTGGCTATCTCGAACTGGACCGGCTCCTGCTGCGGTCGTTGTTGAAATTTGCGATGTCCGGCGTGCTGCTTGCCGCCACGCTCTGGTTCACCGCCAAATTTGCTGCAGCGCATCTTTCAGGGCTCACGGCTTTCCGCAACGAAATTGTGTTGGCGTTGCTGATCGCCGTTGGCGGCGCGGTCTATGCCGGCGCGATCATGGCTCTGTTTGGCCTTAAATGGCTGCGTTCATTGGTTCGTAGCTAAAGGGGATTTGCGCTGCCTCGCGATCCGCTGCAATATGGCGCAACTTAAAAGATAGGAAATCGGAGATAGCATGGCTGCTCCCATCAAGTTCGGCGTCGGCCAAAGCGTGCTGCGCAAGGAGGATGACGCGCTGATCCGCGGCCGGGGCCGCTATACTGATGACTACGCGCCTTTGGGCTCACTACATGCCATGGTGCTGCGTTCGCCGCATGCGCATGCGACATACACCATCGATGCGAGCCGGGCGCGCGGGCTTCCCGGAGTGGCGCTGATTCTCACGGCCGAGGACGTGAAGGATCTCGGCAACCTGCCGTGCCTGTTCAACCTCGAGGTGAACCCGTTCACCGGTCCGCCCTATCCGATCCTGCCCATGGACGAGGTGCGCCATGTCGGCGATGCCGTCGCCTTCGTCGTCGCCGAGACGTCCGACCGCGCCCGCGACGCCATCGAGGCGATCGAGGTCAACTGGACGCCGCTGCCTGCGGTCGCCGGCGCAGCCAATGCGGTGAAGCCGGGGGCGCCGCAGGTGTGGCCCAGCCATCCCGGCAACATCCTGTTCGACGTGCCGATCGGCGACAAGAAGGCGACCGATGAGGCTTTCGCCAAGGCGCATGCGGTGGCGGAAATCTCGATCGTCAATCCGCGCGTGGTGGCAAGCTTCATGGAAACGCGCGCGGCGGTCTGCGAATACGACGCCAAACGCGATCATCTGACGCTCACGGTCGGCAGCCAGGGCAGCCATCGGCTGCGCGACATCCTGTGCCAGAACGTCCTCAACATTCCCGTCGAGAAGATGCGGGTGATCTGTCCCGACGTCGGCGGCGGTTTCGGCACAAAGCTGTTTCCCTACCGCGAATACGCGCTGCTGGCGGTCGCCTCGAAGAGGCTGGAGAAGACGGTGCGCTGGGCCGCCGATCGCTCCGAACATTTCATGGGCGATGCGCAGGGCCGCGACAATCTCACGACGGCGCGGATGGCGCTCGCCAAGGACGGCAAGTTTCTCGCCATGGACGTCGACCTGATCGGCGACATGGGCGCGTATCTGTCGACCTTCGGCCCCTATATTCCGCATGGCGGGGCCGGCATGCTGCCGGGCCTTTACGACATACAGACCTTCCACTGCCGCGTCCGCACCGTGTTCACCAACACGGTGCCGGTCGATGCCTATCGCGGCGCGGGCCGGCCCGAGGCCGCCTATGTGATCGAACGGCTGGTCGATGCCGCGGCGCGCAAGCTCGGCATGACACCGGATGCGATCCGCAAGAAGAATTTCATCTCGCCGCGCCAGATGCCCTACAAGACCGCGACCGGCAAGGTCTACGATTCCGGCGATTTCACTGCGCATATGAAGCGGGCGATGGAAGTCGCCGACTGGAAGGATTTTCCCAAGCGCGCCAGGGCGGCGAAGAAGCAGGGACTGGTGCGCGGCATCGGCATGTCGAGCTATGTCGAAATCTGCGGCACCATGGGCGAGGAAACCGCCAATGTGCGGCTCGATCCGAACGGCGATGTCACCATCCTGATCGGCACCCAGTCGAGCGGGCAGGGCCACCAGACCGCCTATGCGCAGATCGTCGCCGAGCAGTTCGGCCTGCCGCCGGATCGCGTTCACATCCACCAGGGCGACACCGACGAGATCGCCACGGGGCTCGGCACCGGCGGCTCGTCCTCGATTCCGACCGGCGGCGTCTGTGTCGAACGCGCCACCAGCGAACTCGGCAAGAAGCTGAAGGAGCTCGCAACCGAAGCGCTGGAAACCGGCGTCGGCGATCTCGAGATCGCAGGCGGCCTGGTGCGCGTCGCCGGCACCGACCGCTCCATCAGCTTCGCCGATCTCGCCAGCCGTCCCGGCGCCGATCCCGCAAAGCTCAAGGGAGCCGCGACCTTCACCAGCGCCGACGGCACCTATCCCAACGGCACCCACATCGCCGAAGTCGAGATCGATCCCGCAACCGGCATCATCAAGATCGTCAACTACGTGATCGTCGACGATTTCGGCGTGACGCTCAATCCGCTGCTGCTCGCCGGGCAGGTGCATGGCGGGGTGATGCAGGGCATCGGACAGGCGCTGATGGAGCAGGTGGTCTACAGCCCGGCCGACGGCCAGCTGATGACCGCGACCTACATGGATTACGCCCTGCCGCGCGCCGCCGACGGCGTGTCGCTCCATTTCGAGACCCACAACATCCCCTGCAAGACCAATCCGCTCGGCGTCAAGGGCGCGGGCGAGGCCGGCGCGATCGGCTCGTGTCCTGCGGTGGTCAACGCCATCGTCGAGGGACTTTGGCGCGAGTACAAGATCGACCACATCGACATGCCGGCAACGCCGGAGCGGGTCTGGATCGCGATCCGCGAACATCAACGCCAGCATCGCCTGTGATATCCTCCCGGCGCGGGAATAAAATCCCGCGAGGGGGTTTTCTGTGAACAGGACAGGCGCCAACTCAGATCAACCGCGGTTTCGCAGGAGCGCAACCGCGGCATTTGCAAATGGAAGTCAAGGGAGACGTCGTCGATGAAGCGGACGATAGCGGTGGTAGGTGCCTTGCTGTTGAGCGCGGGCGCCGTGATGGCGGACCAGAAGCTCGCGGTCGAGCAGGACAATCTGATGCGATCGCAGGGCAAGAGCATGTACGGGGTCCTCGCCAAGATGGTCAAAGGCGATCTGGCTTACGACCAGAAAGCGGTTGACGACGCGATCGCCCAGCTCGAAGGCAGTGTGCCGAAGATCGCGAAAACATTTGCCGACAACCCGAAGGAAGACGTGGTCGATGCGACCTACGGCTCGTCGCAGAAGATCTGGCAGAACAAGACCGATTTCGATTCGAAGATTCCCCCCGTCGAGAAGGCGATCGCTGAGGTCAAGGGCAAGATCACCAATCTCGACCAGCTGAAGGTAGCGTTCAAGACGATCAACGACCGCTGCACCGATTGCCACGAGACCTACCGCGTCAAGCTGAAATAGCCGGCTTCTTCGGCGAGCGGCGGCCGGTACAGCCTCCCAGCCATCACCGTCTCCCTGAGGAGGCCGCGAAACGCGGCCGTCTCGAAGGGCGACGGCCCGGATGGCTGCAGCGGGGCCGTTCATCCTTCGAGGCTCGCTGACGCGACCCCTCAGGATGGACGGCTCGCGTTTACTTTGTCACCTGGCCGCGGATTTCGCCGGCCGGATTGGCCGCGGTGTGGACGTTCACGTAGTACCTGCCGGCCTCGAGATCGGCAGCCTGCTGGTCGGTCAGGGTCGCGCTGCCTTCGACCGGGCTCTTGGCTGCATTGGGGATCGCGACCGCCACGCCGGCATTCTTGCCGGCCTCGGCGGGCCCGTGGAAATGCGCAGCCGTTGCAGGGCCGGTCAGTCCCGAATAGGTGAGGGTCCAAGTCACCTTCTTGGTGGCCGGATCGTAATTGATGTCGGCGGTGCCGGTCGCGGTGCTCGTGGTCGGCGGCACTTCGGACTTGCCATCCAGCGCGGCCTTGAATTTCTCGGCAGAGGCTGGCCCGGCAAGGACGATCACGGCTCCGAACGCAAGCGCGGCAAGCATGGTTTTGGTCATGGTTTCTCTCCCTGTTGACGTAATGGCGTTCCTGACAACAACGAGGCTTGCAGGTTTATTCCCGAAAGGCCGGCTCGGCGGTTCAAGAAATTTTCACCCCGTCCCTGGCTGGAGTGGTGAACATATCAGCCATAGAGTCGGCTGCAGATGACGGATCGGCGATGCTGCGACGAATTCTTCCTGCTGTCTTCCTTTGCGCCGTTGCGGCGTTCGCACTGTATCTCTGGCTCACGGCGGCCCCGTCTGCGCTCGCGGTCACCGCGCCGGCCTACACACCGAATCTCACCAACGGCCAGATAATCTTCAACGCCGGAGGATGTTCCTCCTGCCATGCGGTGCCCGGCCAGCCCGATCGCTTAAAGCTCGGCGGCGGGCTCGCGATACATTCGCCCTTCGGCACCTTCTATGCACCGAACATCTCGCCCGATCCGCAGGACGGCATCGGGCGCTGGAGCGAGACCGATTTCGTCAACGCGGTGATGAAGGGAATCTCGCCGACCGGCGAGCACTATTTTCCGGCCTTTCCCTATACCTCCTATGCGCATGCGCGGGTCGAGGACGTGCGCGATCTCTTCGCCTATCTGAAGACGCTCGCTCCCGTGCCCGGCAGGGTGCGCGATCACGACGTGCCGTTTCCCTTCAACATCCGCCGCAACATCGGAATCTGGAAGCTCCTGTTCATGGACGGCAGGCCGTTCGCACCTGACCCGTCACGCGAGGCGCGCTTCAACCGCGGGGCCTATCTCGTCAACAGTTTCGGGCATTGCGCCGAGTGTCACAGCCCGCGCAATTTTCTCGGCGGCATCGTTGCCGCGCAGCGCTTCGCGGGCGGTCCCAATCCGGAGGGCGAGGGGTGGGTGCCCAACATCACCCGGAAGGGGCTCTCCGACTGGAGCGAGAAGGACGTCGCCTATTTCCTCGAAACCGGAGAGACGCCGGACGGCGACAGCGCCGGCGGTTCGATGGCGCCCGTGATCAGGAATACGTCGCAGCTACCGGCGGACGACCGCGCCGCGATCGCGGACTATCTGAAGTCGCTGCCGCCGGTCGAGGGACCGCCGCGGCCGAAGAAGAAGGCGAGCGCCAGCTAAGGCGTGATGAGTTTTGGTTGAATTGCCACGGACTCTGTTCACCTCTCCCGTAGGGCAGGGCTATCGCACATGCGGATGACGCTGCCGTGCGCGGCATCTGCGCGTCACCTTTGGCACCGTCATTCCGGGTTCGCCCTTCGGGCGCCCCGGAATGACGGTGCAAGTTGGAGACATATGCGATAGCCCTGCCTGCAGGGGAGAGGTGCACGGAGTTTACGGCTCGCTGCGATTCAGCCAAACCTCATCGCGCTTTAGCTCATTCCGAACGCCTTGAAGGTGATGATGGTGTGGGTGTCCTGGATGCCGGGAATGCTCTGCACCTTCTCGTTGATGAAGTGGCCGATGTCGGTGTCCTTGTCGACGTAGAACTTGACCAGCAGGTCGTAGTCGCCGGCGGTGGAATAGATCTCGGATGCAATCTCGGCCTCGGCCAGTGCGTTGGCCACCGCATAGGACTGGCCCAGCTTGCACTTGATCTGGACGAAGAAAGGAACCATCGCGATCGCCTCCTTGGAGCGTTTTCGAGCGAAGTGGAAACCGGTTCGCGTCGAGAAAACGCGTCGAACCAGAAATTTGGAGCCCCATTCCATTCCGATTCCATCGGAACGGGAAAGCCCCGGGAAACCCGGCCGCACTATAACGGTTTAAGGCGGAGGGAGTATCCCTTCGCCGGCGCCACAGAGCCAAATTTGGGCGCCCCTGGCAAGCGAACTTGCTGCGAACCGGCCTTCCCGTTAGGAGAAAAGCATGACCACGCCCGTTGCGCTCACCATCGCCGGGTCGGATTCGTCCGGCGGCGCCGGCATCCAGGCGGACCTGAAGACGTTCGCCGCGCTCGGCGTCTATGGCGCCACCGTCATCACGGCACTCACCGCGCAGAACACCAGGGGGGTGAGCGCGATCCACCCGGTGCCGCCCGACATGATCGCCGCGCAATGCGATGCGGTGTTCGACGATCTCGATGTCGCGGCAGTCAAGATCGGCATGCTGGGTGGGCGCGGGACGGTCGAGGCGGTCGTCGCCGCGGTGAAACGCTGGTCGCCCCGGCACGTCGTGCTCGATCCGGTGATGGTGGCGACCTCGGGCGACCGGCTGCTGCCGGCCGATGCCGTCGACGCGTTGCGCACGAGCCTTATCCCTGCCGCGTCCATCATCACGCCGAACCTGCCCGAGGCGGCGATCCTCCTGAGCGAGCCATTGGCTTCGAATGACGCCGCGATCGAGAGCCAGGGCCGTCGGCTGCTCTCGCTGGGCTGCCGTTTCGTGCTGATCAAGGGCGGCCACGGGCATGGCAGCGAGAGCATCGACTATCTCATCGGCGCCAACAGCACGTTGCCGCTCGCCGCGCCGCGCATTGCCACCACCAGCACGCATGGCACCGGCTGTTCGCTGTCTTCGGCGATCGCGGCCGGGCTTGCCAAGGGCGAGGATATGGAAAAGGCCGTCCGCAACGCCAAGGCCTTCGTCAGCGCCGCGATCTCCTCCGCCGACCGCTTTACCGTCGGCCATGGCCACGGCCCGGTCCATCACTTCCACCAGTACTATTGAGCCGGTTGATCGTTCACGCGCGCGACGTGGATCGGTGCGGCGAGTGCGCTGGCACCATGCGCGCCTTGAAGCGATTCTAAACTGAGCGCGGGTCGGTGCGCCCGGCATCTGCGACGGCCAAGTATCTTGTGCGGAAGAGAGAATCGCTTCCCTGGAGGGATTCAAGACTGCGATCTGCCTTTGAAACGCTCTAAGGTGCCCGTGCGCGATCTTGATCGATCTGCGCCGTACTGCTCCGTGAAAGCCTGCGTCTCGCCCGTGATCGGGCCAGCGCACTGGTGATGAGTTGATACGGGGTAGACGTGATGGGGGCGGCGCGGTGGGGCTGTCGAGCGGGGGCTGCGGCTTGTTTGGTTTTGTTGGAGGCGATGGCGCCGGTTGCGGCATCGGATCTGGCGTTTCCGGTGAAGGCGCCGCCGGTCGCGGGTCTCTATGATTGGAGCGGCTGGTATGTCGGCGGCCATATGGCTTATGCCGCCGGCCGCTCGAACTGGACGGCGCCCGGCGCAGTGCCGGCGTCCGGGTCGCTGAACCTGTTTCAGCCGGCGGATTCCTTCGCCGAGAGCGGCAGCGGCTTCATGGGCTTTCAGGCCGGCGCCAACAGGATGCTGTCCAACCGTGTCGTGCTCGGCGTGGAGGCTGACGTTTCGTTTCCGAACTGGCCCGACGTCAACGGCCTCTCCATCGGCGACATGACGACATTCGCGTCGCCGACGCTGGGCGCGGTCACCTTCACCGAGAACGTGGTAGCCTCGGGCACGCTGCGCGGGCGCATCGGCTACGCGCCCGGCAACGTCCTGTTCTACGCGACGGGCGGCCTGGCCTGGAGCTACAATCAACAGACGCTGACGCTCGCGGACGGAACGGCGCAGTGGCCGTTTCTGTGGCGGCTCGGCTGGACCGCAGGCTTCGGCGTCGAGACGCCGATCCTGCCGAACTGGACCGCGAAAGCGGAATATCTGTGGACCGGCTACGGCAGCAGCAGCGTCGATTATCCGACGTTCGGACAGCGCGTCAGCTCGGATTTTTCCATGCACCAATTGCGTCTCGGGCTGAACTATCACCTGGATCAGGATTCGCCCGTGGTGATCTGGCCAAAGGCCGCCGCGCAGGATCTCATCAACTTCCACTCGCAGACCACGTTCACGGTCCAGGGCTATCCGCAGATCAGATCGCCGTACGAGGGCCCGAACAGTCTGCCGGCCTCCGGCCAGACCAAGGAGACCTATGACACGACGCTGTTTGCCGGCTTGCGTTTGTGGGATGGTGCAGAGTTCTGGGCCAATCCGGAAATCGATCAGGGTTTCGGCTTCGCCGACACCCATGGCGTCGCCGGCTTTCCCAGTGGCGAATCCTACAAGCTGGGTTCGGCCGTGCCCTATGCGCGCATCCAGCGCGCCTTCATCCGCCAGACCATCAATCTCGGCGGCGAGGTCGAGAAGGTTGATGCCGACATCAACCAGTTCGCGGGCACGCGCACCGCGGACCGGCTGGTGTTGACCGTCGGCCGCTTCGGCATCGCCGACATCTTCGACACCAACAAATACGCCAACAATCCCAAGGTCGACTTCCTGAACTGGGCGGCGATCAACGCCGGCACGTTCGACTATGCCGGCGACGGCTGGGGTTACACCTATGGCGCCGCGGCGGAGTGGTACACCGGACGATGGACCTTCCGCGGCGGCATTTTCGATCTCTCGCACACGCCGGCCGGCGGCGACAGTCCGCTTGCCTACGCTCTCGACCCGACGTTCAGGAATTTCCAGCTCGTCGGCGAGATCGAGGAGCGGCACGAACTCTGGGGCCAGCCCGGCAAGCTCAAGGTGACGGCCTTTCTCAGCCGCGGCAGCGCCGGCAAATTCTCCGACGCCATCGCGCTGGCGGACGCAACCGGGCTGCCCGCCGACATCACGGCCGTGCGCGCCTACACGAGCCGTCCCGGCGTCAGCCTGAATCTGGAGCAGCAGGTCACGGACAGCGTCGGCATCTTCGCCCGCGCGGGCTGGGCCGACGGCGATGTCGAGCCATGGGATTTCTCCGACATCGATCGCACGGTCCAGCTCGGCGCGTCCATCAATGGAAAAGACTGGGGCAGGCCCGACGATACCGTTGGCGTCATGGGCGTGATCAACGGCATCTCACCCGTTCACCAGGCATTCTTCAATGCGGGCGGTATCGGCATTCTGATTGGCGACGGCCAACTGCCAAATCCGGCGACGGAGAAGATCATGGAGGCCTATTACAGCTACGCCTTGACGGCCGCGACGCGGCTGACGTTCGACTACCAGTTCATCGGCGATCCCGCCTACAACGCCGACCGCGGACCGGTGAACGTGTTCTCAGGCCGCTTCCATTGGCAGTTTTAGCTTAGTCTGACTGTGTCGTCATTCCGGGGCGATGCGCAAGCATCGAACTATGGTGCGCAATTGCGCACCTGAGAATCTCGAGATTCCGGGTCTGGTCCTTCGGACCATCCCGGAATGAAGGTCCCGGAGGTGACGCGCAGGAACGGCAGCGTGACACGCATATGCAATGGCCTCGCTCACAAGGGGAGAGGCGCAGACGCGCTCACGGCAACCAACTCATCCCTATGTCGTCTAGATACTCCCATGCGCCCGCAGGCCACGGCGGGCCAGCGAGGCCCATCCCTGTTCGGCGGTCTCTGCAAATTCGAAGAGACCGAGCTCGGCCGCGGAAATCATGCCTTCATCGACCAGGGCATCGAAGTTGACGATCTTGCGCCAGTAGCTCTCGCCGAACAGCACGATGGGCGCCGGTGGCGCCTTCTGCGTCTGCTGCAGCGTCAACAGCTCGAACATCTCGTCCAGGGTCCCGAAGCCGCCAGGGAAAATGGCCAGGCCGTTCGCACGCATGGCCAGGTGCATCTTGCGCATGGCGAAGTAGTGAAAGCGGAAGTTGAGCTCCGGCGTGATGTAGGGGTTGGGTACCTGCTCATGCGGCAGGGTGATGTTGAAGCCGATACTGGGCGCGCCGACGTCGGAGGCGCCGCGGTTGGCCGCCTCCATGATGCCGGGGCCACCGCCGGTGGCAATCACGTTGTCGCGCCAACGGTGCCTGGGGTCGAAGGCGCCGCCGCGTTGCGAAGCGATGCGGCCGAATTCGCGCGCGATGCGGTAGAATTCCGATCGCTGCTTTAGTTTCTCCGCGAGCTCCTTCTCGGCGTCCGTGCGCGCTGTTTCGGCTGCGGCCGCGGCCTGCTCGGGAGATGGTACACGTGCGCCGCCGAGGACGATGATAGTCGACCGAATGCCCCAATCCCGCAATGCGAGTTCAGGCTTGGCATATTCGAGGGCGAACCGGATCGGCCGCATCTCGTCGCGAAGCAGGAATTCGGTGTCTTCAACGGCAAGCAGCGTGCTCCGCGAGCCATTGCGGGGGGTTGTTTCGTTCATATCGAGATGCTCTCTAAAGGGAGTCATTGCAGGGCGCAGTAAGGCGTGCCGCCCCCCGGACCGAATGCTCACATCATTCGAATAATAAAAGGGGTGGCAATGCGCCACCCCTTTGCTTTGCAGACGTGAAGCTTGAGCGCTGTTCAATAGCGCCAATGCCGGTGGTGATGATGGTGGTGATGCCCGGAACGCCGGCCACGATGCTCGTGGAACTCGTCGAACCTGGCTTTCTGGTCCGCGTCGAGAGAATTGTAGAAGGCGAGCAGCTTGGGATTCGTTGCTTTCATTTCCGCCAGCCGTTGTTCCAGGATCGCCTGGTGAAATGCCAGCTTGCCCTCCAGTTTTGACAGGTCGGGCTTGCTGGAGCAAAGCGCCGTCTTCGCGTCCGCGCGCGCCTTGATGCGCGCATCCTGCAGGTCCTTGAACGCCGCTTTCTGTGCATCCGTAAGCTTGAGGCCCTCGGTCGCATGGTCGACCATCCGGGCTTCCCTGGCGGCGACATCCTCTGCCTTGTCGTTCGAGCAAAAGCGCTCAATTCCCCTGTCGCGGTCGCCGCCGGAATCCTGAGCGTTGGCGATTGAATTGAAGGTGAGCCCTGCGGCGAGAGCGGCGCAGGTAACGATAATTGATGCGATTTTCATTCCTGATCTTTTCGTCTTTGATCTTTGCGTTTCTCGGGGTCTGTCCGATGTGGGGAAAACAACGAGCAGCGGCCCCGGATGTCGCTGCGCTCATCCGGGCTGCGCTTTCAACGCGCGCCTTGAAAATTCCTTCCTCGGGTTTCGGTCAGCAAGCAGCACGGCGTCGGCGGATCGCTTTGTCGGCTCGCGGCTGTGAGATTCAGTCTTGCCGCGAGCCGAAGGTTCGGACGTCGATCAATCAGCGATGAAAGTGCATGTGGTGATGATGGTGGTGGTAGTGCGGCCGCGCGCTGGCGACGGCGGGAAGGGAGACGGCGGCAAGAATGACCAGTGCAACGAGACGGCTCATCAAGAACTTCCTTTCCTCGGTCAGGATTGACCGAAAGGGAAAGTAGAACCGGCTCATGAACGCGAAGTGAACGGATCGAACGTCGGTGTCTCAAGGACTTTGTAGCGGTGGTCGCGTTGCGACGCGTTCATCCGGCGACGTCTGCTTTCCGTGCAAGCCTCACATGCAACTCGTCGATGAGTCTGCGATGGCAAGGTCACGCCTGGGTCCGAAGAAACACATCGGCAGGAAAGGCGGAGAGGAAAAAGGCCCGCGAAGGGCCAGACGATGCGCGAGGCGATTGAGGACACCCCAATTAAGAACGGCGCTGTTGCCAGCGCCGTCCTGGTGCACCAAACGCGGGGATCGGCCCACTTCGACTGGCACTGACGGGAGCGACCCGCGCTGGCTCTGCTGGCGTGGGAGGCCTGGCTCGCGACCCGCTCATCAGCGTACGCCGCATCCGGAGAGAGTCAATTGGAACGGCAATTGATCTTGGGCCAGGGTCGTCACAATCGCGGCAGGATTTGGCCGGCCATGGACGAGGCGCGTCGCGCATTTGTTTCGGCGAAAATATCGCGGCGCAGCATCACCTCGCATTGCGTCCTTCGGCTGCAAACGTGTCGGATGTCCCATCCGAGATGCCCGGGAACTTACACACGGCAGCGCCACGGGACGTGATTTGCCCGACAGGTGCGTTCCCAGAAATCCTGTCCAGCCCCC
>CAYVVB010000445.1:0-1751 GCA_964454955.1 uncultured Bradyrhizobium sp. | reverse complement strand
GGTGCCCTTGCCGAAATGCGTGGTCATGCCGCCGAACGGGCGCTGGTAGATCTTGCCGTCGTCGGTGCGCGAGAACGGCAGGCCCCAGTGCTCGAGCTCATAGACGGCGGCGGGCGCATGGCGGCAGAGATATTCGATCGCGTCCTGATCGCCGAGCCAGTCCGAGCCCTTGACGGTGTCATACATGTGCCAGCGCCAGTCGTCCTCGCCCATGTTGCCGAGCGCTGCGGCGATGCCGCCTTGCGCGGCGACCGTATGCGAGCGCGTCGGGAAGACCTTGGTGATGCAGGCGGTGCGGAGCCCTGCTTCGGCACAGCCGATCACGGCCCTGAGGCCGGAGCCGCCGGCGCCGACCACGATCACGTCATAGACATGGTCGGTGATCGGATAGGCCTTTCCGTTCACGGCCGGCGCTTCGATTTTGGCGTTCACGTTCATGGCTAGAGCCCGAAATTGATCTTCAGGAGCGCATAGACCGAGGCGAGACCCACGGCGAAGGTGAAGAAATTGTTCGCCATCAGCGCCAGAATCTTGCGCCCCTCGGAATGGACATAGTCCTCGATGATTACCTGCATCCCGATCCGCATATGCACCAGGATCGAGATGAGCGCCGCGAGCAGCAGGAGCGCGACGAGAGGATTTTGCAGCCGCGTGATAACCGCGGCGTGGCTCGCGCCCGCAAGCGACACGATCACGATCAGCGAGGCCGTCACCAGCACGAGGTTGGAAACGGCGGTGAGCCGCTGCAGCCAGAAATGATCGGTGCCGCGATGCGCAGCACCCAGTCCGCGAACCCGGCTGAGCGGCGTCCTCATCATTTCACCCTTTCAACAGATAGCCGAAAACCCAGACCACCGCGGTGAGCGCGAGCGAGCCGACAAGCGTCCCGACCGCGAGGAATTGCCGTTCGTTCGGCTCGAAGCCGTTGCCGGTATCCCAGATCAGATGGCGGACGCCGCCGAGCATGTGATGCAGCAATGCCCACGTGTAACCGAGCATCACCAGTTGCCCGAGCCAGCTACCAAATAAACCGTTCACGAATGCAAAATATCCCGTGGGTGCGGAGGCCGCGAACAGCCACCAGGCGAGAAGCAGCGTACCGACATAGAGTGCGGCGCCCGTGATGCGATGAACGATCGACATCACCATCGTCGGCGACAGGCGATAGATGGAAAGATGCGGCGAGACGGGGCGCTGGACTTTCAGTTCGGACATGATCTCCTCCGCGACCGCCGCTTCGTTCGGCGCGCCAGCCCTTTTGCACCCTCTGGGCTTTTTTCCGGTACTTCGTACGGAACGAAACTTAGCCCCGAAAAGGTAGACCGCAATTAGTATTCGGCATAGTCTGCCTTCGCCTTAAACGAAGGCTGTGTCATGCGTTTCGATCTCGTCGATCTGGCCCTGTTTCGCGACGTCGTGGAAGCCGGCAGCATCACCCATGGTGCCGAACGTTCGCATCTTGCGCTGGCCGCCGCCAGCACCCGTATTCGCAACATGGAGGAAGCCGTCGGCGCCACCCTCCTCATCCGCGGCCGCCAGGGCGTGACGCCGACGCCCGCAGGACGAACGCTTCTCCAGCATGCGAGGACGATGCTCGCCCAAGCCGAACGGCTCCGCGAGGATCTCGGCGCCTATGCCGGCGGTGCCGCGGGCCAAATCCACTTTCTATCCAACACCAACGCGATGACGGAGTTCCTGCCGGAGGCGCTCTCATCGTTCCTGTCGATTCATCCGCATGTCACGGTCGATCT
>CAYVVB010000444.1:0-3202 GCA_964454955.1 uncultured Bradyrhizobium sp. | reverse complement strand
TCAATCCGAAAATACCGCAAAGCGCGGAAGGCACACGAATCGAGCCATTGGTATCGGAGCCGAGCGCCAGTGGGACAAGCCCTGCTGCGATCGCGGCGCCCGATCCGCCCGACGAGCCGCCGGTCATATGGTCGAGCGCATGCGGGTTGCGCGATGGCCCGTCGTGAATGTTCTCGCCGGTGAAATCATAGGCGTATTGGCCCATGTTCAACGCGCCGAGAAGCACCGCGCCAGCGTCCTCCATCCGCTCGATCAGGGTGGCGCCGCGCGACGCCGGCGGCCGGTCGCGATTGATCTTCGATCCTGCACGGGTGGGAAGGCCCTTCACGTCAAACAGGTTCTTGACGGCGAAGGGAACGCCGGCAAGCGGACCAACGGCCTCGCCCGCGGCGATCGCAGCATCGATCGCGCGCGCTTTCGCCCGCGCACGGTCCGCGGTCACATCGGTGAAGGCGTTGAGAACGGGATTGTGCTGCGTGATGCGCGCCAGTGCCGCTTCGGTCACCGCCAACGCCGTCATCTTGCGCCCGGAGATCGCCTTGGCGATCTCCGCGGCCGAGAGTTCGCTCGGGGTCGCAGCCATGGCGGGGTCAGGCTGCAAAGACACTGGCCGGCTCGGTTTCGTCAGGCAGCGCGAAATCGTCGACCATCCGGGCCAATCGCAACGAGACCTCCAGATTGGCCTTCACCGCCGGTCGCCATGCCTCCTGGATTGGCAAGGCCAGCGCCTTTGCGACCGCGTCGATGTAGTCGTCGAGCTGATCAGCAGGATTCGTAGTCAACATCCCCTCCAATTCCCAGCCGCGAAAGCTGCGCGGTCCAATCCACACCGGTGGTTGCGATGACCGAACGTGCGGCGCATGACAGGCTATACCGGCAACGGCGGATGCGGAATCGCGGTCAGGAGTTCCCTGGTATAGGCGTCTCCGGGGTCGCTCAGCACCCGCTCGGCCGGCCCCTGCTCGACGATTCGTCCGCTCCGCATCACAATGACACGATCGCACAACAAGCGCACCACATTCAAATCATGGGAGACGAACAAATAGCTCATCCCCATCGACTGTTTGAGGTCCTGCAGCAGGTTCAAAACCACAGCCTGCACGGAGACGTCGAGTGCCGCCGTCGGCTCGTCGAGGATGACCAGCTTCGGATGCAGCGCAATCGCCCGCGCAATCCCGACACGGGCCTTTTGTCCGCCCGACAGTTGGTGCGGAAAGCGATCGAGCAGGTTGAGCGGCAGGCCAACCAGGGTGGCAAGCTCCTCGCAGCGGGCGCGCACCGCATCGCGGCCACCGATATGACCGAGCCGCAGGATCGGGTCGGCGATGGCGCGCGCCGCCGTGAAGCGCGGATTGAGGCTGTCGGTCGGATCCTGGAACACCATCTGGATGCGGCTGCGCAAGGGCAGCCGGGCAAAGGCGTTCGTCATGATGGCGCCGATCTCCTCGCCGTCAAAGACGATACGCCCCGAGGTCTGGTCCAATAGCCGCATCACCATCATCGAGGTGGTCGATTTGCCGCAGCCGGACTCTCCGACGAGCCCGACGCTCTCGCCACGGCCAACCGAAAAGCTGATGCCGTCGACGGCGCGGAAATTGTCCGGCTCGACCGGCGGCTTGCGCGAAAACAGTTTGGACAGCACGGAGCTCGCACCCTGGCGCGGATACTCCTTGACCAGCTTTTCGACGACGAGAAGGGGCTTGGCGTCGCCGCTTGCTGCCTCGTCGCCCCCGGGCTTGACCCGGGGGTCCATCGCTTTTGGAAATTGATGGATGGCCGGGCCTTCGCCTCGCCGAAGGGGCTTCGGCCCCGCCGGCGGGTCGAGCCCGGCCATGACGCCTGGACCCGTAGTCGCTGCATCCTCCTCCGGCAGGAGATCGCGCAGGGAGACGCCGATCCGCGGCGTGGCGCGCATCAATTTCCTCGTGTAGGGATGCTGCGGCCTGGCAAAGATATCGGCGGACTTCGCGGTCTCCACCACCCATCCCTTCTCCATCACCACCACGCGGTCGCAATAAGCTGCGGCGAGTCCCAGATCGTGGGTGATCAGGATCGTCGACATGCCCCGTTTCCTGGTCAGTTCGACGACCAGGTCCATGACCGCCTTTTGCGTGGTGACATCGAGGCCGGTGGTCGGCTCATCCGCGATCAGAAGCTGCGGATTGCAGGCGAGCGCCAGTGCGATCACGACGCGCTGGCACATGCCCCCCGAGAGTTCGAACGGATAGGCATGATATCGCTCGCGCGGACGGGCGATCTTGACCTGCTCGAGGGCCTCGATCGCCTTCTCGCCGCCATCGGTCCCTGTGGCCTGCACGTGCTGGCGCAGCACGTCCTCGATCTGGTCGCCCACCTTGCGGATCGGATTGAGCGCCGCGCGCGGGTTCTGGAAGATCATCGAGATTTCCCGGCCGCGCAGGTCGCGCATCGCGTTCTCGCCGGCATTCTTCACGTCGATGCCGGAAAACATCACCGAGCCTTCGGCGATTTTCCCGGCGCGGTCGAGAATCCGCATCACCGCATAGGACGTTACCGACTTGCCGGAGCCCGATTCGCCGACAATGCCGAGCGTCTCGCCTTTGGCGACGGAAATATTGACGTGCTGCACCGCCTTGACGATGCCGCGCCGGGTCGTGAACTCCACCGTGAGGTCACGCACGTCGAGTAGCGGCTGCGGGGTCATGGCGCCCTCCGCCCGTTACGACGGTCAAGCCCGGCAATGACGGCTTGGCGGAATGCTTCACGCATCGTTCACGTCCGTCGCTGCGGATCGACGATGTCGCGCAAGCCGTCGCCGAGCAGGTTGAAGCAGAACACCGCGATCATCAGCGCAAGGCCCGGAAACAATGCGATCCACCATTCGCCCGAAACCATGAAGCTTGCGCCTTCCGCGACCATGATGCCCCATTCCGCCGTCGGCGGCCGCACGCCAAGGCCGATGAAGGACAGCCCCGCGGCATTGAGGATGGCATAGCCCATGGTGAGCGACATCTGCACGATCATGATCGGCATGATGTTGGGCAGAATGTGCCCAAGCAGAATCCGGAATTCGCCATTGCCGGACAGCCGCGCCGCCTGGACGAAGCCGGCACCGCGTCTCACATTGGCTTCGGCGCGCGCGACGCGCGCGTAGAGTGGAAAGTTCACGATCGCAGTCGCGATGATGATGTTCTGGACGGTGTTGCCGAGCGCGGCGACGATG
>CAYVVB010000443.1:0-3012 GCA_964454955.1 uncultured Bradyrhizobium sp. | reverse complement strand
AAGCCACGTACCTTCGGGGCCCCAGTAGAGTTCTTCAGGTTCCCACACATCGGCGCGCCCGCCCGCAAACCCGAAGGTCTTGAAGCCCATCGACTCCAGCGCGACGTTGCCGGCGAGGACCATGAGGTCGGCCCAGGAGATTTTCCGGCCGTATTTCTGCTTGACCGGCCACAACAGGCGGCGCGCCTTGTCGAGGTTCGCGTTGTCGGGCCAGCTGTTGAGCGGCGCGAAGCGCTGCTGACCGGCGCCGGCGCCGCCGCGACCGTCGGTGATGCGATAAGTGCCCGCGCTGTGCCAAGCCATGCGGATCATGAGGCCGCCATAGTGGCCGAAATCGGCCGGCCACCACTCCTGCGAATCCGTCATCACGGTTCGAAGGTCCTTGATCACCGCGTTGAGGTCGAGGGTCTTGAACTCGTTGGCATAGTCGAACGCCTCACCCATCGGATTGGAGAGGTCGGAATGCTGATGGAGAACACGGAGGTCGAGCTGCTTCGGCCACCAGTCCCGGTTTGTGAACGCGCGCGTCCCGCCCGTGAACGGGCATTTGGTTTTGTCGTCCATGATCGCCTCCTTACGGCTCCCAGCTTGAGTTAGGCGGAATCTACGCCAACGCATTCGATCAGGTGAAATTGACTTTAATGATTGCTACGATAAGATAATCTGATGCTGAACATCTCGCTCCGGCAGCTTCGCTATTTCGACGCGCTGGCACGTCATGGCCATTTCGGACGCGCGGCAGAAGCCTGTGCGATCTCGCAGCCCGCGCTCTCGATGCAGATCAAGGAACTCGAGGAGGTCCTCGGCGGCGTGCTGCTGGAGCGAAGCGCGCGTCGCGTCGTGCTGACGAGGTTCGGCGAGGAGCTTGCCCAGCGCGTCCGCGACATCCTGCGTTCGATCGATGAGCTCGGAGACTTTGCGCGCGCGTCGCGGGACCGGCTTGCGGGCCAGTTGCGCATCGGCATGATCCCGACGGTCGCCCCGTACCTGATGCCCAGGGTCATCGGGAACCTCACGCGTATGCATCCCGAGCTCGACATTCATGTCCGCGAGACGGTGACGCCGAAGCTGATCCAGGAACTCGCGGAGGGCCGGCTGGACACCGCCATCGTGGCCCTGCCGGTGTCGGAATCCTCGCTGACGGAGGTCGCCCTGTTCTCGGAAAATTTCCTGCTGGTCCGGCCGGGCGAGGCCAAGCGAACGCCGGTTCCCAGCGTCGAAGCGCTGCGCGAAATGCGGCTCCTTCTGCTGGAGGAGGGGCACTGCTTTCGCGATCAGGCCCTGTCGTTCTGCAAGATGCACGCCTCGCCGCCGCGGGAGGTGCTCGACGCAAGCTCTCTGTCCACGCTCGTTCAAATGGTCAGCGCCGGCATCGGCGTCACCTTGATCCCGGAAATGGCGGTTGACGTGGAGACACGCTCGGCGTCGGTGTCCGTCTCGCGCCTCAAGGACCCGCAGCCCTCGCGAACCATCGGCATGGTCTGGCGCAAGACAAGTCCCCTGGCCAGACAGCTCACGCAAATTTCCGAAGCGGTCGGTCTTGCAGCCGATGCCATGCGCAAGCAGACGGCATCATCGAGATCGTCGTCACGATCCTCATCGCGCAACGGTCGCACCTGAACACCAATACGCTGTAGCCGTAGGGTGGGTTAGCAATGTAGGGCGGGCAAAGGCGCTCTTGCGCCGTGCCCACCGTCTGCGCGGTGATCTCGATTGGTGGGCACGCTTCGCTTTGCCCACCCCTAAGTCTACCGCGTCATGCTAGATGTGCGATGCCGATTGAGCCTGCTCCGGCTGCGTTCCCGTCACCTCTCCGACCGGGTCCGGCGACAGCCAGCGATAGAGCAGGCCGCCGATGGCGCCACCGATCAACGGCGCCACCCAGAACAGCCAGAGTTGCGCCAGCGCCCACCCGCCCACGAAAAGCGCCGGGCCCGTGCTGCGCGCCGGGTTTACGGACGTATTGGTGACGGGAATGCTGATCAAATGAATGAGGGTCAGTGCAAGGCCGATGGCAATCGGCGCGAATCCCGCCGGCGCCCTGCCGTGCGTTGCGCCCATGATGACGACGAGAAACATCATCGTCAGAACCACTTCACTGACGAGAGCTGCGCCAAGCCCGTATTTGCCGGGCGAGTGATCGCCGTAGCCGTTCGCGGCGAATCCGTTGGCAACGCTGAAATCGGGCGCTCCGCTGGCAATGACATACAGCACGGCGGCGGCGACGATGGCGCCAACCACTTGTGCGATGATGTAGGGAATGACGAGGTTCGGCGGGAACCGGCCTCCCGCAGTCAGGCCCACGGTCACCGCCGGATTGAAATGGGCCCCCGAGATATGGCCGACAGCATAGGCCATCGTGAGCACGGTGAGGCCGAAAGCCAAGGCTACGCCGAGCAATCCAATACCCAGATGAGGAAATCCGGCGGCGATCACCGCACTGCCGCAGCCACCGAATGTCAGCCAGAAGGTGCCTATAGCTTCGGCCAATAGTTTCTGTGTGTTCATGACAATCCTCCCCGGTCACCAACCCTGTGGTTTTCGCCATTGTCTCCATGGCCGCGTGGAATGCTAAACCGCCTGTGAGGAGGGAAAAAGGCAAAACCGGCAACATCCGGTTGAGGCCCGCCCTGTTCGTACAGGGGTTCATGATTGTGTCTCATGCCCGTGTGCGTTGCACCGATCGGGCGCTGCGGCTCGCATGCGTGGCACATGACGCGGCGGGATGATTCGCCCGTCGCGTTAAAGTGCCGCATCCCGTCGCCTTGCGCTGTCGGGCAAATCAGAAGCATCGTCCCGCGTATCCTGTCCCGGCACGAGGGGCGCATCGCGATCGTCACGACACGCGGGGCAGGTGGCGGTGGACGCGAGGGTGCTGTCTGACGAGCGGCGCCATCGCGGACGGCGAAGTCGTGTGGTTCTGGCACACCCATGCAAGTGCCAAGTAGGCGACGATGCTTCGCATCGCGCTTATGACGGTGACAAACGCTGGTTCACCGGGAAGAGCGCGAA
>CAYVVB010000442.1:0-2528 GCA_964454955.1 uncultured Bradyrhizobium sp. | reverse complement strand
AAGCGCGAGGTCGCGGTCAAACGCGAAGCCGCTGCCGTCGAATGCCACGTCAAGCTGCTCAGTCTTTGCCTCTAGATGAATTTTGGTTGAATCGCCGCAGACTCTCTTCACCTCTCCCCGGCCGGGAGAGGTGAAGAGAGCCCGCGGTCGCAACGATTTAACCAAATCTCATCGCGCTCCAAGGCACGGGCTGCTCAGAGTCGGACAAGCGCCTTCAACCATCCTCGTCATTGCGGGGAGCTGCGCCAGCAACAGCATACCGCTACGCTTTCCAGCGCTTCGACTGGTTCACGAGTTTGTTCATGAACCGCATCCCTGCCCGGCAGACACATCGAGAAGGCCGGTAGGTCGGGCAGGGCCCTGCCGCTGAATGGCAATTCATTGCGATGACCGAAAGCGGTCGATTCCATTTTCAGCAGGAGAATGCCATGTCTGACATTGCCCAACCTGTCGATCTTGAAAAGCTCAATGCATTTGTCGGCCGCATGCTGGGAGATTTGGGGGCGCTGACCAACGCGGTGCTGGCCCATGTCGGAGACCAGCTCGGCCTCTACAAGAGCCTGCAAAGCACCGGCCCCACGACCTCGGCGGCGCTTGCGAAGCAGACCGGCACCTCCGAGCGCCTGATCCGCGAATGGCTATCTGCGCAGGCGGCACATGGTTACGTCACTTACAACAAGGAGAGCGGCGAGTTCTCGCTGTCGCAGGAGCAGGCGATGGTCTTCGCCGACGAGGACAGCCCGGTCTATCTCGCCGGCTTTTTCGATCTCGCGCGTGGATTGTTCGACGACACGCCGAAAATCGTCAACGCCTTCAAAACCGACGGCAAGCTCGCCTGGCATGAACACAATGGCTGCCTGTTCTGCGGCACCCAGCGCGTTTTTCGCCCCGCCTACAATCATCATTTGATCAACGAATGGCTGCCGGCGCTTGACGGTGTCCTCGCCAAGCTCGAGCGCGGCGCTTGCGTGGCGGACGTCGGCTGCGGACACGGAGCCTCGACGGTTCTGATGGCGAAGGCTTTCCCGAACTCGACATTCCATGGCTACGACTATCACCCGGATTCGATCGAAGCGGCCCGAAAAGCCGCGCAGGCACAAGGCGTCGGAGACCGCATCAGTTTCGAAATCGGCACCGCCAAGACCTTCCCGACCAGGAAATTCGACCTGGTCTGCTTCTTCGACTGCCTGCACGACATGGGCGATCCGGTCGGTGCGGCGCGTCACGTCCGGGAAACACTCAAGCCTGACGGGACGTGGATGGTCGTCGAGCCGTTCGCCAACGACAGGTTGGAAGACAACTTCACGCCCGTCGGCGCCATGTTCTATGCCGCATCGACCGTGGTCTGCACGCCGGCTTCGCTTGCCCAGGAGGTCGGCCTTGCACTCGGTGCGCAGGCCGGCGAAGCGCGCTTGAAAAAGGTTGTCACGGAAGGCGGGTTCGCCCGGTTCAGGCGAGCCGCGGAAACCCCGTTCAACATGGTCCTCGAAGCGCGGCTTTGAGGCGAGCCACCGGTCACTGTCTGGACCGGGCGCCACCGGGCCCCGGTCTCCGGTGTCTCTCGACGGCCGGCGATCAGGAGCAAGGCCGGTCCGGTCTTCTCGCATTCGTCAAATATCGGCGGTACAACTGTGCGCTGTCCTGGTCCGCGAGCGCGCGCAGCAGAAGTCCGAAAAGGCCGAAGCAACGGGAATACCGGTTGTAGGCAGCCTCGCTCCTTCGCTATCCTTGCGTGTCTCTCGTAGACCAGCGTCGGATGGGTTTTCACTTCGGAGGACCGTCATGACAAACGCTTCAACTACCCTGCAAACCGGTTCGGACACGGCGCCGCTGCGTGCCGGGTCGGCCTGGATCGTCGCGCTGGGGGTCGTCTATGTGATCGCCGGGTTCATTGCGCTCGGCAGCATGATGATGGCCACGGTGGCCAGCGTGCTCGTCGTCGGCGTGATGATGATCATCGCCGGCGTTGCCGAAGTCTTCAACGCCTTCAAGATCAAGAGCTGGGGCAAGTTCCTGTTCTGGGCATTGCTGGGCGTGCTCTACATCATTGCGGGCTTCATCACCTTCGAGAATCCGGCGTTCGCCGCGGTGATCCTGACCCTCATGCTGGGCGCCTTCCTGGCGGCCTCCGGCGTCTTGAGGATCTTTCTCGCCTTCAACATGAAACGCGAGTCGCCCTGGGTATGGGTGGCGGTATCGGGCGTCATCACCTTGCTGCTCGGGCTGATCATCCTGGCGCGCTGGCCCGTCAACAGCGTCTATATCCTCGGCCTGTTCCTCGGCATCGATCTGATCTTTGCGGGCGCGAGCTGGATCGGGCTCGGCGCAGGCCTGCGCCGCGAACAGACCGCGCTGCGATCAGCCTGAGCTCCTGTGGGATAGGGCTATCGCATAGTCTCCGATGGGCTTTGCTTCGTCATTCCGGGGCGCCCGAAGGGCGAACCCGGAATCTCGAGATTCCGGGTCTGGTCCTTCGGACCACCCCGGAATGACGGTGCCAAAGGTGACGCGCAGATGCCCGGCACAGC
>CAYVVB010000441.1:0-2133 GCA_964454955.1 uncultured Bradyrhizobium sp. | reverse complement strand
CGCGTCTTCGGCAAGCACTGGGGCGGATTGCGCACGGCCTATACGCTTTAAGCCTCGCCGCGGCCGAGGTCAGAGCAGCCTGCCGTCCGCGTTGAAGAACGGATGCGGCCCGTCGAACCTGCCGATCGGCACATTGTGCGTGATCAGCTCGCCGAAGCGGTGCCTGGCCGACCACACATGCAGATGAAAGGCCGGCGGCTCGATCATGAATGACGGTGGCAGGTCGCCGGTCAGGTCGAGCGCCACCGCGTGGTTGGGCGCTGTGTGCGATCGGCATTACCCCGATGCCGATCGCCGTCGGCCGGTGGCCCGGGGCTTCACGGGTCTTGTTGCACGTCGCCGTTCGCGACCGCCTCCTCGCCGAAGTCTTCGTCCCCTCGACGCTCGAAAAAATCCTCGATCTTCTTGGCCAGCCGCAGGCGGAAGGCGTCGATGTCTTCTATTTCGTCGTCGTCCGGGACGCTTTCGCCGCGCATGGCGCGGATCGTCTGCAAGGTGCGCGTCAGGCTGGCGAGCGCCTGCGCGGTGCGCTCGGCGCCGGCGCCGCTGACGCGCTTGCCGCCGCGCAGGTCGCGCGCCGATTCGAGGTCGGCGATCTCCCGCACCACCAGCGCCTCCAGCCGCGCGACCGGCGTCTGCTCGGCTGCGAGCGCGGCCGGTTCCCCGCCACCCGCGGGCGCGGCGAGCGGCGCCGCTTCTCTCCCTCCCCTTGAAAGGGGGAAGGTTGGGGTCGTTTGCCGACTTTCAATTTGCTCCGTCGTCCCGTTGACCCCCACCCGTCCGCCTCCGCTTGCTGCGCAAGCTCCGGCGTCCGACCTCCCCCTTTCAGGGGGAGGTGAAGAAAGGCCCCCCGCCGCCAGCGCCTCCGCCTCGCGCTCCAGCCGCACCGCGCGTGGCAGCCCGCGCAGGCGCTGGCTGCGTTTTTCCCAGCCCTGCTTGTCGACCATCACCTGCAAGGTGGTGATGCCGATGCCGAACTCGCGGGCCATCTCGATCATCGGCTGGTCGGTCTTCTCGTAACGATGCCGCACGGCGGCAAGGAATTCCGGCGAGTAGTGCGCCATGGCGCTGCTCCTCAGTTCAGGTCGGGTTGTGGGGAGGGGTGGCGCCCGGCGGCGCCATGCGGGCGCGGCTTGCGAGCGTGCAGGAATGTTATCCGAGGAGCGTCACGCTGGTCAAGGAATAAATACGGGACCGTTTTGCCCAATGGTCTATCCGCGCCCGTCATGGCCACGCCGCGCCGCAGCGCCGGCCTTCCTTTCGGCCGCATTTGGACCGAAGATGCGTTCCGGAGCCGCTACACGATGTCGAAGCCGACCATTTTCACGATTTCCGCCGTCTGGGACGAGGACGCCTCCGTGTGGAGCGGCCATTGCGACGACATCCCCGCAGCCGCCGACGCGCCGACTTTGGACGAGTTGCTGAGCAAGATTTCGGCGATGGCGCTCGACGTGCTGCCCGATAATCACCCGGAGGTCGATCCGGCGTCGCTGTTTCTTCAGATCACGGCTTTGAAGGAAGCCGAACCCGCGTCGGCGTAAATGGCCCCGCAATTCGATCGCACGCTGCGCGACCTGCTTCGGCAAGCAGGCTGTCGGCTCGTCCGCCAGGGCAAGAGCAGCCACGAGATCTGGTACAGTCCGATCACGCGGCGGAATTTCCCGGTGCCGATCGGCATCGCGAGCCGCCATACGGCGAATGGCATCCTACGTCAGGCTGGTCTGCCAAAAGCATTTTGAGATTGGCCCGATGGGGGCGAAACCGATGGCCAAGAAAAACCCGCACCTAGGCTCGAGTTTTGAAAGCTGGCTCGACGAGGAGGGCATCCGCGAGGAGACGACCGCCGCGGCGATCAAGGCGGTTATCGTCTATCAACTCGCCGCCGAGATGAAGAAGAAGCGGATCACCAAGAAGCGGATGGCGGAACTGATGAAGGCCAGTCGCGCCTAGGTGGACCGCCTGCTCGATCCCGACAATGGCAGTGCCACGATCGAGACCTTGCAGCGCGCATCGCGCATCGTCGGCCGTGAACTGCGGATGCAGTTGGTGATGGCGTCGCGCGATTGATCATGTGTGAGGAAGGAGAAATAGGCTGAGAATGTATGCAATAGCTCTACTGCGCCACAATGTTTT
>CAYVVB010000440.1:0-1596 GCA_964454955.1 uncultured Bradyrhizobium sp. | reverse complement strand
CGACGTGAAAAAATCCGTGAGCAGCGATCTCTCGATGGAATGGCTGAAGCCCTTCATGACCGAGCGCAACTGCAAGGTGGACGAGGTCTTGTTCTACAAGGACGAGAAGGCCGACAGCATGTATTACATCGTCAGCGGCCGCTATCGCCTGGTGGAATCGGGCATCGAGCTGCCGGTCGGCGCCATCGTCGGCGAGTTCGGCATGCTCTCGCCTTCCAATCTGCGGACCCAGTCGCTCGAATGCGTCGCGGACGGGCTGATCCTCTCCGTCAGCTATGACCAGGTCGAGCAGCTCTATGTGCAGAACCCGGCCTTCGGCTTCTATTTCTTGAAGCTCGTGAGCGCCCGCCTGTTCGAGAACATCGACAGGCTGGAGCAGCGGCTGGCGCAGCAGACCCCGCCGGACATCGCGGCGGAGACTGCTTGAGCAGCGGGAGCGCGGGCGTGAGCATGTCGGACGAGGGCCTGTTGTCTTCGCTGCGGTATCTGTTCGCCGATTTTCTCGACGAGCAGGATCCGACGCCCCCGCCATTGCCCGCCGGCTTGCCGCAAGATGCCAGGGCCGTCGTCAGCGACGGCATCCATCTGCTCATGGACTACCAGGGTGCCGGCTACGCGAGACTTTATGTCGAGCGGGTGCAACGCTTCATCGGCAGGCAGGGGATCGATGCCGCTGTTCTTTCGGACATCGCCCGGCTGATGGCGAGCCGCATGGCCTATGAGGATGCGATCCGGATCGCCCAGCTCAAGCTCGCCGAATACCGGGACTCGGGCGGCCGCATCCGGTCCACCGAAATCAAGCGATTCCGCCTCGACGAACTGGTCGACGCGCTTCCGGCGGTGGCCGCCGATCCCCTGCTCATGGTGCTCGCCAGGCTCGCCTGGGATCATCGCCGCATCGCGATCCCGTTCTCGTCCGTGAACCGATGGGGCATTCGCCGGCTGAAGATGGAAGCCTGGTTGCGCCGCTGGCGATTGTTTTCGATCCGCTACGGCCAGGAACGCGTCTGGGTCGAGCGCTGGCTGCACATGATCGGCCGCGCCCTCGTCAAGCAGCCCGAGGCCGTGCGTGCGATCATCGAGACCGCGACCATGGTGCAGGGGTTCGGCGATCCTTATCGCAGGGGCCTCGCCGACTGGCACGCGATCATCGATGGTCTCGCCAAGCCGACATTCGATGGCGTGCTGCCGTTGGCCGACCTTGCAGGCGCCATCCGGGAAGCGCGCGCGGCGGCGATGCCCGATCCACGGCAGGCGGCGCTGAAACGCACCATCGCCGAC
Organism: uncultured Bradyrhizobium sp.; assembly: GCA_964454955.1. Classification (GTDB taxonomy): domain Bacteria; phylum Pseudomonadota; class Alphaproteobacteria; order Rhizobiales; family Xanthobacteraceae; genus Bradyrhizobium. Next base: position 315 of record CAYVVB010000440.1, on the reverse strand, counting down.
ATCCGCGCCCGCGCCCTTGGCGACATCGCCAACGCGGCGGCGGAGTAATACGATTCAAATTTCGTGGCGCTATCGCGTGCGGACCTTACGCACTCCGTGCAGCCTTCACCACGGCGACAGTCTCCTCTGCCGTCACATTCTCGGGCGCCGCCGCTTGATCACCAGCATGCCGTGTCACGTAGTCCCGCCGCATCGCGATCTCGTCGCGCACCAATTCATAGCCGAGCTTGAAGGTTTCCAGCCCATCGCTGGAGATGGTGCCGTCGCGCAGTCCGATCACCGCGCCGCGCAGCACCTTTTCCAGCTCCGCCTGCA
>CAYVVB010000439.1:0-13803 GCA_964454955.1 uncultured Bradyrhizobium sp. | reverse complement strand
GGCCTTCAAGGGCACCACGCGGCGCAGCGCGCGCGAGATCGTGGAAGAGATCGAGGCGGTCGGCGGCGACCTCAACGCCGGCACTTCGACCGAGACGACCGCCTACTATGCGCGGGTGATGAAGGCGGACGTGCCGCTGGCGCTCGATGTGCTGGCTGACATCCTTGCCAACCCCTCCTTCGTGCCGGACGAGCTGGAACGCGAGAAGAACGTGATCGTGCAGGAGATCGGCGCCGCGCAGGACACGCCCGACGACGTGGTGTTCGAGCACCTCAACGAGCTCTGCTATCCCGATCAGCCGATGGGCCGCTCGCTCCTCGGCACCGCGAAGACGCTGCAGCGCTTCGACCGCGACATGTTGCGCGGCTATCTCGCCACCCACTATCGCGCGCCGGATATGGTGGTCGCGGCCGCCGGCGCGGTGGATCACAAGAGAGTCGTCGCGGAGGTCGAGCAGCGTTTTTCCGGCTTCGGTTCGGCGTCGGCGCCGAAACCGGAGCCGGCGATGTTCGGCAAGGGCGGCTCGCGGGTGGTGCATCGTGATCTTGAGCAGGCGCATCTGACGCTGGCGCTGGAGGGCGTGCCGCAGACGGACCTCTCGCTGTTCTCGCTGCAGGTCTTCACCAATGTGCTGGGCGGCGGGATGTCGTCGCGGCTGTTCCAGGAGGTGCGCGAGAAGCGCGGGCTTTGCTACTCGATCTACACATTCCATGCGCCCTATACCGACACCGGCTTCTTCGGCCTCTACACCGGCACCGACCCCTCGGATGCGCCCGAAATGATGGAAGTTGTCGTCGACGTCATCAATGAGGCGGTGGAGACCCTTACCGAGGCCGAGATCGCCCGCGCCAAGGCGCAGATGAAGGCCGGGCTCCTGATGGCGCTGGAAAGCTGCTCCTCGCGGGCTGAGCAGCTCGCGCGCCATATCCTGGCCTATGGGCGTCCGCAGACTCTGGAGGAGCTGATCGGGCGGATCGAGGAAGTCAGTGTCGAATCGACTCGGAATGCGGCCCGCGCGCTCTTGTCGCGCAGCCGGCCAGCGGTGGTGGCGCTGGGCAGCGGCAGGGGGCTGGACTCCGCGGTCGGTTTTGCGGAAGGATTGGTAATGTCGAAGGCCAGGGCGCGGCTGCATTGAGAAGCGGTATCGCGCCGGGGAGCGTCACACATGGCCCTGTTTCGATTGCCGACTGGCGGACCGCCCGCACTTGCGCCGCGCGGGAGCGGGCTGCTGTTGCGCGCGCCGCAGATGTCCGACTTCCTGCAGTGGGCGTATTTGCGCGAATCGAGCCGGGACTACCTGACCCCGTGGGAGCCGATCTGGCCTTCCGACGATCTCACGCGCTCCGGCTTCCGCAGGCGGCTGCGCCGCTACGCCGAAGACGTCGCCTCCGACCGCTCTTATCCCTTCCTGATCTTCCGCGAGCTGGACGGCGCCATGGTCGGCGGCATCACCGTCGCCAATGTGCGCCGCGGCATCGTGCAGGCCGGCACCATCGGCTATTGGGTCGGCCAGCCGCATGCGCATCGCGGCTACATGACGGCGGCGCTGCGCGTGCTGCTGCCGACGCTGTTCGGCGAGCTCAATCTGCACCGGGTCGAGGCGGCCTGTATCCCCACCAATGTCGCCTCGATCCGCGTGCTGGAGAAATGCGGCTTCGCGCGCGAGGGCCTGGCGCGGCGCTACCTCTGCATCAACGGCGTCTGGCAGGATCACCTGCTGTTCGGCCTGTTGAACGAGGATTTTCGCGGCTAGGGGACGGCCATTTTGAAGCAAACGACGGAGTTCTCCCATCTCTCCGCAGGCGGGGCGAGGCGGACTCGGCTTGGGCTGACGAGGCGATCGTGGCGCCCACAGCGACAATTTGCCGATACTCCGCGCCTTGGGCTCGCCGTGATCGCGCTGGTATAAACCCCGCGGGAGGCGACGACTTGATTCCACTCGAGATCACCGAAAATGGCTAAGAGATATCTCCAAATCGCAACCAGCGGCGCGCTGGCGCTCGCGGTCGGCGCCGTGGTTTGTACAACTCCGGCGGCTTCGCAATCGCTGACCGACCGCTTCAAAAGCCTTTTCAGCGGCAAGTCGGACGAGCAAAAGCCGCCGATCGTATCGGGAGAGCCGCCGCCCGAGTTGAATTGTCCGCCGGTCGGGATTCGCGCCGGCGCCTCGACCTATGCCGTGGCCGCGCCCGGCAAGGAGCCGATCGGCAACGACGTGAAGTTTCAGGCGTCGATCACCAAGACCGCCCGCGAATGCGTCAAGAACGGCGACGAGATCTCCGCGCATATCGGCATTCAGGGGCGCGTCATCGTGGGCCCGGCCGGCGCACCGGCGAACATCGAAATTCCCATGCGCGTTGCCGTGGTGGACGGCGGCGTCGGCGAGAAGGTCATCGCCACCAAGGCTTACCGGACCAACGTGGAGATAGGGGAGCAGGACAGCGTGCCATTCACGCTGGTGGTCGACGACATCGTCTATCCGGTGCCGCCGGGCGCGACCGGCGACAACTATATCTTCTACATCGGCTTCGACCCGAATGCGCTCGCTCCGGAGCCGAAGCCGCGGGCCGTGAAAAAGAGAAAGTGATATCCGCGCACCGTCGGCAGTCGCGGGTGATGACGATCAGTATGCGGGGTGGCGATCAACAAAAAGGCCGGCGCGATGGTCTCGCGCCGGCCTTTGTGAATCTGGAGGTGGAAACGACGTCAGTTCAGCTTTTGCCGGACTTCCGCGATGCCCCTGGTCAACAGATCGTCGGCCACCTGGCCCTTCACGGTCTGCGACAGGATGTTCGAGGCGGCGGAGACGGCCGCCTCCGCGGCGGCGGCCCGCACATCGGCGAGCGCCTGGGCTTCAGCGAGCGCAATCTTGCTCTCGGCGGCCTTGGTGCGCCGTGCGACGAAGTCTTCCATCTTGGTCTTGGCTTCGGCGGCGATCCGCTCGGCTTCGGCTTGGGCACCGGCGATGATGTCCTTTGCCTCGGCTTCCGCAGTGGCGCGGCGGGTCTTATAGTCGGCGAGCACCTTGGCCGCCTCCTGCTTCAGCCGCAGGGCATCGTCGAGCTCGGCCTTGATGCGCTCGCTGCGATGATCGAGCGCCTTCAGCACGGTCTTGTGCACGCCGGCATAGGCGAACACGCCCATCAGGATGACGAAGGCAACCGCAACCCAGAACTCCGGTTCGGTGAACATGATCTTGGCCTATCCCTTCAAGGAGGCATCGACCGCAGCGTCGACGGATTTGCCGTCGGGCGCGATCCCGCTCAGGCGCTGCACGATCGTCGCGGCCGCGTCGGAGGCGATGCTGCGGACATTGCTCATCGCGGAGGCGCGCGTCGCCGCAATGGTCTTTTCCGCGTCAGCGAGCTTCTGCGCCAGCTGCTCTTCCAGCTTCTTGCGCTCGGCTTCGGAAGCCGCATTGAGCTTCTCGCGGTTCTCGTTGCTGATCGCCTGCGCGCGCGAACGAGCCGCCGCGAGGTCCGCCTCATAGGCCTTCAGCGCGGCGTCGGACTGGTCCTTGTACTTCTGCGCCTCGGCCAGATCGCTTTCGATCTTGTTCTGCCGCGCATCGATCACGCTGCCGACCCGCGGCAGCGCGATACGCGACACGATCAGATAGAGCGCGACGAAGGCGATCGCCAGGGACACCAGTTGCGAGGCAAAGGTGTCCTTCTGGAACGGCGGAAAGCTGTGCGCTCCGCCTTCTGCCTCGGTGTGGGACGAGGTGCCCTTCGCCGGCTCCTTGGCCCCGCCATGACTTTCAGCCATGGGCTACTCCTTCAAGGCTTGGCCGAACCTTACAGCGCGAACAAGAGCAACAGCGCGATCAGCAGCGAGAAGATGCCGAGCGCTTCGGTCACCGCGAAGCCGAAGATCAGGTTGCCGAACTGGCCCTGGGCGGCCGACGGGTTGCGCACCGCGGCGGCGAGGTAGTTACCGAAGATGATGCCCACGCCGGCGCCGGCGCCACCCATGCCCATGCAGGCGAGACCTGCGCCAATGTACTTCGCGGCAATCGGATCCATGAAACGAACTCCTTCCAGAGGTTTGATGAGACGGGCCGGATCAGTGGCCCGGATGGATAGCATCGTTGAGATAGATGCAAGTGAGGATGGCGAACACGTAGGCCTGCAGGAACGCGACCAGGAGCTCGAGGGCGGTCAGGGCGACCACCAGCGCGAGCGGCAGGATGGCGCCGAACCAGCCGACGAAGCCGAAGGCGCCAAGCATGGTGACGAAGCTCGCGAACACCTTCAACGTGATGTGGCCGGCCAGCATGTTGGCGAACAGACGCACGCTGTGCGAGACCGGGCGGGACAGGAAGGAGATCACCTCGATCGCCACCACCAGCGGCAGGATGACGATCGGAACTCCGGAAGGCACGAACAATTTGAAGAACTTCAAACCGTTCTTGTAGAGGCCGTAGACCAGCACCGTCACGAACACCATGAGGGCGAGCGCCGCCGTGACGATGATGTGGCTGGAGATCGTGAAGGCGTAGGGAATGATGCCGATGATGTTGGAAACCGCGACCAGCATGAAGATCGAAAACACGAAGGGGAAGAACTTCATGCCCTCGCGTCCGGCCGTCGATCGTATCGTGTTGGCCACGAACTCGTAGCTCAGCTCGGCCATCGACTGGAAGCGGCCGGGAACCAGCTGCTTGCCGGCGACGCCGCCGATCATCAGCAGCGAGATCAGCGCGACCGTGCCGAACATGTAGGCCGAGGAAATGGTGAAGGCGATCTCCTGATTGCCGATATGGCCGATCGTGAAGATCTTTTCGATATTGAACTGTTCGATCGGATCGATCATCCGCGCCGGGTCTCGTGCTTCGCCGGTGGGCCCGGCGCATTAAAAATTCAGTTCGCAGGCTTCCGTCGCTCTTCTAGCGGTCGGTCCTGTCCGGGGCCACGCCTGCCGATCTCACCACGTTGACGATGCCGGCCACGAAGCCCAGCAGGAAAAACACGATGAGACCGAAAGGCGACGTCGACAGCAAGCGGTCGATGCCCCAGCCAATCACCGCCCCGACAAGGACGCCGGCGACCAGCTCCGATGAAAGGCGGAGAGCGCGCGCCATGGCTGACGCCCTGGCCGCTCCGTCTCCGTTTCCACCTGCGGGTTGGTCAGTCTTGAGCTTGCGATTGTCGCGGAGTTCGGACAACCGCTTGTCGAGACTTCCGAGCCTTGCGGAAAGCGCAGCCTCGTCAGGCGATCTATCGCGATCTCTATCTCCGCCGCCGTCCGTGCCTTCCGCCATGTGTGGAGACCCGACACGATGTTGCAGGAAACAGAAATTACGCCCCATCACCCTCAAAAGCCGCGCGGACCATACTTATGGCCCCTAGCCGAGTCAAGATTGCGTGTTCATTGCTTATTTTATTGATTCCATTGAGTTTCTGCCGCGCGTGCTGCGCCGCGTCCAGGCCGGCCGCCGCAGCACGCGGGCGGATGTGTTGAAATCGGGCCGCAAGCCCTATAGCTCTGGAGAATCAGGGGCCGCAGACGCGTTTTACATTGCGAGGCGGAGCAAACTCAGATGAGCGCGGTCACGTCGGCGTCGAATCTTCTCTTAAACTTGGCGGTCATAGCGTTTTCCACGGCCGTCTTTGGGACCGCGGCCGCCGATTCGGGTCCCGACACCGAGAACGGCCGCTATACGCTGTCGCAGACCGCCGATGGGCTGATTCGCCTGGATACGCGAACCGGCACGGTCTCCACCTGCAGCAATAATGGCAATGGCTGGGCCTGCTATGCCGTGCCCGATGAGCGAAAGGCGATGGACGAGGAGATCGGCCGGCTGCAGGCCGAGAATGAGAAACTGAAGGCGCAGTTCGCCGAGCGTGGGCCCGATTCCGCCGGCAAGGCCGACAATGCGCAGCCGAGATCTGACGGGCAGGCAACGCCAAGGGCGGAAGGCGAGCGCAAGATCGAAATCCCGCTTCCGAGCGATCAGGACGTCGACCGCGTGATGTCGTTTCTGGAGCGCGCCTGGCGCCGGCTGGTCGACATGGCCAATCAGATGCAAAAGGACGCCGCGGGGAAGATTTGAAGTCAGCCGGATCTGTGTCACGCACGCCGCCATCAACGGTCGCCGCCAACACCATCGTCACTTCGCAGCTCGAGGTGCAGACGACCGGCGGTGGATTTTTTGACGTCACCGCGCATGTCGCGGCGTTCCTGCGGGAGGCCCGCGCGAGCGAGGGCGCGGTGACGCTGTTCATCCGCCATACCTCCGCGTCATTGACCATCCAGGAGAACGCCGATCCGACCGTGCTCGATGACCTTGCGACGGCGCTGGACCGGTTGGCGCCTGCGAACGCCGGATGGACCCACGACACCGAGGGGCCGGACGACATGCCGGGGCACATCAAGACCATGCTGACGGCGGTCTCGCTCAGCATCCCGGTGCTTGCCGGCAAGCTCGCGCTCGGGACCTGGCAGGCGATCTATCTGATCGAGCATCGGCGTGCGCCGCATCGCCGCCAGATCGTGCTGCAGTTTTCCGGCCGTGCCGGCTGACAAAGAAAAACCGGCCGCAGGAGCGATCCCGCGGCCGGTTCTTGCAGCGAAAGCGCTTCGCCGATCAGGTCTTGGTGATGTCGACGTCCTTGGTTTCGGGCAGGAACAGGAAGCCGACGACCAGGCTCATCACCGCGATCCCAACTGGGTACCACAGGCCGGAATAGATGTTTCCGGTCCACGCCGCGATCGCGAACACGAGCGCCGGCAGGAAGCCGCCGAACCAGCCGTTGCCGATATGGTAGGGCAGCGACATGCCGCTGTAGCGGATGCGACTTGGGAACAGTTCGACCAGCCAGGCCGCGATCGGCGCGTAGACCAGCGTCACGTAGATCACCAGCACCCACAGCAGGAGCGTGGTCATCACGTGGTTGATCTCGTTGGGATCGGCGGTTGCCGGATAGCCGTGGTTCTTGATCGCCGCGGCCAGCGACTTGGCGAAGTCCGCCGCGGTCGCCGTCAGCGTCTGTTCGCCGACCTTGACCTGGGCCGGCGTGCCCTTGGGCGCATCCTGGTTGGCGTAGTTCACCGACAGGTTGACCAGCGCCGACTTGGCGATGTCGCACCCGGAGGTGAATTTCTCCGTGCCCGTCGCCTTGAACTGGAACGAGCATTCGTTCGGGTCCGCGATGACGACCACAGGCGCGCCGCTGAGTGCCGCCTCGAGCCTCGGATTGGCGAAGTGGGTAAGTCCCTTGAAGATCGGGAAGTAGGTCACCGCCGCCAGGAGGAAGCCGGCCAGGATGATCGGCTTGCGGCCGATCTTGTCGGACAGCCAGCCGAACAGGACGAAGAAGGGCGTGCCGAGCAACAGCGCAATCACGATCATGATCTGCGCAGGCACGCCGGGCACCTTGAGCGTCTGGGTCAGGAAGAACAGCGCATAGAACTGTCCGCCATACCAGACCACGGCTTCGCCCGCCGTGGCGCCGAGTAGCGCGAGGATCGCAATCTTGGCGTTCGACCATTCGCCAAAGGCTTCGGTGAGCGGGCGCTTCGAGGTCTTGCCCTCGTCCTTCATGCGCTGGAACACCGGCGACTCGCTCAGGCTCAACCGGATCCAGATCGAGACGATGAGCAGGACGCCGGACGCCAGGAACGGAATGCGCCAGCCCCAATCGCCGAAGGAATCTTCGCCCATCCAGCTGCGAATGCCCAGAATGAGCAGCAGCGCCATGAACAGTCCGGCCGTTGCGGTGGTCTGGATCCAGGAGGTGTAATAGCCGCGCTTGCCCTGCGGTGCGTGCTCGGCGACGTAGGTCGCCGCGCCGCCATACTCGCCGCCGAGCGCAAGGCCCTGCACCAGGCGCAGCGCGATCAGGACGATCGGCGCCGCCAGGCCCCAGGTCCCATAGCCGGGCAACAGGCCGATGAAGAAGGTGCCGACGCCCATCAGGCTCATCGTGATCAGGAAGGTGTATTTGCGGCCGATCATGTCGCCGAGGCGGCCGAAGATCAGCGCGCCGAACGGCCGGACGGCGAAGCCGGCGGCAAAGGCGAGCAGCGCGAAGATGAACCCGACAGCGGGCGGAACGTTGGAGAAGAAATACTTCGCCAGGAACGCGCCCAGCGTGCCGTAGATGTAGAAGTCATACCACTCGAATACGGTGCCGAGCGAAGAAGCGAAAATCACCTTTCGCTCTTCCGCCGTCATCCCTCCGCTGCGAACGCCGCCGCCCGCTGCTGCAGTTATCGTCATTTGTTTCGCTCCCCGAGCAAAGTTGGTGCAAATCCTTCCCGATGCCGCCGGACTTGGCCGGTTTCCATCTTGGGATTTGCGATACGGTAACATTGCTGTGAATCCGGTCCCAATACGACTTTCGGCCCTTGGCCGGCAACCTGACGGCGAGTCACGCAGGCGCGCGCCTCTCATGTGCAATAGCGGCAATTAACCGCTTTGCTTCAGGGTCTTATTGTGTGCTTGTATGCGTAATGCCAAGTAGAGATTAGAAGCGTAGCGACCACAGTGTTCCAGGAGATGTCCTCGAACCTTATGCAGTGCTCGCAATCGATCTACGAGAGAATATACGAGAGAATAAATGGCAGCCTCCTCGACCCATCTTGTCATCGCCGATGACCATCCGCTGTTCCGCGCCGCGCTGCGGCAGGCGGTTGCCAGCGTGGTTGTGTCCGCGAACATCGACGAGGCGGGAACCTTCGAGGAACTGACCGCGCTCCTGGAGCAGGGGGCCGACGCCGACCTGATCCTGCTCGATCTGAGCATGCCGGGAATTTCCGGCTTCTCCGGCTTGATCTATCTGCGCGCACAATATCCGGCAATTCCCGTGGTCATCGTCTCGGCCAGCGACGATGGCGCCACCATTCGCCGCTCGCTGGACTTCGGCGCCTCCGGCTTCATTCCAAAGCGCTTCGGGGTGGAAACCCTGCGCGATGCCATTCTCAAGGTGATGGAGGGCGATGTCTGGGTCCCCCCCGATACCGATCTCTCGTCGCCTGCCGACCCAGAGATGACCCGGCTGCGCGACCGCCTGGTCACGCTGACGCCCCAGCAGGTGCGGGTGTTGATGATGCTATCCGAGGGGCTGCTCAACAAGCAGATCGCCTATGAGCTCGGCGTCTCGGAAGCGACCATCAAGGCGCATGTCTCGGCGATCCTGCAAAAGCTCGGGGTCGAGAGCCGTACCCAGGCTGTCATTGCGGCGGCAAAGATCGCCGGCAGCCAATGGCGGCAGAGCACGCCATCGGAACAGTAATAACGCGTAGCCTGTCATTCCGGGATGGTGCTTTGCATCGCCCCGGAATGACGATTGCGGAAATGTCGCTGCCTATTCCGCCGCGACCATCTGCTGGATGCGCCATTGTCCGAGCAGGGCGCGCAGCGAGGCCGGTTTGACCGGCTTGTTGAGCACCGCGATCTTCTCGTCACGAGCGGCGGCGCGGACGTGAGGGCTGCGATCCGCCGTGATCAGGATGGCGGGGATCGGCACGCCGAGCCGGCGGCGGATATCGCGGATCGCCGCGACGCCGTTGCCGCGGTCGAGGTGGTAATCGACCAGAAGGCCGGTGACCCTTCCATCCGCCTTCTCGATCGCCTCGATTGCGGCTTCCGGCTCGGTTACCGCAATGACCTCGGCATCCCAGGCGGTCAGCAGCGTCTTCATGCCGTCCAGGATTGCGGGATCGTTCTCGATGCAGACGATCAGCGCCCCGCTGATCGGCGTCTTGGACAGCGGCGTTGCGCTCGTGACCGCCGCGGTGTGGTTGACCGCCTTGGCAATTGGCGCGGTCACTGAAAACATCGAGCCGCCACCGGCGTTGGCGTCGAGGGCGATGCGGTGGTTGAGCACGCGCGCGAGCCGTTCGACAATGGACAGGCCCAGTCCCAGGCCGCGTGCGATCCGCGCCCCCTGTTCGAGGCGGTGAAACTCCTTGAAAATCTCGCCGCGTTTGAGCGGGGGAATGCCGACGCCGGTGTCGTAGACGCAAATCTGCAGCGACTGGCCGCGGCGCCGGCAACCGACCAGCACGCGTCCGTGCGGGGTGTATTTGATCGCATTGGAAATGAAGTTCTGCATCAGGCGCCGCAGCAGCAGGCGGTCGGATTCCACCGGAAGCGAGCAGGGCACGAAGGTCAGGTCCAGCCCCTTGGCGCGCGCGATCGGGGCAAATTCGATTTCCAGCTAGCGCATCAGGTCGCCCATCTTGAAGCTCGTGATCGAGGTCGTCATGGCGCCGGCATCGAGCCGCGAAATGTCGAGCAGTGCGCTCAGGATTTCCTCGATCGCCTCCAGCGAGTCGTCGATGTTCTCGACCAGCCGGGCGTTCTCGCCGCCGTTCTGACGCTCCACCAGACTGGTCACATAGAGCCGCGCCGCGTTCAGCGGCTGCAGGATGTCGTGGCTTGCCGCCGCCAGAAACCGCGTCTTCGATATGTTGGCGTCCTCGGCCGCGCTCTTGGCAAGGGCAAGCTCGGAGTTGAGCCGCGTCAACTCTTCCGTGCGTTCGCGCACGCGCTTTTCCAGCGTCGCATTGGCCCGCTCCAGCGCTTCGGCCGCTTCGAAGGAGGGGGTGACGTCGGTGAAGGTGACGACCAGACCGCCGTCCGGCATGCGATTGGAGCGCACCTCGACCACCATGTGACGGTCGGGAAGGCGTTCCAGATGCGGCACGCCTTCCGTGGTGTAGGCGGCAAGCCGCCGCTCGATGAACGCCTCGGCGTGGCCCGCGACGGGCGCATTGATCTCCGCCATGAACTGCAGGATCTCGCGCAGGGGAATGCCGATCTGCACCAGATCCGGCGGCAATCCCAATATCTCGCCGAATTGCTGGTTGGAGCAGATCAGGTGCAGATCAGCATCGAACACCGCGATCCCCTGCCGCACATGATCCAGCGCCGCCTGCATGATCTCGCGGTTGAAATGGAACGCGGCATGGGAGTCGTCGAGCAGCTTCAACGCGGCCTTGGCGGAAACCGTGCGCTTCTTCAGGAGGAGCGACATCACCAGACGCGAGGAGGCGGCTCCGATCGAGGAGGCGATCAGGTGCTCGGCATGCTGCAGCAGTTCGAAATCGGCAGGCAAACCCGGATCGAGCCGGGCATGCCGGGTCAGTGCGAAAGCCTCGAATGACTGGCGGGCGCGCTCGGCGCCGAGATATTGCGCGACCGTGCTCTGGATGTCCTGCACGGTGACCGTGGTGCGCCACCGGCGGAAGCTCGGCGCCATCGGCGCCAATTCGTTCGGGACAAACAGATCAGCCTGCAGTCGTTCGATCGATGAGGGCTGCCGCCATAGCGACAGCGCAATGTAGGTCGCGACGTTGAGCGCAAGGCTCCAGAGCACGCCATGCAGGAGCGGCGGCAGATCGGTGCCGAGCAGCGCCTGCGGCCGCAACGCCTCGATTCCGAGCGGGCCGTGCTGCAGCAGCATGATGCCGGCCGTGTTGTTTTCGAGGAAGCTCGGCAGAAAGAGGGTGTAGATCCACACCGCACAGCCGACCAGCATGCCGCCGATCGCGCCGCGCGCGGTGGCGCGCCGCCAGATCAGGCCGCCAAAAAAGGCCGGCGCAAGCTGAGCGATCGCCGCAAACGACAACAGACCGATGGCCGCGAGCTGGGTATTGCCCAGCGCGCGATAGTAGAAATAGGCCATCGCCATGATGGCGAAAATCGCAAAGCGCCGCACCTTCAGCAGGAAATCGCCGAAATCGGCGGCGGCGCGCGATCGCGGCGCGCGCTGCAGCACCAGGGGCACCACCATGTCGTTGGACACCATGATCGACAGCGCCACGCATTCCACGATCACCATCGCGGTTCCGGCGGACAGTCCGCCGACGAACACTCCCATGCTGAGCAGCGGTGCGTTACCCTCGATCGGCAGCGCCAGAACATAGACGTCGCTGTCGACCGCACCGAAGGGGAAAGTGATCAGGCCGGCCAGCGCGATCGGGATGACGAACAGGTTGATGGCGAGGAGGTAGAGCGGAAACAGCCAGCGCGCGCGCCGCACCTCGGCGTCACTTGCGTTTTCCACCACGCTGACGTGAAACTGCCGCGGCAGCAGCATGATCGCGCAGAACGACAGCAGTGTCGTAATCAGGAAGTTGCCGACCGGCGGCACATAGTCGATGGCGCGCACCGCCTCCGGCGTCTTCATGGCGCGCTCGACGAGTTCGGTCGGGGTGAACATCCAGAAGGTGACGAAAGCCCCGGCGCCGAGGAAGGCGACCAGCTTGACGGTGGACTCGGTGGCGACCGCCAGCATCAGCCCGTGCTGATGTTCGGTGGCGTCGGTCTGCCTCGTGCCGAACAGTACGGCGAACGCGGCCATCGCCAGCGTCACCAGCAGCGGGATGTCGCCGATGATGGGAATGCGGGCAATCGCATGGTCTTCGCTCAGGATCGTCTCGAGCGAGGAGGCCACTGCCTTGAGCTGCAGCGCGATATAGGGAACGGACCCGATGATCGCGATCAGCGCCACGGTGACCGCCACCGCCTGGCTCTTGCCGTAGCGCGCGCCGATGAAGTCGGCGATCGAGGTGATGTTATGGGATTTCGCAAGCTGGATGATGCGGCGTAGCAGGGGCGTGCACAGCCCGATCATCAGCACCGGGCCCACATACACCGCGAGGAAATCGATGTTGGTGCGGGTGGCGGAGCCGACCGAGCCGAAATAGGTCCAGGAGGTGCAATAGATCGCCAGCGACAGCGGATAGATCAGCCCGCTCGCGCGACCGCGCTGGCTCGGCGACAGCCGGTCGCCATAGCTTGCAACCAGGAACAGGAAGCCGATGTAGCCGAAGGCGGCTGCGATCACGCCCCAGTCGTGCAACATCGTTGCCTAAAACTCCTCTAGAGGCGGATTTCCGGCACTGCGAGTTTCTCTCCACTGTCATCGCCCGGCCTGGCCGGGCGATCCAGTATTCCGAGACGCCAGAGGCTTACTATTGACGCCTCCGGCGACTGGATGCCCCCGCCTTCGCGGCGCATGACAGAAGGAGGTGCGGTTCCGTCAATCCGAAATCCATCGGAGCCTAGCGCGTTGCACAGCCGCGCGCGATACAGAATTCCCGGCATATTCCAGGAATTGGCATTGTCGTTAAGGAGGCGGGGCTCGTGGCTACTCGGCCGCCAGCGACTTCTCGCGCACGGCAGGCCAAGCCGCTCCCAGACCCGCAGCAGGCTGTCCGCGAGTCGATCGATCAGGCCGTCATCGCGATAGGGCGAAGGCGTGATGCGCAGCCGCTCGGTGCCCTTGGCGACCGTGGGATAGTTGATCGGCTGAATATAGATGCCGTGCTCTTCCAGAAGGATGTCGGATGCCTGTTTGCAGGCTTCCGGGTCGCCAACGAACAGCGGCACGATATGGGTCTGGTTCAACACGACCGGCAGACCCGCGGCCGAGAGGATCGCCTTGACCCGTGCGGCGCGGTCCTGATGGCGCTCGCGCTCGCAGTTCGAAGTCTTCAAATGCCGGATCGCCGCGGTCGCGGCCGAACAGATCGCCGGCGGCAGGGCCGTGGTGAAGATGAAGCCGGGGGCATAAGAACGCACCGCGTCGATGATTTCGCCCTTTGCCGCGATATAGTCGCCGAGGCAGCCGAACGCCTTGGCCAGCGTGCCTTCCAGGATGTCGATGCGCTGCATGACGCCATAGCGCTCGGCGAGGTCGCAGATCTTCGCGAGCGGCGCGACGTCGCGGTCCATGGCCCTCGCAGGTCGTGAGGCGCGCGTCAGGTCGCCTCGAAGCGCAGGACGCCGTTGCTTTCCTGCGCCGTCAGCCGGCCCTCGACCAGCATGTAATTGACGTGGGCGATCAG
>CAYVVB010000438.1:0-4507 GCA_964454955.1 uncultured Bradyrhizobium sp. | reverse complement strand
GCGAATTTGATGGCGCTGGCGACCAGCGTGTAGAGCAGCGTGTTGAACACCGCGAGCCAGAAGACCGCGTCGTCCCATAGCCACTGATAATTCTCGAGGCCGACGAAAATCCCGCTGCGGCCGATCCGCTCGTCGGTAAAGCTCATCCAGACGCCGAGGCCGAGCGGATAGGCCAGGAACAGGATCAGGAAGGCCGCGGCCGGCAGCATGAACCACAGCGCGATCCAGTTGCGGTTGGCCTGAATCCGCGACCACCGAGATGGTTCGCCGATGGCCGCCGCCCGCGCGGGCAGTGACGTCTGAACGGTACTCATTCCGCTAGCTACTCCAAAATCAGGCAGCGACGCCCCGCTTCCCATTCCCGGTCGCCGCGCCGCTTCGATCTCATCTCTTTAGATTGAGCATGATCTTTTCGGAAAACCGCTTTCCACTTTTCCGGATCGTGCTCAGGAGCGAGCCGCCGGCGCATTGCCACGCCGGCGGCTCGAGAGCTTACCTGAAGATGCGCTTGGCCGAACGCTCCGCCGTCGCCATCGCCGTCTTCACATCCTCGCGACCAGTGCAGTAGTTCGCGAACATGTCGACCACGACGAAATCGGCGATCGCGGCGGCCGCCGCCTCTCCCATCTTGCCGATACCGGCCGGCGTCCTCGCCGTCGCCGCCACTGATTGATACGGCGTGGTCTTCGGGTCCGCCGTCCAGATCGGGTTGGCGTCGTAGGCCTTCAGGAAGTGCGAGAGATAACCCTGCGCGGCCTCGATCCAGGGATTGAACTGCGCCGGCTCCAGCATGAAGGCGGTGAAGGCCTTGCAGGCCTGCGGATATTTGGTGAAGTTGAACACCAGGATCGGGAAGCCGAGATGCAGTTCGCGCGTCTTGCCGTCGACGCCCGCCGGCAGGTGCGCATGGTTGATGTCCTGCGCCATCTGCGGATTGTCCTGCTTCGCCGAGACGTAGATCGAGATGCCGTTCACGGTGAGGTAAAGCTGGCCGGCCAGGAACGCCTTGTTGTTGGAGCTGTCGTTCCATGACGCCGTGCCGGGGACGAAATTGTCGTAGAGCCCCTTCACATATTCCAGCGCTTTCGCCGTCTCCGGCGTGTTGATGATGACCTTGTTGTCCTTGTCGATCAGGTTGCCACCATGCGCCCACAGCGCCCAGTGCAGCCAGCCATTGGCGTCACCCGAGGCATGTCCGAGCGCCATGCCGGCCGGCGTGCCGTTCTTGTTCATGCCCTTGACGAGATCGGCGAAGCCCGCGAGGTCCTTCGGGAACTCCTTGTGACCAGCCTTTTCGATCGCCGAGATGCGGTAGTTGACGAGACCGCCGGTGGCCGCGACCGGGATGCCGATCCACTTGCCGTCCAGCTTGCCGTAGGCCTCGCCCGATTCCGTCCAGCCGCCGCACTTCTTGCCGAGATAGTCGGCGACGTCGGTCATGTCGACGCATTTGCTGGGAAAGAGGAACGGCAGCGAATAGAGGCCCCAGACCATGTCGAGACCCTGCCCGGTGTTGGCGGCCACCGAAGCCTTGGGCTGGATGTCGTCGTAGGATTCGTTGGAAACGTTGATGGTGACGCCGGTCGCCTTCTGGAAGGCGTCGACGATCTTCATGAAGGCCACGTCCTCGGCCTCGACGAAGCGCTTCCAGCGCAGCAGGTTGATCTTGGCGCCGGCTTCGGGTTTCCACTGCGCGTCCTGCGCCCATGCCTTGGCATAGCCGAGCAACTGCTCGCTCGACATGGTCGCCGCCGCGGCCAGCATGGTCGCACCGCCCTTGAGCAGGGACCGCCGGTCTGTGAGGAAATCAGCCATTTTAAGTTTTCTCCCTTGGTTTTTACTTGCTGTTTGAAAATGCGCGGCCGAGCCTAAACGCGCCGGCCGGTATCCTTGTCGAAAAGGTGCGCGGCCTTTACGCGCGGGCGCAGGTGGATCTTCTCGCCGGGATTGACGCTGTGCCGGTCACGGAACACGGCGATGATGTCCTGCGACCCGATTCGCGCCACGATCTGGGTCTCCGAGCCGGTCGGCTCGACCACCACGACCTCGGCTTCGATGCCGTCATCGGCCAGTTCGAGATGCTCGGGCCGCACCCCGTAGACGATCGGCTGTCCCTCGGAGGCGGTCGGCGCGGTCGCGAGCGGCAGCTTGCTGCCGTTGTCGGTCACGACATAAGGCTGGCCGTTGGATTTCAGATGCCCGTTGAGGAAATTCATCGCCGGCGAGCCGATGAAGCCGGCAACGAACTGGTTGTTCGGCCGGTCGTAAAGCTCCAGCGGCGATCCCATCTGCTCGACGATGCCGTCATGCATCACCACGATCTTGTCGGCCATGGTCATGGCCTCGATCTGGTCGTGGGTGACGTAGACCGTCGTGGTCTTCAACCGCTGGTGCAGTTCCTTGATCTCGGTGCGCATGGCCACGCGCAGCTTGGCATCGAGGTTCGACAGCGGCTCGTCGAACAGGAACACCTGGGGATCGCGGACGATGGCACGGCCCATCGCCACGCGCTGTCGCTGGCCGCCCGACAGTTGCCGGGGATAGCGGTCCAACAGCGGGGTGAGCGCCAGGATTTCGGCGGCGCGTTTGACCCCCGTCTTGATCTCATCCGCCCTGGCCCCGCGCAGCTTCAGCGAAAATCCCATGTTGTCCGCAACGGTCATGTGCGGATAGAGCGCATAATTCTGGAACACCATGGCGATGTCCCGCTCTTTGGGCTGGACATGGTTCACGACCCGATCGCCGATCGAAATCGTGCCCGAAGTGATGTTTTCCAGCCCGGCCAGCATGCGCAACAGGGTCGACTTGCCGCAGCCGGACGGCCCGACGAGCACGACGAATTCGCCGTCACCGATCGGGATGGTCACGCCGTGCAGGACCTCAAATCCGCCGAACGATTTCCGCACGTCGCGAATGTGTACCGACGACATACACGTCTCTCCCCAATTATTTAGCCCGCGCCGGCTCGCGCAGTCTTCTTTTTGATTGGTCCGGGTCTTAGCAGACTTTTTGCGCGATGTCGTTGGATCAAAGTCGTAGTGCAGCTCCTCTCTCCGCGAAGATTTGCGAACCGGTCGTCATGATGTAAAGATCGTGTCAAACGTCAATGCCGCACAAGAATAAGGCGTGTGTGTGCGCTGCGGGAGAAAACATGAACAAGCCGCTAACCGGCGTCGCGAGGCGCAAGCTCCGTTCCAGCGAATGGTTCGACAATCCTCATAATCCGGGCATGACAGCGCTCTATCTCGAGCGCTACCTCAACTACGGGCTGACCCGAAAGGAACTGCAGTCGGGCAAGCCGATCATCGGCATCGCCCAGACCGGCAACGACCTGTCGCCCTGCAATCGCCATCACCTCGATCTCGCCCACCGGATTCGGGAAGGAATCCGGGAAGCCGGCGGCATCGCGATGGAATTCCCGACCCATCCGATTCAGGAGACGGGAAAGCGTCCGACCGCGGCGCTCGACCGCAATCTTGCCTATCTCGGGCTGGTCGAAGTCCTGTTCGGCTACCCCCTGGACGGCGTGGTGCTGACCACCGGGTGCGACAAGACGACGCCCGCCTGCATGATGGCGGCGGCAACCGTCAATATGCCCGCCATCGTGCTCTCGGGCGGACCGATGCTCAACGGCTGGTACGACGGCGAACGCAGCGGTTCCGGCACCGTGGTCTGGAAGGCGCGCGAACGGCTGGCGGCCGGCGAGATCGACTATGAGGAATTCATGGCGATCGTGGCCTCCTCGGCGCCATCGGTCGGCCACTGCAACACCATGGGCACCGCATCCACCAAGAACTCGCTGGCCGAAGCGCTCGGCATGTCGCTGCCCGGCTGCGCCGCCATCCCCGCGCCGTACCGCGAGCGCGGCCAGATCGCCTATGAGACCGGCAAGAGAATCGTCGATATGGTCTGGGAGGACTTGAAACCCTCGGACATCCTGACCCGGAAGGCGTTCGAGAATTGTATCGTGGTCAATTCCGCCATCGGCGGATCGACCAACGCGCCGATCCACATCAACGCGCTGGCCCGCCACGTCGGCGTGGAGCTGTCGATCGACGACTGGCAGAAGATCGGTCACGACGTGCCGCTCCTGGTCAACATGCAGCCGGCCGGCTTCTATCTCGGCGAGGAATATCATCGCGCCGGCGGTGTGCCCTCGGTGGTCGGCGAATTGATGCGCCACAAGCGCATCCACGAGGACGCGCTGACCGTCAACGGCCGCACGATGGGCGACAACTGCCGGGATGCGGCCAAGCCCGACGGCGATGTGATCTGGAGCTACGACAAGCCGCTGGTGAAGGACGCCGGCTTCCTGGTGCTGCGCGGCAATCTGTTCGATTCCGCGATCATGAAGACCAGCGTGATCTCGAAGGAATTCCGTGACCGGTATCTGAGCAACGCCAAGGACCCGAACGCGTTCGAGGGCCGCGCCATCGTGTTCGACGGGCCGGAGGACTATCACGCGCGCATCGACGATCCCTCGCTCGACATCGACGAGCACTGCATC
>CAYVVB010000437.1:0-32760 GCA_964454955.1 uncultured Bradyrhizobium sp. | reverse complement strand
TCGAGCCGAACTGCCCGTCCGCGTAGTCCGCGCCCTGATATTTGAGCGATGGGCCGCTCCCGTCGCTGCCGTAAAGATAAAAATGCGTGCCGACCTCGGTCAGGCTGGTCGATCCGAAGCTCTCCACCACTGTGGGACCGGTCGGTGCGGCAGGACCGATCGTACCATCGCCATTGAGATCCTGATGGAAGCTGGTTTCGATCGATTGCAGCGCAGCGCTTGCTCCCGACACTCTCGTCAGACTATTCGAGAGGTAGTTGCCGTCACCGTCGATGAGCCACACCGAATACTGATCGACACCCGGCATCTTCCAGGCGACCTCGTATCCGGTTGTTATCTGCTCGGCCGCAATCGGCGTTATCGAGCCGAATTGGCCGGCAACAACGGGTGCTCCGCCATACATCAGCTCAATTGCCATCCCGCCATCCGGATAGATGAAATAGAAATTTCCATCCTGAACGAGTCGGCTGGATCCGAAACTCTCGATTGTGCTGCTCATCGATGAATCCTCGATCCCGCGTTTTGCTGCCGGGGCGAAAAGCGATGAAAATCATATTTCGGGGCAATCTACCGCGGAGCCTGGA
Source organism: uncultured Bradyrhizobium sp. (assembly GCA_964454955.1). GTDB lineage: Bacteria > Pseudomonadota > Alphaproteobacteria > Rhizobiales > Xanthobacteraceae > Bradyrhizobium. The sequence continues at coordinate 32,176 of CAYVVB010000437.1, read as the reverse complement.
GTCCCAGAGTGCCGTAGGAAGTTGCCATCATGAGTCGGGAATTAAATTTCTATCCGGGCCCGCCCTGTCGATTTAAATGAGCTTTGAGAGTATGTCGAACGCATAAAAACACGGGCGGAAGCTTCGGCTGGCGCTGATCGAAAGTCCAGAAGAAGACGGCCGTCAGCGAAAATATGACGCAGCCAGTTTAAATCGCATTGCACAATGTTGCCGACTGCTAACGCCCGAAAATTGCAACGTTATAAATATCATGGCGTTCAAATAGGCTGGCCGTCCCTCCAAAATCAACCTTGATCAATTTGGCGCCGACGGTGCTACTTTTTCTGGAATACATTAAAATGCAACGGACTCGACCGGAGCCTCCTGGGGCCTGTCAGTTGTCATTGCCGGCGCGGCCGGTTGCGCGACGAGGCGCACCAAGATCTGCCACACTGCCGATCGACGCGCTTCGAGGCGAAGAGTGCGTGGTGCGCCCAACCAGGCCGAATCCGCTCCTAGTTCTCCGAAACAACTCCGGAGCGCAATGAGCTACCTGTCTTCGATGCCTCACGGTGAGGAGGCGTCGAACGCTTGAATTCCAATGATCGTTCTCCACCGCGCCTAAGACTCTCCTGAAAGAGCGCCTTCCGCGTCGTCGCCTCCCAAAATCTGTGCGCGATCCTATACAGCAAACGTTCCTGCCGGCGCCACGCGCCCAATTGAAGATGGATCCCGTAATTGCCGAAGCGGTACCAATTATCCTCATCGCAGACATCATCCGGAAAAAGCACTTTCACCTGGTCGCGAGCACCCGAATATTCCGCCAGCGTCCGCGACACGAGACCAGGCCCTGTCGTATCGAGGACAAAGTACTTGGGGCGGAACATACGGGGAATTGTCTTCAGCATGGCTTCCGGCCATTCGGGATGGCGCTGGGCCCGGACGACGTTCCTGATGATCGCTTCGAGGAACGGATGGCCCGCCGCTGCGCCGAACGCGTAGTTGCCGATTTCCCAATCCATTCCGTATTGCTCGCGCAGGAAACGGTGCACGCTCAACATTTCGAACGGGAACACGCAACCGCAATCGAGCAGATTGTCGAGACCCGATGCCAGGAATACGTCGGTATCGAAATAGAAGCCTCCGAAATGATAAACCGACAGATACCGAAAGAAATCGTAGCGTTGAATTCGTAAGGAGAACGAGTCGAACACTGGCCGGTATTGGGGAAATTCAGCATCGACGAACCGATCGATTCCGGCATCGTCGAAAAACAGGTACTCGAAATCGGGGTTGAGCAAGCGCAAATTGGCAGCTGATGCCTGCGCAAAGAGCGGCAGGCCGGCGCTCTTGTCTGTCGCATCTGCAGGGCCCGCTTTCGACAATGAGCCCCATACCTGAATAATCCGTTTTGGAATCTTGTCTGTCATCCACATGATAATCCGCCTGTTTGATCGCGCCGCCGCCAACTCCCGTGCGGCTCCCGAGCCATCCCCGCCACGGCATCGGCGTCGAACAGCCCATCGAACTGATTTGTCAGTTGCTGTCTGTTTCTCCTCAAGCTCGCCGCCATGCGGCTCTTGATGTTCTCCGCGTTGGAGACCATCGATGCAAATCGGTCCGCCAATAGATCCGGATCAAGGTTCCGGATATCCACGCAGTAATCCGACAACCCGAGATCCCTCATCAGGTCACTGACCTTGTGGTGATGCGCCAGTGCGAGAACGGGCTTGTTCAACAAGTGCGCGAAGATCACGCCATGAAATCGGCATGTCACGACAAAGTCGACGCCCGCCATTGTCGTCAGCAGATCGTCCACCGATCCGATGGAAGGGCTGGCGCAAAATCGTGATGACGTGCTGTCGCGGTGATTAACCAGAGCCGCTTGGAGGTCTCTAACGGCCGCCGGGTCGACGCTTATGTCGGTGCCGAAAAGCCTCAACGCATATGATCGATCTAGCAGCCATGACGCAAAGCCAGCAAGCTTCGCGATGAAATTATCATAGATCATCTGATCCTCATCCGAATCGCGCGCGCGCAAATCGGAATAAGGCATTGGCGCGAGACCGACGACCGGCCGCTTTTCGAAGCGGGGTGCATTCGCCGGCATTGCGAACTGGAGGCCGTAAGCACTGTCGGGATACACCAGGCCGTTGCCTTTAAACCCGATCTCGTCGAGGAGAGTCCGCGATTCCTGATCGCGCAGAGAAACATAGTCCGCGGCGGCCAAAGCCTGTCGCGCGAAATACTTGCTCAACGCGCCGGTCAGCGGTCCGGCGCCGACATTCAAAAACAGGCATCGGACGCCCGCCCATCTGGCGAGTAGGGCCCACTTGAAGATCGTGTACGGGAACGCCCAGGGACCATCGCGCTCGGTGAGTTGTCCGCCGCCGCTCACGATCAAGAGGTCGAGAGACCTGATAAGATGATGCGACGACATCAAGAAAGTCAGCTCGCGAAACATTCCAGCTGTCAGGCGAATGGTCGCGCTTGTGACTTTAAGTGGGTAAAAGAGCCGCTTGCGTTTGCGCATAAACGCCTTTGCTCTCGCCTTGAGAGTCCGCTGTGGCGCAGGAGGCGTTTGTTCGATGCTCCAGCCCGTTCGCCGGACAGGATAAGAGGCGATCCCGTGGCGTGCTTCCGTGTCGCTGGGGTTCATCGAGAGCGCGATTATCTCCGCCCTCGGCCATCGCTGCCTTATATTTCCGGCGACGGACGCCAGCGTCGCGTCGTCCCCCAGGTTGCCGCCGCCCACGTGGTGAAGCAGACCAATCCTCATGTTCGTCCACGACATACGATCCCGTCCTTACCCAACAAACGGTGCAGTTCGGAGATCTCAAGCGAGTTCTTCAGCCACTAACTTGTCGCTTTGCGCTGTAATCTCGGCAAGCCTCTTGAGACGCTGCTTCCTGTCCAGCGCGCCTTGCATCGGCTCGAGCCCCGCAGCGCGAAGTATCGCCTCCCACCGATATACCCAATCATGTCGCATCAGGGAGTGGACCACGCCGGTTCGTCGCATCGCGTCATGTCGTTCGCGATCTCGATCGAGATGCTTGATAGCGACATCGATATCGTACGAGTCATACGGCAGGTGTGTAACAGCGTCGGGCCAGGGGAAGAGCTTATCAAATTCGTCATTGGCTGGACGCTCTCCGATCATGATAGCTCCGGATGCAGCCCCTTCAAAGTACCTGTTGCTTGTCTCAAATTGATTGCCCCTCTTTTCGGGTCGATCAATCAGCCCGGGATTGACGATGAAATATCGGCTTCGCTTGGCAACGTTCGCGAAAAGCGCTCTGTGCTGCTTTCCATTGATTGCCTCATGTCCGCCGATGCTGTCGTAGAGATAGAACAGACCGTTTTCCTCGGCCATTTTCATGAGCCGCTGGTGCGTTATCTCCGACCGACGCCCGATGCTGTAAACGTCGACGACTCTTTGCGGTGGGGATGGATAGGGACAAAATGAAATTGCATCGATGCCGGGCGGCAAGAAAACGCATTTGCGTCCGATCTGTTCGCTGAGCGGCTTCACTGTTTGGCTGTAGTACAGCATCACGACGTCGAATTTCTCGAGGACGCGCAGAAAGTGGCGATGCCTGTGCATCTGCTTGACCCAGAGCTCGTCGACCAGGCACACCGAGGTCTTGCACATGTCTCTGGCTCTGCTGACCGCGTCAAGCATCAAGAAATCGATCGGAAAGGCGAGCCCTCCGCAGACCGTAAAAAATAGGTCGTACTGCTGTCTTTTTGGTGTTGATCGAATGCCCGGATTCAGCCTGATGGGAGCATGGTAGGCCAATCTCATGGCAAAGGCAGGGCGCGCACTATAAGGGTCGAGCTTTGGTGCCATGAGCTCGGCGGAATCAATCTCGCAGATGATGTCTTCGAATTCGAAATGAGGGCACCTGAAGAGAGCGTTCCCGAAAATATTTCGCAGCGAATAGATAAGTACACGCGGCCTGCTGGCTAGGGCATCCATGGCTACCTCACCCGTCATTACCAAAGCTGTTTACTGTCAGACCGACGATGCGTTCGCAGGTCAGATCCACGCAGCGCGTGGGCCGGTGCCAGCGAGCCGGGCCCCGCATCTCATTGCGACAATGCCGATCTGCGCCGGTCAAAAGCTGCTCCTGATCGAGGTCTCAAGAGGGGAAGTCGGGCGCGGTCGGGCTGTCGTGGCCGGAAACTCGGTCATGTGCTCCCGAATTTGCTTGTCGGTCAGCAGTTCGCCGGACTCCCGGTGAGCCGCATACCACTCGAGCGTTTTTTCAAGAGCCGTTTCAATCGGCCAACGCGGCTTCCAGCCGAGTTCGCGCTGCGCTTGGCCCGAATCCAGGGTGAGCAGGTTGGCTTCGTGCTCGTTCGACGGCTCGACAATGAAATTGAACGCCGGCAGTCGCTGCTTTACGGCGCCGACGACTTTTTCGACCGGCCACGCTGATTCGAGATTGGGCCCGAAATTCCAGCCTTTGGCGAATGCGCGTCGGCCGGCATACAGCGCTTCCGCCAATTGGAGATAGCCGGAGAGCGGATCGAGCACATGCTGCCACGGCCGAATGGCGTGCGGGTTCCGTATTCTCACCGGGTCACGCGTAGTCCAGGCGCGGATGCAGTCGGGGATCAACCGATCCGTCGCCCAATCGCCGCCGCCGATCACATTGCCGGCGCGAACCGTGGCGATCAGGCACGGCGAGCCCGAAAAAAAGCTGCGGCGCATGCTCGAGGTCAGAATTTCGGCGCAGCCTTTCGATGAACTATACGGATCGTGGCCCCCGATCGGGTCACCTTCGACGTATGGTTTCATCGTCTCGCGGTTTTCGTAACACTTATCGGACGTGACGACCAATGCCGCGCGCACCGACGGCACGTGTCGGAGCGACTCGAGCACGTTGAGTGTTCCGATCACGTTGGTGGTATAGGTGCCGACAGGGTCGGCATACGACGCTCGCACCAGGGACTGCGCCGCCATGTGGATGACAACGTGCGGTTTGGTCCGGCGCAGCGCGGTGCTCAGCGCGGCAAGATCGCGGATGTCGCCCTCGAGGTTCTCATATTCGTTCGGCAGCAACGCGAAGTGACTCGGCCTCGTCTCCGGGGCGAGCGCAAAGCCGGTCACCTGCGCGCCGAGTCGCGTCAGCCACGCGCCCATCCATGATCCCTTGAAGCCGGTATGGCCGGTGAGAAAGACGGCTTTTCCTTGCCAAAATCTGGGGCTCACGTTCGCCATGCAATTCGGCCTTCGTTCAACGTTGTCTGACACTCAATTGTCGCGCTAAGCCTGTCCGTTCATTTCGATGGGCAAGACGCCGGCAACGACGAGCCGGTCTCATGATGCGGACTTAGCCGTGCGCGAAGGTCGCTGCGCCTGACCAGTCCATGCATGCCGCCAGGGCTTTTTCCGCGGCCTGCTCTCCGCTCTTGAAGCTCTCGTCCGTCCACATGTAGCCCCAGTCGCCGTAGCGCCCGCAGTAGGCGACTCCCATATCGTCGAGATAGCCATGAACGGTCTTGAGAGCGTCGGCTCTCTCAAGGTCGAAAATGATATTCGCATATCGCAGCAGCCGGGCGTTGCTGAACACAACCTGATCGTCTTCCCGTATCAGGTTGATCCGTCGCAAATCCCGAATGACCGGCCCAATCCAGTCCTCGGGGGCGCCAGTCAGAGGCTTGTACTTGTCGGAAAAGTAGACTTCCGCCTGGATGCTGCCGAATCCCTTCGGAGCGTTGTCGGGGGCAAACATGTGCGGGAAATTGAGGCGGGTGAAGCAGAGGTCCTCATCATAAACGTAAGTCATGTGGGACTTGGAGAGGTCATCCCGATTGATGCCGACGTTCACGAGCACGCAGGTCGAGCAAGCCAGACGTCGCGCCGCATCGCGCACGTCCTCCGGCACGCCGCGGATCATCCGGATCAACTCCGGCAATGGCAACGATGACACCAGCGCGTCGTACCCTGCAACCACGCCGTTAGCGAAACGGAGTTGCCGCACGCGTGGGTCAATCTCGATCAGCTCGTGATTCAGCTTGAGATTGCCCATCGGAACGAACTTGTTCAGATACGACATAAATCCGCCCTCTCTGGGATAGCGGAAATGCGTGATGTAATGGATGGTCGGGGCAGAAGGCGAGATCGCTCCGCGCAACACCTCTTCAAGGCTCGGCCGGTAGATGCGTGGCCCCAGCCAATCCGTGCTCATGTTTTCGGCTGTCGTCAGGTGGTATTTCAGCGTGTATTGCATCGGAAAGAGTTCGGCGAAGGTGTGTCCGAAGCTTGCGAGCAGCCAGTCGGCGTAGTTGCGGATCGGACGTTCGGGAGCCTGCCGCTCTTCCACAAAGTCACTGATGATTTTGACGATCACGTCCTCCGGCAATCCATGCATATGCAACTGCACTGGATGCTGTGGCCAGTAGCCGCGCCAGTAGTTGTTCAGATTGACCTGCATGGTCTCGTACATCCCGCCGACGCTGTCGGCGAACAGGTCTTGGATACGGGTGTCCTTTGTGAAGGAGATATGCGGGCCCTGATCGAAGATGAAACCGCCGTGACGGAAAGATGCCGTGTGACCGCCATGATAGGCGTTCTTATCGTACATCATCGGCTTGATGCCCTCGGCGTGGAGCCGATAGGCCGCTCCAAATCCTCCCATTCCGCTTCCCAGAATCACAATGTTTGGCATATGTCGCGACCTTTCATGAACTCTTGATCTCCGGCGCTCTCGCGCTCGGGTCAAATGGGGGAGAGTTGCGTTGAGTCTTGCCGCTCCGACTCGTGGTGCGCTTGCCCGGACTGCGGGCGTGTGGGAGCCTTCTGGAGCGGCCAGCGCTCGTTCTGCTCCCGCCAAAGCTTCTCTGCCAACCGACCACGGGGCGAAGTCACATCGTCGAAGGAGATGACACTGTCTTTCGCAATGTCGCGCCTCAGCACGCAGTCTTCGGATAATCCGATCGGCAACGCGTTTACGGCTCGGGCTGTCGCCCGATTGTCGATCAGGCCGTAAGAACTAAATCCTCCGATGCCGTCCAGGCGCTCGCCGGCTTTGAGGTCGCGCTTGGCGATGGTGAGCACTTCGCAGACCGGCCCCGCATGCGGCGCCACCGTCGGGTCCTGGTGAACCACCGCTCGGCCGATTGTGGAGGGGATCTGCACATGCGGCAGGTGGAAGGGGGTGTAGAAGACGAAAAACGGGCCATCACCCAGCTTGTAGTAGCTGAGTTGAGTTTGCTTGAGACGCGACTCTTCGTGAACGATCACCCAGGCGCCGGTCATCGGCATCGCGCCTACGGAATAATCGACGAGGCCGGTTTCCAGCATCTGTTCAGCCGGCAAGAGATCCGCCAGCTCCCTCACATAGGAGCAGGATGGCCCATACATGCCGCGTCGGCCGACATGGAATCCGGTGGCGTTGGCTAGCACCGTGGTTTCCATCGACAGCTTGGTGGAATCGGCGAAGGAGGTGACCTTGCGCACATCCTGGTCATGTTTCTCGGCAAACCCGCGCTGAGTCTCCGGCGTCCGGTAGTGATCGACCATCCCCTTGATATTGCCGGCGGCGACCGGGCGAAGGCCGAGAAGACGCAGATAGCGCAGAAGGGTCATGGCCACGCCCGGCTCATCGCCGTCGGTGTGCGTGACGATCACTCCGGCGCGATCGGCCCGTTCCTTGAGGATCGGTCCCAGCAGCGAATCGAGCTCCGCGTTCACCAGCACGACGTGCTTGCCATGCTCGAAGGCCTGCAAGACGACGCCCGCCGCAGTCTCGATCGTTCCCGTGACTTCAACGAGTATGTCGATCGCCGGGCAGGTCGCGAGCACCGAGGGATCGTCGGTTAATACGGGAATGCCGCTGGTGATCGCGACTTCCGCCGCCCGCGCCGTCGTGACGCGCCGCCATTCCCGAAAGCCTCCCTCACGGAAGGCCCGTTCGCCATGTTCCGGCGTTCGGTTGGCGATGCCCACCAAGCGCATGCCCGGCACCGGCGTTCCGAGTTGCAGAGCGATGGCCCGGCCGGTGGCGCCAGCTCCGACCATTCCTACGCGGATGGGCTTGCCGGCGGACTCGCGCTGCAAGAGAGCGGCATCAACATTCATAGGGAATATCTCCTTGGTGAAACGTTCCGTCCCGGCGCGGGGGTAGGGAATTGCATCAAGGGCCAGTTACGGTCCTGCTCCGAGATCGCTGAAACCGCCAACGGCCATCGAATGCCAAAAGCCGGATCGTCGAATCGCGCTCCCCGACACGATTCCGGCGCGTAGAATGCGGAGGTCAGGTACATCACCTCGGCGTCGTCTTCGATGCTCTGAAATCCGTGCGCACAGTGCTCGGGAACGTAGAGCATGCGCCCGTTTTGTGCGGTCAGCTCTGCGCTGCACCATTCGCCGAAGGAAGGAGAGCCCGGTCGAAGGTCGACCGCCACGTCAAAGACCGCGCCCCTCGTGCAGCGCACCAGCTTTGCTTCCAGCGCAGGTGCAATTTGCAGATGCAGCCCGCGAACCGTCCCCTTGCGTGGACTGAACTGCATGTTGGCCTGGACCGGCAAAAAGCGGATTCCACGTTCTTCGAATTCCCGGCCGCACCACGCGCGCATGAAGCGGCCGCGTTCGTCGTAATGCGGGCTTGGATCGATGATCCAGGAGCCGGCTACTCGGGTCTCGAAGAAGTGCATCGCCGCTATAGCCCCGATCAAACTTAAACAATGACGCCATGCAAAAATATTTATTTAATGGCGGCGACATTATCGCCATTGATTATAAACGCAAGGCGTAATATTGATTAAAAAAATAATATTGATTATAACTGCGATAGCGCCGCGTTAGCGCGGCTAAATGGCTCAAGTGGTTGCCAGAATCGGCGTTCAGCCCGATTCGTTGCGGTTTTGCATCGGCGGATCGCGATCGGATTAATTTTTAATCCTGCCGCGGAACTTTAGGGATGAAATCATCGGACGAATCCTGCGACGGCAGGGTCGCAGAATGATGCCGCTTTCCAATGTGGCGATTATGGATTTGAAGGGGTTTGCGCCATGAAGGTCGTTCTGTTCTGTGGAGGACTGGGTACCCGGATACGCGAATATTCCGAGGGGATACCAAAGCCGATGATCCCGATCGGCCACCAGCCGATCCTCTGGCACGTGATGCAGTATTATAGCCAATACGGGCATCGGGACTTTGTCTTGTGCCTTGGCTACAAAGCCAATGTCGTGAAAGACTACTTTTTGAACAACAGGCAGGCGGCGAACAGCGACTGCACAATCTCGCATTTCGGCAAGAAGATCGAATTGCTCGGCGAAGCCCCTCCGGATTGGCGTATCTCGCTGGTGGACACGGGAATATGGCGCAACATCGGCCAGCGTCTGCTGGCCGTCCGCCATCTCGTCCAGAATGAGGACGTGTTTCTCGCCAACTACAGCGACGGCCTGACCGACGCTCCGCTGCCCGAAATGGTCAACCACTTCAAGAGAAGCGGCAAGATCGCTTGTTTCATCGCCATACACCCGCCGATCACGTTCCATCTGGCCGACATCGACGAGAGCGGTGTCGTGCGCGGAATGAGCGCGAGTCAGGATTCCGCGATATGGATCAACGGCGGGTACTTCATCTTCCGGAAGGAGATCTTCAACTACATCCAGGAAGGGGACGAACTGGTCGTGCAACCCTTCAAGCGCCTGATCGAGCGCGGCGAACTGATGGCCTACCGGTACGAAGGCTTCTGGCGTGCCATGGACACCATCAGGGACAGGCAGGTCCTCGAAGAGATGATCGAGCGTGGCGATACGCCATGGCAGCCGAACCAGAACGTTGCAGCCGCGGTGAGTGCATGAAGGCGCTGCGGCTCGCCGGCCCTGGAGATCGGCTGTCGGTGTTGTGCCTGGGAGCGCACTCCGATGACATTGAAATTGGGGCGGGAGGCACGCTTCTAAGCTGGCTGGAGCAGGGCATTCGTCTTGACGTTCACTGGTGCGTGCTCGGCGGTGCGGATGAACGGGGAAGGGAAGCAAGGGCATCCGCAGCCGAATTTCTCGAGGCGGCAGCGGGCCGCACGATTGAGATCATGAGCTTTCGCGACGGCTTCTTCCCGGAGCAAGGCGAGCAGATAAAATCCTGGTTTGAATCACTGAAGGGCCGCGTCAATCCCGACGTGATTCTTACCCACCGGCGGGACGATGCGCACCAGGATCACCGCCAAGTCGGTCGCCTGGCCTGGAATACTTTTCGAGACCATCTCATTCTGGAGTACGAGATCCCGAAGTGGGATGGCGATATGGCGAGGCCAAATTTTTATATTCCGGTTTCGGAGTCCGTAATTCAGCGCAAGGCAGACTTGCTCATGTCGCATTTTGGCAGCCAGCGCTCCAAGCACTGGTTCGATGCGGAAACCTTCCTTGGTCTGGCACGGCTGAGGGGAATGGAATGCCGGGCTCGGGAGCGTTATGCGGAAGCATTTATCGCGCACAAACTGTCACTGGGCTGATCGGTCGCGGTGCGCCGACGTGTCGAGGCTCGCCATTGTTGATGCCGGCCGACGGCAGCGCCCGTTGGTGACAGCATTCAGACCAGACACAAAGTCGAAGTCCAGCCATCGGCCCCTCCGCCGACCCCAACGGCCGGAGAGGTGTGACGTTGCAACTCGTTCGGTTTTCGGCGGATGAGGGTAGGACGATGCGTTACGTACATTCAATTCCGCCCTTGCCGTCCTTCGATGCGAAGGGCCTTTTCGGATTTGTTTATGGTCCACTGCAGGAAAAGGACCTGGAGGTCTATCTCATCGAGTCCGAGAAGGGACATGATACCTTTACCGCAAGCCGGTGGTCCACGCGGCTGTATTACGTTATCGAGGGACGTGGCTATTTCACCATAAGTGACCGCAGGTACGATGTGCGCCCCGGCGAATTGGTGGAGGTCCCCCCGGGGATCGAATATTCATATTCGGGAAAAATGAAACTCGTCGTCATTTCCAGGCCACGCTATCGTGCCGGCAATGATCGTTACACGAGATGGAATCCGGACGTCATCCAGAAGGCCGTCGCGCCACCGGAAACTCTCGGAGCCTGGGAGCTTTTCGGCAAGCGGGTGATCGATCGCTATTTGCGGGTGAACAGGAGGCTGTGGAGGAGGCTCCCCGCTTCGATTTCCAACGTTGGTCTTGTGCACGCCTATGGTGAGCTCCTGAGTGGACTGGCTCGAAGATACGGTTATCGCGCTCAGGATCGCAGCACCGCTTTCCTTCGTAATCGGCCCCAGCTCGAGTTGGTCCGGCGTTTGATAGGCCGGCGTGCCGAAGCTGATATATTGAAGGTTGCGGTGCTTGGTTGCAGCACCGGCGCGGATGCTTACTCGATCGCGTGGACAATACGGTCTGTGCGGCCCGATCTGAAACTCATTCTGCACGCGGTCGATGTTTCGAGGAAAGCGGTGGAACTGGCGCAATGCGGCAGGTATTCGCTCGTCGACGCGCAATTGCCGGGGGCCGACATTTTCGAACGAATGAACAAAGCGGAGATGATGGAGCTGTTCGACCGTGATGGGGACATCATCACGGTCAAGGCGGGAATAAAGGAAGGGATCACCTGGCATGTCGGCGATGTCGCAGAGCCCGAAATGATCGATGCCCTGGATTCAAGTGATATCGTGGTCGCCAACAATTTTCTGTGTCACATGGGGCCCCCCGCGGCGGAGAGATGCCTGCGGAATATCGCGCGGTCGGTGCGTCCGAATGGATATATCTTCGTCTCTGGAATCGACCTCGACGTCAGAACGAGAGTTGCTGATGATCTGGGCTGGCACCCCTTGCAGGAATTGCTTGAAGAGATTCACGAGGGCGACCCTGGTATGAGGGCGCTCTGGCCGTGGCATTATGCGGGGCTGGAGCCTTTGAACAAGAAAAGAGCGGACTGGAAATGCCGGTATGCCGCAGCTTTCCAGGTACCAGCTCGCGCCGAGAAAGCTACCGATTTTTTCGAGCTCGACCTTGAGGCGCCGATAGACAAAGCGCGTCAGGTTCACGGAAGCGCGAGATGTCGCAGTGTCGAGGGAGCGTGAGGCCGCCACAAGACGCGCGGTCTTCGGCTTCTATTGATCGACGCCATTGACCTGGAAGACCGCTGCGTACCGCGTCCGCCAATCGTGTCTGTGCTGATCCAGCGGCTCAAGGCCCCACCATCGCCACGGCCAGTCCTTCCGAATGGAGGGATCTCCATCGTGAATCTGCTCGAGCAGTTCCGGAATCGGACGCCAGAGGAGGTCATGCGCCACCTTTGCCCGAACATCGAGATCAACGCCCGCAACGAACAGGCAGCCGCCACGATCGACGAGGCCCGCGACATTCCGTAAACAGCGTTCCGCGGCCGGCGGCTCCATGTGGCAAAGGAAGTTGTTGGCGACCACGATATCCTGAGGTCCCAGCGCGCGGACCAATTCAGGAGAGGAAGCATCGCCAAGCTGCCACGTGATCCCCTCCCGGAGCCAGGGTTTTACCCTGGCCACGTCGCCTTCCCAGTCGAACATTTGCTCTTTTTCGTGCGCGGTCAGACGCTCGAAGATGGAGGAGCCGACCAGTCCTGAGGTGTCCGGAGCGTAGACGCCAGCTTCGGCAAATTTCAAAATGTTCGGCGAAATGTCCAATGCCCGAACGACGAGGTTCAGGTCCGGTCGCGCCGAACGAATTGTCCAGATGATCGAATAGACCTCGGCGCCGGCACTGCAGGCGAGAACGGCGATTCTTAAGGTCGAGCCTTTGGCCTTCCGGTCGGCAAGCCTGCGCATCAGTTCCAGCGCTGGACGATTCCGCAGAAAGAACGTCCCGAAATATTGCTCGCGTGTCGCGATAACGCGAACCACACTCTGCAGCCAGGTGCCGTACACACGGAAAGGATAGAGATTCCGCAGGCCAGGAGGGAGAAGCGCCCAGATCGGTTTGTTCAGCCGTAAACAGACGCCAGCAGGGGACTTTCCAAATAACCTCAGTCGTGCCGCTTTCGCCCAGATTGAATGAGGCGCGGCATAAGCCGGTTCGCTTGCTGTCATGAAACTCCCTCATCCGTAGCCAACGTGCGGCTCTCATAATTGCATTTCTATATTAAATGTGGCATCAAAAATAACTCATAAAATGCATTATATAATTATTTTCTGATCGGGCGAGGGGCAATTGGCCAGGGCATGACTGAGAGCGTCGCAATTTATTTTGAGGACCACAGCGCGTCGGCAGATCTGGGGCGTCGTGCTTTGCGCGGAGGCTTGGTCTCCGTCGTGATGCAATACGGTAACGGTGCTCTCCAGATTATCGCCGCAATCATCCTGGCCCGGCTCCTGGCGCCGGAGGATTTTGGATTGGTCGCCATCGTCACGGTTCTGACGAGCTTTGCACCGCTTCTCATCGATTTCGGCCTGGGAGACGCTACGGTACAAAGAAGCAAGATAACGCATACGCAGGTCAACAGCCTGTTTTGGCTCAGCAGCGGCATCGGGCTGGCTGTTGCGGTGGTCGTGGCAGCGTGCAGCCCGGTGATTGCATGGATCTATCGCGAGCCCCGGCTGGAGGCGATCGCATTGTTCTCTGCGGTCACCTTTCTGTTTGGGGGAATATCAAATCAGCACCTCGCGCTCTTGCGGCGTTCGATGCGGTTCGGCAGGGTCGCCAACATACAGGTTCTCGGCACTCTGGCCGGAATCATCGTTGCCGTCGTTGCCGCGATTTGCGGGCTCGATTATTGGGCGTTGGTGCTGCGTCCGATCGTGAGCACGTTCTGCGTTGCTGTTGGAGCGTGGTCGGCCTGCCAGTGGAGGCCCGGATTGCCCGCCTTTGACAGCGAGGTGAAGCCGATGGTTCGCTTCGGGCTGCACGTGGTGGGCTTTTCGGTTATTGCCACCGTCGCCAGAGCGGTCGACCGTATCGCGTTGGGCCTGTTCTATCGGCCTGATCAGGTTGGTTACTATCAAAACGCGACAGCGCTGTACGAAAACTCCATCTTCTCGGCGCTTGTTCAGCTGCACGTGGTCGGAAGCGCGGCCCTCAGCAAACTTCAATCCGATCCGGCCGCCCTTCGGAAGAAGTACGAGGCAGCGTTGTCTACGCTGTCATTCTTCTTCATGCCCGTGGCGGCGATCCTGTCTGTCGTCGCGGAAGACCTGACGGTCATATTGTTGGGAGAAAAGTGGCGGATGGCCGGCTTGCTCCTGAGCATTCTCGCCCTGCGCGGCATTTTCCAGGTCGTGGAGGGCTCGCAGGGTTGGTTGCATCTTTCCATCGGGAGAGCTGACCGCTGGCGCAACTGGGGGGTCGTCACGGCTGCTGTTCAGGTCGCGGCGGTTATCGGAGGTCTGCCCTTCGGCGCCAAGGGAGTCGCCGTGGCAATGGTCGTGGCAAGCTCGCTCATTGCCGTACCTTCGATAAGCTATGCCGGCCGTCCGATCGGTATTCGTGCTGCGCTCGTGATCCGGGCCGTTGGCATGCAACTGATCGGTGCAATCTGCACTGTAGCCGGGGGCTGGTGGCTGCAGACGGAGGCGTTTGCCGACTATTCCAGCTTTGTCCGCGTCTTGTTGCTGGGCAGTTGCTGTACCTGCATCTACCTGGCTATCGTTGTGGGCCTGTTTCGGGTTGTCGAGCCGATCAGAGTTGCCGGCTCGACCGTGCGGGATCTGCTGAGGCATCGATAGCGCCTGGCCGGGTCACGGCACCGTCGTGTCGATGCGCGGCCGGCATGTATCCGCGGCGATTGCCCGGGCGAGCTGCGCGTTATCTTGGCCGTTGCTCCAAAGCTACCAGATGATCTTCACAGTCCACAAGGTTTGGTGACCAGCCCGTCGACTTCCGTCAGGTGCATGCCGTCCCAATGGAGGTAGACGACCCCCTTCAACCACGTCGGATAATAGGGGTCCGGCGTGCAGTTCCCTGGCGGCTGATAGCCTATACTCGTCGGCGCGATGGTAGGCTTGAGTAGACTGTAGACCTTGTATTTGGCATTCATGCAGGACACCGTAGCCGCATAGCCGGCGCAATCAGGCGCCTCGACTGGCAGGCTGCCAGGATTCGTCAGACCCGGGTCATTGTGGGTGTTGGTGCCGAACACCCATGGCGCGCTCCAGTGAAAGTGTCCGTTATGGACGACGGTGTTGCCGCCGCCCGTTGTGGTCGTCGTCGGCGGATGGCTGTTCCAGATATAATTCCCGGAAATCGAAACATTCGAACTGGTCAGTGTGACACCTTTTGCACTTTCCACCCACGCCCCAACGATAGGGCCGTATTCGCCGCCACCACAGGAATTCAGGGTTGCAAGGAAGATATTGTTTGCGACGCTGTAGAGCCCACCCTCAGTCGGGTAGAGGCCGTGCAGATACAATTCGCCCGAACAATGCGCCCGCGGATCCCGGTTGTTGTTGTAGCAGGTGTTGTTGAGGACATAGGTCGGCGCCCTGTCTTTCCAACCGGCGACAGTCTGCGGAAACACCTGGAAGCAGGCATTGCCGTTTGCCCACATCACGTTGTTGGCAACTACAGCCTGATAAGGATAGGAATTCCCCGCCCAGGTATCGAAGATAATGGCATTGCCATCGGAATGCGGATGGCTGGCATCACCTGAGGCTGTGCATGGAGTGGCGCCGGTCGCATTGGCGCTCTTGTAGAGGAAGTTCTGCGACACATAGATATGAGTCCCGGTACTGGTGTCCTCGCTACCCGCCGGCATTAGTGAGAGAGCACTGCCACAGAGTCGGTAGGGGCCAAGACTATTGGCTCCATCGAAGACGATCCCGCCCACCACCGCCGTCTGGTCCGGTCCCGCGTTTGGGATACCGATGTTGCCGGTATCAAATCCGGCGAGGTCGCAAGTGCTGGCGATGTTGTTGATGAAGGCCACATGGTGCCATGTCGTTCCGATTGCGGTCCCTAGTGAACCAAAGCACGCGCGGTCGGCATTTGTATTCTGTGTTGCCCAAAATCCCTCGACTGCCCAATTGCCACGGCCGACATCAAACGCCGGCCCAGGCCCGCCATTGACCCGACAGCTCATCAGATCGGGCCCGGCACAGAGTAGAATCGCAAAATAAATGCCGCCTTTGCCGTCGATGCCGCCGCTGGTCGACGGGCAGCCCGACACGGGGCCGAAGTTCCCGTAGTCACTTCCGTAAGACGGACGGCCGAACTGACCGCGATCATAATTCCCGGCGGCCGCAATCAGCACATCTCCGCAGACAACCTTGTGCTTCGGCGTCGCCCATGCTGTCGCCGGCGTCAAGCCGTCGTTGGAGTCGTTGCCGCTCGGCGAAATATAATAGAGGTGCAGCGGCGCGAATGACCGTGACGTCGTACCAGTGTTGGCTTGCGGAGAATTCTGCGCAAGCGCGGCTTGAACCAGCAATAAGCTCATCGCGAAGCAGAGCCACGAAAGCTTCTTCATGACCCAAGCGTCCCTGAGAGAGCCCGCTGGCGGATGCCGCGCGAAGTTCACCAGTCCCGTGCGTAGGACTTCCATCCGGCGATCTGCTCCAGCGCGCGGGTCACGAAAATCGTGTTGTAGACCAGATAGCGGTGGGCGAGCCTCCGAGGCTCCGTCATGAGACGGAACAGCCACTCCAGACCGGAATGCTGCATCCACAGCGGCGCCCGGGGCGTTGTCCCCGCGACGAAATCGAAAGCCGCTCCCACGCCAAGCAATGCAGCAGCCTGGATCTTGCCGACGTGCTGCACGATCCACTTGTCTTGCTTCGGCATTCCGAGTCCTACCCAGACGTAGTCGGGACGCGCTTCGTTGATCGCCTGGATATCGGCGGCGTCTTCCTCAGGCGTCAGCGGTCGGAAAGGAGGGGACCGATAGCCAGCTATGGTCAAGCCCGGAAAGCGCTCCACGAGGCGTGAAACCATGGCCTCGACGACGCGAGGACTCCCTCCGTAAAAATAGTGCCGGTGACCATTCCGAGGTGCCCTTTCGCACATCGCCAGGAGCAGATCAGTTCCCGAGACGCGGCCTGCGTCCGAATAACCGGAGCGTCGACACCACCAGACAAGGGGCATTCCGTCCTCCGTCGTTAGACCGGACCGGTTCAGAGCGCTTCGAATCTCGGAATCTCGCTGCGCTTCCACCAGTCCGTGAACCGAAGTGCAAAGGACGTATTCGCGGCGTCCTTCCGCCTGCCATTCCTCCAGTATGTTGACGGTTTGCGTAAGGTTCACTGGCGTGACGCCGACTCCAAGAATATTCACCCTTGGAATCGCAGCCGGGACGCTCACCTGCCGGTTGCGGCTGTGTTCGCGTTGGTCAGTCAAGTGTTTCACGATATCAGCCCTTTCTCCATCGGCTTCGCGTGGTCAAGTCGGGGCGCGAACAGGCTCGCGTGAAGCTGTTCCAGTCGAACGGCATAGCGACGCACGTCAAATTTCTCGAGGAAGCGGGCTCGCGCGCCTCTCGCCAGCCGATTGCGAAGAGTCTCGTCCGCGATCACGCGGACCAAGGCGTCGGCGAGCGCGGCTGTATCTCCGGGCGGGACCAGTATTCCCGACACCTCCGGCTCGATCACTTCCGAATGCGCGCCGACCGGGGTCGTGATCACGGCGAGCCCGTGCGACAGACCTTCCAACACCGACATCGCCAGCCCTTCGGCATAGGAGGGCAGGACAAGAACGTCGGCATCAGCGCACAACTCCCTCACACCCGCCTCGTCGAGCCAGCCGGGAAAGCTGACCGAGTCCAGAATGCCGAGGTCCTTCGCCAGATTGCGGTATTCGTCGACCGGACCATCTCCAGCGAGCGTCGCTCGCCAGGGAAGTTGTCTTACGGCAGGGCTGGCGAGGGCCTGCAGCAGGTCCGCCACGCCCTTTCGAGGGCTGAGGCGTCCTAGAAAGAGCAGACGACACGGCTTTCCCGCGGCTGGACGTCTATCGAGATTGGGGCCGGGATCCGGCACGGCGTTATGAAGGACGACCAGGCGATCCCTGCTCGGGCGAAGCAACTCGGAGACCACTTCAAGATCCCGTCGTCCGAGAACTATAACGGCCTCTGCCCGGCGAAAGGCCGTTGCGATCAGCTTCCTGGGGAATGTTCCCTGGCTGCGGTAATATTCGGCGTAATCATAGTCATGGAGATGCAGGATATAGCGCAGCCCGAGCGCTCGGCCTATGCTCAGCAGGATGATCTTTCGAATGGTACTGCCACGGCCTGCGATGTTGACATGTGCAACACAGGGCGGTGAAAGGCATGCGCGAGACAGGGTGAAGATGGCGCGCCCGAAATAAATGACGGCGGCGAAAATGTGCAGCGGTGAATCACCGAGAAATCGCGGGCCCCGTGGGTCGACGATCCGGTAACGCAGCTCTTGCCCGGTATCTTGGGAGGAGTCCTGGCAGGCTTGGAGGAAGTAGCCCATCTGCCGACCAATGCCGCCGCCATGCTCCAGCCCGCCCGCGACGACAACGAGAACCGTGTTCGTCGATGGGCCGGGATGGCCGGCATCGTCGGGCGCCGTGAAATCCAGTTCGTAATCCACTCACCTGCTCCCGCAACTCGGTGTGGTTCACGCAAAATCGTTCTTGTTACGTGTCGATGCAGCAGCTAGACCGCAGAAGATGCCGCCTGCTCATGGATGGAGTCGGTTCAAATCAGGTGTCCTCAGTTACGGTGTCCGCGACAATGATCGGCCTTAGGCCACGCGAGTCCTGGGAATGACGTTCCTCATCGTCTGCGCCTCAATCCACTCGTAAGTTGGCTCAAGACCTGCGCGGAGCGAGCGGCTTGGCTCCCAGTTCAACTTCTCCCTGATGAGCCGGTTGTCGGAGTTGCGACCTCGCACGCCCTGCGGTCCCGGCACGTGTCTCTTGCTGATCCTCTTGCCGGCGATGTCCGCCACGAGGTCCACGAGCTGGTTGATCGAGACCATTTCCTCCGAGCCAATATTGACTGGACCGGCGAAGTTCGAGCGCAACAGCCGCACGGTCCCCTCGATACACTCGTCGATAAAGAGGAATGAGCGGGTCTGCTTGCCGTCACCCCATACGTCGATGTCCTCGCCGCTTCTCGCCATCGCGACCTTGCGACAGATTGCGGCCGGGGCCTTTTCACGGCCGCCGTTCCACGTTCCTTCAGGTCCAAAGATATTGTGGTAGCGGGCGACATGGGTTTGAATCCCGTAGTTGCGCCGATAAGCCAAATACAGGCGCTCGCTGAACAGCTTTTCCCAGCCATATTCGCTGTCAGGTGCTGCGGGATAAGCCGAATCCTCCGAGCATTTCGGGTTTTTCGGGTCTTCCTGATTATAGGCCGGGTACATGCAGGCCGACGAGGAGTAGAAAATCTTCCTGACGCCGCGCTTGTGACATGCGTCGAGCACGTTCAAATTGATCGTGGCCGAGTTGTGCATCACGTCGGCGTCATGCTCGCCGGTGAAAATATAGCCGGCGCCGCCCATGTCAGCGGCGAGCTGATACACCTCGTCAAATCGACGGTCGACGACGGCGCGGCAAAATCCCTGGTCCCGCAGGTCGCCCACGACGAAATCGTCGGCGCAGGTCTCCGAGAATTCATGAAATTTCAGATCGACCCCGCGAACCCAAAATCCGTCGTTCTTGAGCCGTTTGACAAGGTGGCCGCCGATGAATCCACCGGCTCCGCAAACCAGGGCGCATTTCATTCTCAACCCTTACTGTCAGCGTTAATATCGGATGAGAAAAATATGCTTATAATAATTAAACGTCAAGATTTAATATCGATGCGATCGATATAACTTTAAATATTTAATCGAGCCGGCGCCCTGGCCACTGAGCGCCACGGGACCGCTCAGGCTGACTGCCCGTGAGCCAAGGCGCGCAAACGCCGCCGAAATCCTTGCGGTGCGAGCCAGAATGTAAGGTAGAGCGTGACATGCCATAGTCTCGGCGAGCCGTACCGGAATGCGTTTTGCAGCAATTTGGGGAACGCCCCGTAGGCTCCCTCATTGGCTGCCCGAGATCCTGCGACGCTGAGACAGAAGCCGCTATAAGCCCGCGGAGTGATGATCGGTCGCATGCTCTCGATCCATCCGAGCGAGGCCGACCAGGTCGCGCGACTGGACAGGGAAGAACGAGCTTCTTCGAAATACAGGGTGACCAGCACCTCCGGCACGGTCTCTATTCTGACACCTGGTTCCTTGGACAACCGCAAAATCAACTCCCAATCATCATGGGGGCTTTCGACGTTGAAACGCACTCTGTCGAACAGCCGTCGCGGAAGCAAATAGCTGGACGTTTGAATAAAGCCGGATCCCAGGAACAATGAGCGGCGATCAAACAGGTATTCGTCGAGCGGGATGGAATTGTCGTAGACCACACGGGGCGCGACGTAGGTTGCGAGCGGAGTCACGACCTGACTGAGGCAGCTGACGAGTGTCATCCCGCACGCGAATTCCATCTGCCGTTCCAGCTTGTTCGGCAGCCACTCGTCGTCGTCATCGAGAAATGCAATCCAATCGCCCGTCGTGCGGTCGACGCCGACATTGCGCGCCCCGGCCGCCGTTAGCGATCGGGGATTCGCGACGACTTGCAGTCGAGGGTCCTCCACTGTCCGAAGGGCAGCCACCGTAGCCGCATCGGGTCCATCGACGACCACGACGACCTCGATGTCTCCATATGTTTGATTGAGGACGCTTTGAATTGCGCGCAGCACCAGCTTCGGGCGGTGCCGCGTGGGGATCACGACAGAAACCAGAGGCATTCTTGAGTTCTCCGGGATTCGGTCATTCGGCCGTCCCGCGAGATGCGGGAGAATATAATATAATCTGGTAATTTAAATCAGAAAATGCTTATTTGGGGGCAGCTCTATTCCGCGAGCCGTTGTTCCTCCGTTTAACTCATCATGAATGCGATTAGCAGTTCCAGAACTGACCTGTTCCGTTGGCCGTATTTGGCGTCAGGCTTTTGGCTGCTGAATACGATAGGCGCATTTCACTTCGTATCCCGGTGGTACTATGGCGAGTGGCAAGGTGGATTTACGGCGACGACGCTGCTGGCGACGGTCCTGAACCTGCTATTCGTCCTGGTGAGCCTTGCTCTATTTTGGGACCGCCTCCGTCGAGCGAGCAGCATCAGAGCCGGGGAGTTCCTGGCCATTTCCCTGGTGGTGCTTTTCATTCTCTCAGTGGCCTGGTCCATCGACCCGTCGACCACGTTGCGGCGGGCAGGCCTGTATGGGTTCTTTGTCCTCGGGGCCATGGGCATTGCGGCTCATCTGGATGACCGCGAGTTTACGGATCTCGTTGGCACCGTCTGCTTTATATCGGCAGTCGCTTCGCTCGTGCTGCTCGTCGTCGATCCGAACAGCGCATTCGGGGGATTGCAAGAGTCCCTGGATGGTTCGCCAGCGGGCGCGCAGGCGCAGGCCCTGCGAGGAATATTCAGCCACAAAAATTCGCTTGGCCAGGTCATGGCCGCGGGTTCGCTCGTCAGCTTGCACACCTTGCGGGCCGGGGCTGGCAGGGGTGCACCTTTTTGGATCGTTGTCAGGTTGTTGGTGTTCCTGGGCGTGGCGCTTGCCAGTAAGTCCTCGACGTCAGTCCTGGTAATCCTGTTCTTATATGTGATGACCGTTGTTATTTGCCTCCGCAGGAGAGGCGGACTTGCGAGGGTTCTGGGCACGTTTGTAGCCGTGCTGGCGGTGGTGGTCGCCCTGACCGCGGCCTTGTTTCCCGACTCCTTCGTGGAAACGATCGGAAAAGATCCCACCCTGACGGGACGCACGGAGCTGTGGGATATCGTCATAACTGAAATCTTCGAGCGGCCAATCGGGGGCTGGGGCTACTTCGCATTCTGGGGAGCGTCCAATCCGATCGCGAACGCGATTGCTGCTGAACTGGGCTGGGGCATCCCACCGCACGCGCATAATGAAATATTGGAAATGCTGCTGGAGACCGGCGTTGTAGGCACCTTATTGATGCTGGTCATATTCCTGAGAAGCGTATGGTTGGCGTGGCGCTGCTTGCGAACGTCAGTCAGAGAACTTGGAACGTCATCATTGTTATGCTGCGGCGCAATCGCAATTACAGGCGTGACGGAGTCGGTGTTGATGGATTTTTCTCACGTCTGGACAATTCTCTTCTTTGTGTTCTGGCTGCTGTGCGAGAGAGCGGGGCTACGCGGCAACAAGATTTCGCCACACGGCGGCTCTCATAAATATGCCCGGCGCGCAACGCGCTTACCTTACATTCGGCCTTCAACCATTCCCAGATACTGACCAGCGGCGCGCCGATAGAGAACGGTGAACGTGCACACGTCACCAGCCGCCGAACCTCAGCGTCACTCGGCTCGTGGTGAGCGATCAGGACCCGCCCGCGCCGACGGGACTCGGTCTCGACACGAATTCGTTCAACTGTGATTGCTTCACCCCGGCGATGGCATCGCCGACCTTCAGCGCCAGCGCTGCGATCGTGAGACCCGTATTCACGGCTCCCGCTGACGGCAATACCGATGCATCAACTACAAAAAGCCCGTCGACGTCGTGCACTTTGCAGTCGCGGTCCAGGACCGAGACTCGAGGATCGTTGCCGAATACGACCGTTCCGGTTGGATGATAGAGTGCCTGATGACGGGGGGCCACGACCCTGTATCCGGCACGTCTGAACATATCGATCGCGAGCTGCCGCAGTTTCTCGAAAGTCGCGGTATTTTGCACCGGAGGCCGCATTCCGACGACGCGGCCTTCGCTGAACTGAAAGCCGGACTCCCTCGTCGGAAGTGCTTCCGTCATGTAAAAACAATATACGCTGCGCTCGCCCACCAGTCTTGCAGCCGATCTTTTCCACCAGGCAACCGCGTCACGGTTCCAGAACGGCATCTGGCCTGCGGCCTGAATCACGCCCAACGGATAGGGCCAGTCCGGCGCACCATCGTAGTAGGCATTTATGGAGAAGGTCTTGCTGTGCATTTCGGGCAGCTTCTTTGTGAAACTGAGCATGGGAAACAGCATACCGGTGGTGTGCCCGCCGTAGTAAAGGCCGACACATTGGCTGGAGTTGCCGATCCCGCGCGGATGTTTCGGATTTCGCGATTCGAGCAGCAGATGAGCCGAGGGCCCGACGCCTGTGCAAACCGCAATAACGTCCGCGTGTAACGTCTGCTGCTTCCCATCGCGCTCGATCAGGACACCTGTGGTTCTGGTTCCGTCTTCGCTGGTCAGAATGCGCAGGCACTGAGCACGCGTCAGCAGTTCGACGTAACCTGAACCCAGGGCTGGCCGAAGGGTGGCGGTCTCTGCGTCCATCTTGGCGCCGAGTTGACAATAGTAGGCATCGCATGTCGAACACAGGACGCATTTTCCCCCCGGCCCATAATCAATGGCGCGCGGGATGCTTGATACGGAAGTGCCGGACTGACGGAGCCGATCCACAAGGCTTGCCACCAGCGGCGCGTGCGGCAAGGGAGGATGTGGAAAAGAGGAACTGCGGGGAGGCTCGGTAGGGTCGCCTTCGCTCGAGCCGTGTACGCGGTAAATCCGCTCCGCCTCGCAATAGTATGGCTCAAGGTCGTCATAGGTGATGGGCCAAGCCGGTGATTCACCGGCTTCGTGTGGGACCGCACGGAAATCGCTTTCGCGCATGCGGTACATGGCGGCGCCGTAGAACTTCGATGGTCCGCCAACGAGGCTGAGATTTTCCGGGAAGCTCTTGAGGTATATGCCAACGGGTCCGCCGGGCTGGCGAGGAGGAAGTTGTAAGAAGTCACCTTTCTCCAGAACCAGCACATGCATGCCGTGCTGGGCTAGGCGGTACGCCAGTGTGCTGCCACCCAGCCCTGCTCCAACAATGACCGCATCGTATCCCCGAGCCTTTTGTAAAGGCTTGCCTCTCATGACAGCCAATCTCCCGTCGGTTCGTGGCTTGCTCGTGGGCCGGTGCTGGATGCCGGTTGCTCCGGCTAACAAGGTGGTTTGATTGAATTTTGTTTGGTTTATGTTGCCTGAAGTATTTTATCGGTGGATCGATCTTATCTAGCGCGGGATTTATTTGTGCATATATGAATTAGCTCGGAAGCCTATCAAAATAAAATGTTGATGTAAATTCGGATTCCGTTTTTGGTTGCGGTATTGTGTCGGGGGGCGAGCTGTGGCGCTGGTTCGATTGGGCGGGCCGCCATCGATTGCTGGACGGAATTCCGGCGCAAAGTCATCATCGGTTGGTTCGTGATGGTTGAGGAAGCAGCCCTGAGTGAGCGTGTCATTTAATGACGCGATCCATCATGAAAGAAATGCAAAGATTCTGATTGTGCGTTCTAAACTGCCCGCGTCAGTGTCGGGAGACAAAACGACATCCATATTTTAAAACGAAGCATTTTCTAATCCGTTCGAGAAATGGCCTGAGGCGCGAGTTTGGCGAGTGTATCCAAAACTTCCGTCTGCGGGTCCACGAATCGTCTTAAAAAAGACTTGGCTCGCCGTCAGTTCAGAATGGAGTGGATTGGGGGATCGGCATTAAATCTCGGCAAAAAAATACGCGCGAGCCGCGGGGGACGTAGCTTATGACCACATACTATGTGAGTTCTGAGATCGGTAGCGACAAAAACGCGGGCACATCTGCCAGTGCGCCTCTGGCGACCTTGCAGGACGCCGCAAACCTGGTGAAGCCCGGCGATACCGTTCTGGTGATGAATGGCACATATACCGGGCCGGGATACGGTGATGTACTGGATATTACCACCAGCGGCACTGCGAGCGCTCCAATCACTTTCGAGGCGGCGCCCGGAGCAACGCCCGTTATCGACAGCTCGGGGACCTGGAACGGCATCAACATCCAGGCGTCCTATATCGTCGTTCAAGGCTTTACCGTGGTGGGCGATGCCGCCAACTACACACTGCAGACGGCATTGGCCGGGTACAGCACCGGGAACGTCGCCCTCGATGGAAACGGCATCGGCGTTACTGCACCGACCAGCGCCGGCGTCAGCCACATCACGATCGCGAACAATACGGTCTACAACGAACCCGGCGGCGGCATTTATACGGAGAATGCCGATTACGTGCAGATCCTGAATAACGTTGTCTACAACAACGCGCACTGGTCGGCGTTCGGCAATAGCGGCATCTCCGTCCAGGCCTCAGTCAATTCGGACAAAGTTGCCGGTGTTCACATCACCATCAGCGGCAACCTGTCCTTCGATAACGCCCAGCTGGTTCCGACAATCGGGAGCGGCATCGTCCTCGACGGCGAAGGCATCATCCTGGATACCAATCCCGGCTTCACCGGCGAGATGCTCGTCCAAAACAATACCGTCTATGGCAATGGCGGGCCCGGCATCGAGTCATATTTGACGGCCAATGCAGTCATCACTGGCAACACCGTGTACGGAAACAACACGCAGCATGTCCAGGCGGCGGCCAACGGCACAATCTTCATCAACCAGTCCAGCAATAACACCGTAACCAATAATATCACGACCGCTCCAGGCTCTCCGCCGCCAACTGCGCCGGTGATCTCAAGCGATACGGTGAGCGGGTTCGCGCCCGCTACCGTGACGCTGAAGGGCGCGGGGCAGGCCAACAGCACAATTACGATCTTTGACAACTCTGTTGAGCTGGGCACGACCATCGTGAACAGTAGCGGGGCATGGACGTTCACGACTGCGCCGTTGGCAAACGGCAGCCAGAGCTTCACAGCCACTGCGACCGACGGCGCGGGTCAAGTAAGCCCGCTCTCGTCTCCTCTGGTTGTGCCATTGAATGTCGCCACCAATCTCGTTGCAAACGGCAGCTTTGCGACAGGCGATCTGACCTCTTGGAGTCTCGGCGGCAACTACACCAATTCGACGGTTGGCAAGGAGATCTTTGTCGTTAGTGAGGGCACGGGCGGCAGCGCCAACGCGGTGAGCATGGGCTCTATGGTTACGGACGGCACCTTGACCCAAACCGTCGCGACCACGCCTGGCCAGTCGTATACGCTGACCTTCTGGCTGCAAAACGATTCGTCGAGCTCAAACGACTTCTCGGCCATATGGAACGGGCAGAAGCTGTTATCGCTCAGCAACGCGGCGAAGTTCGGCTACACGGAATATACGTACACCGTGACCGCCAGCGGAAGCACGTCGACGCTGCAGTTTTCCGCGAAGAATGATCCAAGCGAATTTCTTCTCGACAATATCTCGCTGACCACGGGCGGAACGTCTTCAGGCGGCTCCTCGGGGAGTGCGCCGGCGGCGCCGACCATCGCCAAGTTTTCGCCCGATACCGGCGTCGTCGGTGACGGCATCACCGATGCCAGCACATTGACCCTGACCGGGACCGCCGATCCCAACAGCACGGTCACGGTGTATGACGGCTCGAACAAGCTCGGCACGACGACTGCAAGTTCAACCGGCTCATGGGACTATATCACCGCTGTCCTGACCAACGCCAAGCACATGCTGACCGCGACCGAAACCAATTCGAGCGGCCAGACCAGTGCTGCATCGGCCGCGCTGGCGGTGACCGTGGATACGGTGGCGCCGGCGGCCCCTGTTCCGACCAGCGATTCCATTATCAATGCCAACCACGTTCTGTTGGCCGGGACCGCCGAGGCGAACAGCACCATCACTGTGTATGATGGCAACACCGTCGTCGGGACTGGCACGACGAATGCGAGCGGGGCGTGGAGCCTCACCACGACCGCCCTATCGAGCGGCGCTCATACCCTGACGGAGACGGCGACGGACATCGCAGGCAATGTCAGCGTCATGTCCAACCCCGTCAGCGCCGTGATCGGGGCATCGCCTGCCGCTCCGCAAATCACATTATTCTCGCCCGACACCGGCGTCTCCGGCGATCACATCACCGACGATAACACGCCGACGCTGAGCGGCACGGCCGCGGCGAACAGCACCGTCAAGGTGTTCGACGGCACGACCCAGGTCGGGATGGCGACGGCGAGCAGCAGTGGCCAATGGAGCGTCACCACGAGCCTGCTGCGCGACGGCACACATAATCTGACGGCGACGGATACCGACTCCTCGGGCCATACCAGCGCAGCATCGGCGGCCTTCTCTGTCACCATTGATACCCATGCGCCGGCGGCGTCGACGATTGCAGCCTACTCGCAAGCTGGGGTGGCGGTCGGCAGCACGACGACCCAGAACGACCTCGTTCTCAAGGGGACCGCGGAGGCGAACGGCACGATTGATATCTTCGATGGCGGCAAGCAGATCGGCACCACCACCGTCGGCAGCGGCGGTACCTGGAGCTTCGATACCGGCTCCCTTGCCAACGGCAGCCACAGCTTCACCTCGAAGGTCATTGACGTCGCCGGCAATGTGAGCGCCGCCTCGGCGAGCGATGCGGTGACGGTAACGACGTCGTCGACATCGGCTCCGAAGCCGATCGAATTCACTCACGTCTCCTACTGGAATCACACCGCGACCATCCAGGGTACGGCGGACGCCTACAGTCACATCAAGTTGTACGATGGCACGGTGCCGATCGGCACGGTTACCGCGTCGGCAAATGGCAGCTGGAGTTTGACGGACTCTCACTTGTCCAACTCGCTCCACACGATCAAGGCTCAGGAGGTCGACAGCACCGGCCATGTCGTTGAAACGAGTTCGGGCGTGGTGATCCTGGGCGGCAGCAATACCAGCACATTCACGGGGACCGGGGGCGATGACTTCATGTACAGCAGCAGTAGCCACGTCAGCGACACATTCGTCTTTGCCTCCGATTTCGGCCACTCCACGATCGAGGGTTTCACCGCGACGGGCCGGGGGCACGATACCGTCCAGTTCAGCAAGAGCGTGTTCGACAACTTTGCCACGGTTCTTTCTCATGCATCCCAGGTCGGCCACGACGTCGTCATTTCATCCGGAAGCGACACGCTCAAGATTCTGAATACGAAGCTGGGCGCGCTCAGCAGCCAGGATTTTCATTTCGCGTGAGCAAGGTCACTTCAATGGCGGCTTGAACCGATCTTGCGACCGGAGGGGGACATTCAGCTCTCCGCGTCGCGAACAGGAGTTGTGGCCGGAATGTCCTCGACGTCGGCCGCGGTTTCCTTGAAAGGTCGGGTGGAGTTGCCCAACAAAGGAAATGTTCGGGGGCGACTGCCGTGACTAAATTCAGACGGTGGGAAGAATTCCCTCCGCGCGGGAAGTTCGATGAGACAGAAGTCTCAAATTCCGCGGGACCCTTGGTGAGACGGATGCGGCTGAGACTGGCCGCGGACGCGGAGCGATCGGTGGAGGCTATCCGGCGGCGATTGTTTTCCGATCGCTGGCAGCCTACTGCCGACTACGACGAGCCGCGATCGGAGATCTCGGCCTTCCTGAAATCGTGCCGCCGGATTTTCTGGGCACTCGCTGCGTTCAGCGGCCTGAGCAATCTGTTGATGCTCACCGGCTCGTTCTTCATGCTTCAGGTTTATGATCGTGTGCTGCCCGCTCGCAGCATACCGACGCTTGTTGCGCTGATGGTGCTGGCGATCGTGCTCTACCTGTTCCAGGGCGGCCTCGACCTGGTGAGAAGCAGGATCAGCGTGCGGATCGGCCGCTACTTCGATGAGAGGCTCGGAGTTCGCGTATTTGATGCCCTCGTTCGGCTTCCGCTCAAGACCCGCGGCGACGGGGATGGCCTGCAACCGTTGCGAGACCTCGATCAGGTCCGGAGCTTCCTGTCCGGTGGCGGGCCGATCGCGCTGTTCGACCTGCCGTGGATGCCGGTATATCTTGGCATCTGCTTTCTCTTCCATTTCTGGATCGGCGTTACCGCCCTGCTCGGGGCACTGGTGCTGGTTGGCCTTACAATTGCGACCGAGACGCGAACCCGCGGTCCGGCCAGGGCGTCGTCGCGTCTGGCAGTCTCGCGCAGCGCCCTGGCCGCCGAGGGGCGGCGAAATGCCGAGGTCCTGCAGGCGATGGGAATGAGGCGGCAGGCCGCAAAGCGCTGGCAGGATGTCAACGCCAAGTACCTCGCTGCACACGAACGGGCCAGCGACATCGCGAGCGGCCTCGGGGGCCTCTCCAAGGTTTCTCGTTCGATCCTGCAGTCGCTGGTCCTCGCCGTCGGTGCCGTTCTCGTCATCAACCAGGAATCGACGGCCGGCATCATCATCGCCGGATCGATCCTGTGCGCGCGAGCACTCGCCCCGGTGGAGATGGCGATCGCGAACTGGAAGGGATTCATCGCTGCGCGCCAGTCGGGGAATCGACTGGACCAGTTGCTGAAGCTCCTGCCGGCGGAACAGGAGCCTCTGGCCCTTCCGCCTCCGACTCAGATGCTGGCCGTTGAGCAGCTCTGCGTCGTGGCTCCGAATTCGGACAAGCAGATCATCAGCGACATTTCGTTCCAGTTGCGAAGTGGGGAGGCCGTCGGGATCATCGGTCCGAGTGGATCGGGCAAATCGACGTTGGCGCGGGCGCTGGTGGGCGTCTGGTCGCGGCTTCGCGGCAAAATCAAACTCGACAACGCCGCACTCGAGCATTGGTCGCCCGAAACGCTGGGGCGACACATCGGCTATCTGCCCCAGGACGTCGAACTGTTCGAGGGGAGCATCGCGTTCAATATCGCGCGTTTCGATCTGAAGGCCACTCCCGATACCATCCTGCAGGCAGCGCGGGCAGCGGGCGTGCACGACCTGATCCTTTCCTTCCCGGATGGTTACAGCACCCGGGTCGGCGAGGGAGGAATGGCTCTGTCGGCCGGCCAGCGGCAGCGCATCGGGCTCGCCAGGGCCCTGTACGGCAATCCGTTCCTGGTGGTCCTCGATGAACCCTCATCGAATGTCGATTCGGAGGGCGAGGAAGCCCTGACCGAAGCGGTCATGAGTGTGCGGCGGCGCGGCGGTATCGTCGTGGTGATCGCACATCGTCCGAAAGCGCTCGACGGGGTCGACCACGTGCTGGTGATCGGCGGCGGAAGAGTGCAGTCCTTCGGGCCCAAAGAGGAGGTTCTCAGGAAGGTGTTGCGGACTCCCAATCCGGTTCCGCTCAGGGTCGTGGCCAGCCGCCAGGGAGGGGAAAAATGGACCGCGAGGTGACGCCGGCTCTGCAGTCCATCCAACGTTACGTAGCCATCGGCATGATCATGTTCGGCTGCGTGACGTTCGGCATCGGCGGCTGGGCTGCGACGACGCAATTGTCGGGCGCCGTGATCGCGCCGGGTGTCGTCGTCGTCGATTCGAACGTCAAGAAGGTTCAGCACCCCACGGGAGGTATCGTGGGCGAGTTACGCGTGCGCGAGGGAGATAGCGTCAAGGCCGGAGACATTCTCATCCGGCTCGACGAGACGCAGACGCTCGCAAATGCGACAATCGTGACCAAGAGCCTGGATGAACTGCTCGCCCGCCAAGCGCGCCTGGAGGCCGAGCGCGATGGCTCCGACCAAATCACGTTTCCGAAGGCGCTGATCGAGCGAACGAAAGAGAGCAATTCCGAAGCCGGGCGTGCAATTGCCGCGGAGAATAAACTCTTCGATCTGCGCCGGCAGGCCAGGAGCGGGCAGAAGGCGCAACTCACGGAACGCAGCGCGCAGTTGCAGGACGAGATCAAGGGCTATTTGGGGCAGGTCGATGCCAAGCAAAAGGAAGTCGACTTGATCCATCAGGAGCTCGAAGGTGTGCGCGCCCTCTGGCAGAAGAATCTCGTGCCGATAACGCGGCTGACATCGCTCGAGCGCGATGCAGCCCGCCTGGAGGGTGAGCGCAGTCAGTTGAGCGGGATGATCGCCCAGGCAAAGGGCAAGATCGCCGAGATCGAGCTTCAAATCATCCAGGTCGATCAGGACCTGCGAACAGAGGTTGGCAAGGACCTGATCGAAACACGGTCGAAACTCTCCGAGCTTGCCGAACGCAAGATTGCAGCGGTGGATCAGCTCAATCGGATCGACATCCGGGCGCCCCAGTCCGGCCGAGTCCATGAGCTCAGCGTCCATACTGTCGGCGGCGTCATCGGACCGGGCGAGCAGATCATGCTGATCGTTCCAGATGCAGACGCCCTCGCCGTCGAGGTCAAGATCGCGCCGCGCGACATCGATCAAGTCTATGTCGGCCAGACAGCCACCATGCGGTTCGCCGCCTTCAACCAGAAGACGACGCCCGAGATCGACGGCGAGGTCAGTGTCGTTTCCCCGGATATTACCCAGGATCAGAAAAACGGTACGAGCTACTACACGGCCCGCGTCCTGCTCAGGCCGGAGGAACTGGCCAAGCTCGGCTCGTCCAAGCTGGTACCTGGAATGCCCGTTGACGTCTTTATCAAAACGGCCGGTCGAACGGCGCTGTCCTATCTGACAAAGCCCTTGCGGGATCAGGCCGAGCGAGCTTTCAAGGAGCGCTGAATGCTCGCCATCCGGCCTTGATTGACAAGTGCTCACGATCGGCGACAGAGGTAAATTCGCCGGTCAATCGGGAAGTTCCGCCAAGGCCCAACACGTTTGGCTCTCTGCCGGAAGGCGGAGGAACTGGCAGCAAGGGTCTGTCCGAACCGCGCCTGGTTGCCCAACTCATGCCATCGTCAAGGCGAAACCTGCCGAGAGTGACTTGCCGAAAAATTCGATTGATGCGCCGCTGGCTATTGAATATACCAGCATTAAATATAAATTATTTAATATTTAAATCGAGTGCGGAATGCGATGCGCCCTTCGCCCGGTCGTTGCCGGGACGAAGACGGTGATTGACCCGTCTGCAAGACAAGCTAGCGCGATCCGATGAAACTCCCGCAGAGTGGCCAGCGTTCGGTGCAAAAGCAGCGTGTCCTTCCATGGTACGCATACCTCGCCGCCTACGCCAATCGCTGGCGTCCGTGGAGCTTCGCCATCGTGCTCAGCCTTGCGCTATGGGCGCTGTTCGGGGGACTTGTCTGGTGGCTTTTCCGGTGAGGCAGGCACGCGGCTTGCGCCAAAGTGCGATGGGATGAGGGGAAGCCACCGCCGCGCTACTGAAGGCCAAGTATCCTCTTCGCAGCCCGAAGATGCGGCTTGTCGATCATCTTGCCATCGAGACGAAGCGTGCCGAGGTTGGGATTTTCGGCAAAGGCCGCCACGACTTTCTCCGCCCAGCTCTGTTCGGCATCGGACGGCTCGAAGGCGGCGTTGACGA
Organism: uncultured Bradyrhizobium sp.; assembly: GCA_964454955.1. GTDB lineage: Bacteria > Pseudomonadota > Alphaproteobacteria > Rhizobiales > Xanthobacteraceae > Bradyrhizobium. Next base: position 198 of record CAYVVB010000437.1, on the reverse strand, counting down.
TGTCGACATGTTTGGGGTGGATGAGCGCCTTTGCGGAGAAGCCATCCCGACGGGCCGCGCGGGTTTCCGCTTCAAGTCCGGCCAGATTGTCGATGTCGGTATAGACGGTGTCGATCGCCGCGACGTCCGCCGCGGCCGCGCCCATCAGGCAAAGGTCGCGTGCAAGCCGGTAGGGACTGTGGAAAACGCCGCCCGAGC
>CAYVVB010000436.1:0-13338 GCA_964454955.1 uncultured Bradyrhizobium sp. | reverse complement strand
TTTTCCCGCACGTCGAGGCTGGCGAAGATGCCGCGCTCCTCGGGGCAGAAAGCGATACCGAGCCGCGCGATCTTGTCGGAGGTGCTGCGGATGATTTCCTGGGCGTTGAAGCGGATCGAGCCGGTGCGCTTGCCGATGATGCCCATGATCGACTTCAGCGTGGTGGTCTTGCCGGCGCCGTTGCGTCCGAGCAGGGTGACCACCTCGCCCGCGTTCACGCTGAAATTAATGCCGTGGAGGATGTGGGACTCGCCGTACCAGGCCTCGAGATTCGAGACCGACAGGATCTCGCCGCCCCCCGACGAGGGCGAACGCTTGGCGGCTGCATCGGTCATCTGCAGATCAGGCATGACCGGCTCCGAGATAGGCTTCCTTGACGCGCTCGTCCTTGGAAAGATCGGCGTACGAGCCTTCCGCGAGCACATGGCCGCGGGTCAGCACGGTGATGACGTCGGAGAGATTGGCGACAACGCTCAAGTTATGTTCGACCATCAGAATGGTGTATTTGCTGGAGATGCGCTTGATGAGAGCCGCGATCTTGTCGATGTCCTCATGGCCCATGCCGGCCATCGGCTCGTCCAGCAGCATCATTTCCGGATCGAGCGCGAGCGTGGTTGCGATTTCCAGCGCACGCTTGCGTCCATAGGGCATTTCGACCGCGGGAACGTTGGCAAACTCGCTCAGGCCGACATCGTTCAATAATTCCAGCGCACGGCCGTTGAACCGGTTGAGGACCGATTTGGAGCGCCAGAAATCGAACGAATGACCATGCTGGCGCTGCAGTGCAACCCGGACGTTCTCCAGCGCGGTCAGATGCGGGAACACCGCCGAAATCTGAAACGAACGCACCAGCCCGAGCCGCGCCACGTCGGCCGGCGGCATCGTCGTGATGTCCCGCCCATTGTAATGAATCGTTCCGGCGGATGGCCGCAAGAACTTGGTCAACAAATTGAAGCACGTCGTCTTGCCGGCCCCGTTGGGACCGATCAGCGCGTGAATGTGCCCACGTTTGACCTTAAGCGAAACATCGCGAACGGCTAGGAACCCCGCGAATTCCTTGGTCAATCCGTGGGTTTCGAGAATGAACTCGTCGGCCAAACAATTCCCCCCTTCCGCACATGACGCTTCATGCACGGCTCACTCTTTGCTCGCGGGCAGTTTCCCGGGAAACGCTCGGAAACCGTCCCGGACCGCCGCCTCCCGGCGGCGGAATATGCCGTCATCCGGGGGAGTTAGGCAAGGCAGAAAGCTTCCCGTCGGGCGCCAAGGCCCGCCGCGCCGCTTCGTCCTTAGTCGCATTCCCCCAGGCCCTCAATCCCGTCAGGTATCCCGTACCATGGAAATTTCTCATTAACGCTGTTCGGCGCGACCGGCTCGCTTTCATCAAAAATTTCCCATTGCACTCGAAAGTTCGCCAGTCCCTCGCAAGACCGGATGAACTCCCTTGGATTTCGACAGCGCAGGCCCTTCGGTCGTCAAGTCAATCAGGCAGCGTGATCTCCTGAACACCTGGCTCAGGCTCTATGCGCGTGCCCAGTCGGCGCCAAGGATCGAAGACTATCAGCCGACACGGTTCGAGGAGGAGATGTCCGACCTCGTCTACTACCAGGTCGAGGCGGAGCTCACCCCGCCCCGCTTCACCATTCAGAGCGAGGCGACGCGGATTTCGAACGCCTATGGCCATACCGGCAAGGGTCTTTATCTGGACGAGTATGTCGGGCCGCAGCTCGCGCCTTTCGTGATGCCGATCTACCACGAATGCGTGCGACGCAGCCTCCCGGTCTATACGATTGCGCTGATCGAGGATATTTCCGGCCACATCGTCGCCTACGAACGGCTGTTGATGCCCTTCTCGCAAGGCGGGGCCGTCAGCGAGGTCATCGCATCGATCAAGACGATTTCCGAGGACGGGAGATTCGAGATCAAGAATCTGATGCGGAGAAATGACACGTTGCCCACGCCGAAGATTCGCGCTGTCATCGACTGCGACCTGTTCCATCGCGGGCCCGGCCGCGTTCCCGACGACGACCAGATCGAATTCAGCTAGAGAAGCGGAATTTTCCGGAGCTCCTCCGGCAGGACACGCCTTCACCGCGGCCGCTTCACTTCCTTGGCGTAGATCTCCGGCCTGAAGCCGACCAAAATCTTGCTGCCCATCTCCAGGACCGGCCGCTTGATGATCGAGGGCTGCGCCAGCATCAGCGCCAGCGCCTTTTTCTCGGTCAGGCCGTCCTTTTCGGCATCGGACAATTTGCGAAAGGTGGTGCCGGCGCGGTTGAGCAGGGTCTCCCAGCCGAGCTTGTCGCTCCATTGTGTGAGCTTGTCCTTCGGCGCGCCTGCCGTCTTGTAGTCGTGGAATGCGTAGGCGACGCCATGCTCATCGAGCCAGGCGCGGGCCTTCTTCATGGTGTCGCAGTTCTTGATGCCGTAGATGGTGATGGTCATTGCGCAAGGGCCCTCCGAGCCGCGCACTGTAAAGCATGATCCGGAAAAGTGGACACCGGTTTCGACGTCAAAGCCGCTCGCCGCGCCGGGAAATTTCCCGCTCCACGCCCATGCGCCCGATGCTCGGCTGACCGATCCAAAGCTGGTTGAGCCATCGCGTGGCGAGCGAAGGCCGGTCCCGCCCCTGCAGGCGCGCAAGCGCCTCCTGATAGGGGCCGACCGTGCGAAGTCGATCGGGAAGCAAGGGATAGAGTCGCCGCATCCAGTTCAGCGCACGGTCAAGGCTGCGTTGCTCCTCCTCCCCGAACGGCAGCTCGAACTCCCTGCGCAACCGGTCCGGCAGCATCTGCGCCGTCAGCGCCCTGTACCATTTGGGCGGCCGCACACGCGTCGCAGCCCCGGAGAAGATGTGCCGGGCGATGTCGCGGGCGGGTGACGTGACGGTCAATATGTCGGATTCCATCATCGCCTCGTTGGCGGCAACGAAGGATTTCCAGTCGGGAGCCAGGCTGTCCGGAGGAATGCCGAACAGGCTCGCGTAGAGCCGCGCCTCGGACCAATAGCGTTCACGCTCCTCACTGGTCAGTGGCGGCAGGACGAGATCGTGGGCCAGCAAGGCGGTTTCGACCAGGGTCGCATGGACCCAGCGCAGCGCTGCAACCTCGTTGGCATAGTAAGGGGAGCCTGTGGCAAACGGCCCGGCTCGTTCGGGCAAAACCCCGGCCACCGCGCCATGGCGTTGATAAAGCCGTCGCGCCGCCGCCTCCGCCTGATCGCGCGTCCCAAAGACCATCGTGAACATGACACTGAACGTGCGATGGAAGCGCCCGAGCGGATCGGCGAAAACCCGGGACTGATCGGCGATCGCTGCGGCGACCCATGGGTGCGCGAGCTGGAGGGTCAGGGCACGGCCCGCGCCGAGAAAGATGGCGGCTTCGCGGTCGACCCGCCACATCATCGACGCCGGGCCAAAGATGCCCTCGCGCTCTCCGGCGGCATTGGCGCGGACAATATCCAGGCTGCGTTCGAAGGCCTCTGCGGTGAGATGCATGACATCTCATATGTGGTCGCAGGCGGTCAGACGTAAGGCCGCCTGCGCAGCTCACGCCCGCTTCGGGATGTCCAGTCCCCGCTGCACCGCGGGGCGCGCCAGTCCGCGCTCCAGCCAGGCCGGCACATGCGCAAGGCTGTCGAAATCGACAAGCTCGCGCGCGCCGTAAAAGCCGATCAGATTGCGGACCCAGCCGAGCATCGAGATGTCCGCGATGGTGTACTCGTCATCCATAATCCATTGCCGCCCCTCGAGCCGCGTTTCGATCACCCCCAGCAGGCGCTTGGATTCGTTGACATAGCGTTCCAGCGGCCGCTTGTCGGGAATCTCCTTGCCGGCGAACTTGTGAAAGAAGCCGAGCTGGCCGAACATCGGCCCGATGCCGCCCATCTGGAAGTGCACCCATTGAATGGTCTGCCAGCGGCGCGCCGGATCAGCGGGCAGAAGCTTTGCGGTCTTCTCCGCGAGATATTGCAGGATGGCGCCGGATTCGAACAACGGCAGCGGTTTGCCGCCGGGCCCGCCGGGATCGAGGATCGCGGGGATCTTGCCATTCGGGTTGAGCGACAAAAATTCCGCCGTCTTCTGGTCATCCTTGTTGAAGTCGACCAGATGCGGCTCATATGGCAGTCCCGTCTCTTCCAGCATGATGGAGACTTTCACGCCGTTCGGGGTGGGAAGCGAGTAAAGCTGCAGCCGATCAGGATGTTGCGGCGGCCAGCGTCTTGTAATCGGAAACGCGGAGAGATCGGGCATAACGTCCTGACTTTCGGTTCGTAGCTCGGCTACGCGGCTCTCGCGCGGCCCTCATACAAGTATGTGTGCGTTCGCGGCCCGGGCAATCGCGGATTTTGCAGCGCTTCGATGCGAAAGCCGTTGTCGGCGAGGAGATCGTCCATCTTGCGATTGAGATGGCAGCCGCCGGCAAGGCGCGACCACAACGGATCGAGCCGGTCCTGCCAGCGGCAACGCCGGCCTCCGGCGCGCGACCGTGTTCGACGAACAACAGGGTGCCCGAGGGCTTCAGCACGCGGCGCATCTCGGCGAGCGCGCGCGATGCATTGGGAATCGTGCACAGCGTCCAGGTCGTGACCACGGTATCGATGCTGGCGGCGTCGAGCGGGATCGCTTCGGCCGATGCATCAAGCAACGTCACCGGAACCGTCGCGTCTCGCGCCCGTGTGCGGGCCATGCGCAACAGCTCCGCCGAGGGCTCGAGCCCGATCACTGAACCGGCGGCAGCGCCATAGAGCGGGAAGTTCAGTCCCGAGCCGACGCCGATCTCCAGCACCCTGCCCCCCGCCGCGCCGACGATATGACGCCGGAACGGCAGGAGCTGTTTCTGGCTCATCGCCAGATGCGTCAGGCAAGGCACGATATGGCGTCGATAGAAGCCCATTGACTGCTCGCGTTTGACGGCCGTGTTGTCGCAAGCACAATCAACCCGGCGGGCCTTGTCAATATGACGAACTCAACCGCCCTGGCCGTGCTGCCTCATATTTGCAGCCACATCTCGAAGCCGCCAAAGATCAATCGTTTGCCGTCGAACGGCATTTCCTCCTTGAGGCGAGGATCGGCCATGACCTTCGCATTGATCGCGTCGCGCTCCGCCCGGCTTCGGTAGATGATCCAGGAGAAGATGACGACCTCGTCCTCTTTGGCCAGCACGGCGCGCGGAAACGATGTCATCTGGCCATACGGGACGTCGTCGCCGATGCATTCGACAAAGGCGAGCGCACCATGTTCCTTCCAGACGTCGCCCGCTTTCCGCGCCTGCGCCTTGTAAGCTTCGATTTTGTCTTTCGGCACCGGAAGCACGAAACCATCGACATAGGGCATTGGCACCTCCTTGGGTTCGGTTCGTACCCCAAGGACGATTGCGCCGACGCCAACCCGACAGGCCTCGGTTGACCCGCCCGTCTTTGTATTATAAAAACTGACTGATCGTTTTTTATTTCGTCCGGCCACCCGAGGTGCGCAGTGCCTAAGATCAGTGACCAGAAGCGCGAATCCCGGAGACAACAGATCCTCGATGCTGCGCTGGCCTGCTTTTCGGAGAATGGATTCCACCAGACCGGGATGGCCGACATCGTCCGCCGCTCCGGGCTGAGCCAGGGTGCGGTCTATCTCTATTTCCCGAGCAAGGACGATCTGATCGAAGCCCTCGCCGATGACCGGCACCGCCGCGAGGCCGTGCTCAATTCGGTGGCCCGCAGTTCCACCGATCCGCTCGAGTGTCTTCAGGAGCTGATCCATGTTTATGCCCGCTGGCTCACCGAGCCCGCCGGCGAGCAGCGGCGGCGCGTCGGTATTCACGGCTGGGCCGAGGCGCTACGCAGCCGCCGCGTGCGGGACTGTGTCGTCGAAGGCATCGATGTGCCGCGCGTCCTGATCGCGCAGTTGGTCGAGCGCGCACAGCACCAACGCCTGCTTCGCAGCGATGTCAGCGCAGAGGCGGTCGCCCGCATGCTGATCGCGCTGTTCCAGGGCCTGGTGCTCCAGGCAAGCTGGGGCGAAGAGATCGACACGGATGCGTGCCTCGCTGCGCTCGAACGCATGCTGGTGGGATTGCGAACCGCTACCACCGACGCCAGGCGCCGGCAGCCAACCCGCAAATGACACCTCTACTTCACGAATTCGCCGCCGGCATACTCGTGGGTCTTGCAGGAGGCGTGACTGCAGGCCTGCTGGGCGTCAGCCCGGGCGGCGGGCTCGTCATTTTTTCGGTCATGCTGCTCGGCGCCGAGCAGCATGTCGCACAGGGAACGTCACTTGTGGCGCAGGTGCCGCCGACCGGTCTTTCCGGAATCAGGCGCTATTGGGAAAAGGGCAGCCGCACCCCGCCCTATTGGATTCTATGGCTTTGCACGGGGTTCGTGCTTGGCGGCGTGGCGGGAGGCTACGCCGCTGCAGGCGTTGCAGCGCCCGTGCTGCAATGGGCCTATGTCGTTTACCTGGCTGCGCTCGGCGCGATGCTCATCCTGCGCAGCGGCCAGGAGAAAGCCATCGACGCACCTGCGGCTGATCGGCACACCCTCTCCTGGATGCCGCTGCTGTTGATCGGCACGATTGCCGGATTCTCATCCGGCTTTTTGGGAATCGGCGGTGGTCTCGCCATCACTGTCGGGCTCGCGGCGGGTCTGAAGGTGCCTCAGCATCAAGCGCAAATGGTGAGCCTGGTGTTTTCGCTGATCCCCACCACGATTGCGCCGGCGCTGATCTATTGGCGCGGCGGCTTCGTTGTCGGCTGGCCGGCGATGATCGGCATATTCGCAGGACTCTGGCTCGGTACCGATCTCGGCGCACGGCTTGCGAACAAGCTTGCCAAAACCGTGCTGCGCAAGGTCCTGATCGCCTTCGTCGCCGCAATGGGACTCTACATGATCTACAAGGCGCTGGCCTGATTTGACAACACGGCCGCGCCGACGGGAATGTCCGACCTGCGGCTCGCAGCGTATCGACCGATAGAGCCTTTACCTCGATCGATCCGGACACCATCTCCCGCTCAAACTCCGGGAAGGACGCATGCCGAGCTCAACCTACCAATTGATCGCCCGCGCCATGGCCGAGCGCAAACAGGTGCTCTGCCTGTATGACGGCTTGCCGCGCGCCGTGTGCCCGATCGTGCTGGGACATGCGAAGGGCGAAGAGCGCGCGCTGACCTACCAGTTTGCGGGCGGCGCCAGCCAGGGCCTGCCGCGCGGCGGTCAATGGAAGTGTCTGCAATTATCCAAAATGAGCCAGGTCGAACTGCGCAGCGGACGCTGGTACGCCGGCTCCAGCCACAAACGGCCGCAGGGCTGCATCGACACCGTCGATCTCGACGTGAACCCGCAGAGCCCCTACGCGCCCGCACGGCGGCTCCCGTCTGGAAAGTCGTAGCCGACTGCCAGCCGCGCTCCAGACCTGGGCGAAGGGACCAGGTCTCGCAGGCCGGGTGTCATGCTACCAGCGGCGCCACGATCGCCTTCAAGAGCGCAGCCGCGTCGCGCGGGCTCAGCCGCACCTGCAGGCCACGCTGGCCGCCATTGATGTACACGAGCTCGTGCGCCATCGCCTGCTGCTCGATCGCGGTTCTTGGCGGTCGCATCTGGCCGAACGGACTGATGCCGCCAACCTTGTAGCCCGACAGCCGCTCCGCCTCGGCGGGCTTCATCATCTGCGCCGACTTGCCGCCGAAGGCGGCTGCAAGCCGCTTCATCGAAACCTCGCGGTCGGAAGGCACGATCACGCAGACCGGCTTGCCGTCGACGAGCGCCATCAGCGTCTTGAGCACCCGCTCGGGCGCCTCGCCGAGACTTTCCGCGGCCTGCAAACCGATCCGATCGGCATCCGGATCGTAATCGTAGCTGTGGATGGAGAAGGCGATGCCCGCCTGCTCCAGCATCTTCGTCGCGCGGGTCGCCTTGGACATCACGATCTCCTTCGGCCGGGCGCGCCCCGAACCGCTCCGGGGCAAAAAAATCCGCCCAGCACCGATGAGTTTCGGTCGCCGAACCGGTCTTACACATGAGTTCGGCACGCAGGCAAATCAGGAGGACAGCATGCTCCCATTGGCTGGCAAGACCATGATCGTGATAGGCGCAAGCCGCGGCGTGGGACGGCGCGTCGTAGAGGCCGGCATCGGCAACGGCGCCCGCGTGCTCGCGGTGGCGCGACAGGAAGACCGGCTCCGGCAACTGGCCGGGGAGGTCCCCGGCACCGAGATTTTGTCGCTCGACGCAACCGACGAAGAAGCCGCTGCCAAAGTATTCAGCGTGCGTGAGCCCGACATCCTCGTTCTGTGCGCGGGCGCGTTTCCATCCGCGGCACCGCTGCATAGGCTGAGCTGGCAGGAGTTCGCGATCAACTGGGAGACTGACGTCAAAATCGCGTTTCACTTCTGCAAGGCGGCGTTGTCGCAGCCCCTGCCCCCAGGCGGCACGGTTATCCTGATCTCCAGCGGCGCGGCTCTCGCAGGGTCGCCCAATTCGGGAGGCTATGCGCCCGCCAAACGCACGCAGATGTTCATCGCAAACTACAGCCAGAAGGAATCCGATCGTCTTGGGCTTGGCCTGCGATTCATGGCGCTTGCGCCGCGTATCATGCCGGACACCGAACTCGGCAGGCATGCGGTCGCGGGTTATTCCCGCTACTTAGGTGTATCCGAAGCCGACTTCGTTCGGAGCATGGCATCGCCGCCGACCTCTTCCGATACCGCGGCTGGCGTCATCGCGTTGGCCGCAAGTCCTGAACAGTCCAAGGGAAAAATGTTCGTCGTCTCGGGCAAGGGTCTCGAGCCCGTGTCGCCGTAGCCGGCGATTGAGAAGGATCACTGGAGGGACTAATGTGGATCAGCATGGCGAGCGTGGAACCATCACGTCAGGACCAGGCTTCGGAGCGCACAAACCTGTCGTTTGAACAGCTCGCCGAGCCGTTCCGCCGCGAACTCAAATTACATTGCTATCGCATGCTCGGCTCCCTGCACGAAGCCGACGACCTCGTGCAGGAGACCTACCTGCGAGCCTGGCGCAGCTTCGGCAGCTTCGACGGACGCGGGTCCTTGCGCGCCTGGCTGTACCGGATCGCCACCAACGCCTGCCTCGACGCGCTCGCCAACCGCAAGAACAGGCAACGCTGGCTGCCCGACCAGCGTGCTCCCGCAACCGCGGAGATGCCCAACGGTACACCCGCGCCCGACGTGGCATGGCTCGAACCTTATCCGGACTCAAATCTGGAAAGCATACCTGACGACGCGCCCGATCCGGAGCGGCGTTACGCAGCACGCGAGGCCGTGCAGCTTGCCTTCATCGCCGCTATCCAGCAGCTGCCGCCGCGCCAGCGCGCCGCGCTTCTGTTGTGCGATGTGCTCGGTTGGGCTGCCGCCGAAGTCGCGACGCTGCTCGGCGGTTCAATCGCCTCCATCAACAGTGCCCTGCAGCGCTCGCGCGAGACGCTCGCCAAACGCTATCCCGATGGACGGCCGCCGGTTGCACCGCGTCCGAACCCCGCGCAGCAAGAACTGCTACACCGCTATATGCAGGCCTGGGAGACGCTCGATGTCGACGGCTTTGCGGCCCTCCTCAAGGAGGATGCAAGCTACACCATGCCGCCCCTGCCGCAATGGTGTGCGGGGCGTCAGGCGATCCGCGCTTTCTTCGAATGGGCCTGGAAGGGCTACGACGGATTCTGGATGATACCGACCGCGGCGAACCGGCAACCCGCTTTCGCCGCCTATTCGCGAAAGCGCGCGGACGAGGCATGGGCAGCGCACTCCATCCACGTGCTCTCGCTCGAGAACGACATGATTTCGACGCTCACTCTTTTTGCGAAGCCCGCCGGCCCGCCGCTGTTTTCCGCCTTCGGACTTCCGCTCATCGAACGGCGAGAGTGACAAGTGTGGCGGGACTCGGATGGACTCGCTGATCACGGCCGCGGCGCATGCACTCGCGACAGGCGATCCGCTCGGCGCCCTGAAGCGCGTCGCACTGCGCGACGACGCACCCGCGCTTGCGCTTCGCGGCATCGCGATGGCCCAGCTCGGCGATTTCGTTCGGGCGAAGGCGCTTCTGCGAAGTGCCGCGCGCGCCTTCGGTGCGAAGGAAGCGGTGGCCCGTGCGAGATGCGTCGTCGCGGAGGCCGAGATCGCACTGGCCTCGCGCGATCTCACCTGGCCCGAGAAGGCGCTCGATACGGCGCGCGCGACGCTTGAAGCGCACGGCGACCGCCTGAACGCCGCGCACGCGCGGTATCTCGATGTCAGGCGCCTTCTCTTGATCGGGCGCCTTGATGAAGCCGAACGCGCGCTCGCCGAGCTCGACCCCGCACCGTTCCCGCCAGCGCTGAGAGCCGCCCACGAACTGCTCGTTGCGGGACTGGCGATGCGACGCCTGCGGGCGAAGACGGCCCGCGCTGCACTCGCCCGGGCGGGGCACGCCGCACGCCAGGCAGGCATCCCTGCCCTGATCGGCGAGATCGAAAGCGCATCGCTTGTCGTCAACGCGCCGGCGGCGCGGCTGATTGCAGCCGGCGAGGAGCGCCCTCTTCTGCTCGATGAAGTTGAGGCGGTCCTGGAGTCCGGAGCGCTCGTCGTGGACGCATGCCGCAATGTCGTGCGTCATGCGCACACGGCGGTCTCGCTCGCAAGGCGACCGGTGTTGTTTGCGATCGCACGCGCGCTTGCCGAAGCGTGGCCAGCGGACGTGCCGAGGGACGCGCTGGTCGCGCGGGCCTTCCGGGGCAAGGTCGCCGATGAGTCGCATCGCGCGCGGTTACGCGTCGAAATCGGGCGGCTTCGCACGATACTTCGGACGGTGGCCGATGTAAGCGCGACGAGCCGGGGGTTTGCGCTGACGCCGCACAGTGCGCGCGAGGTGGTCGTGCTGGCCCGGCCGGTCGAGGAGGAGCATGCGTCGATACTCGCCTTCCTCGCCGATGGCGAGTCGTGGTCGAGCTCGGCGCTCGCGCTGGCGCTTGGCGCCAGCCAGCGCACGGTGCAGCGTTCGCTCGACCAGCTTGCGGCAAGAGGCAAGGTGCACTCGTTTGGTCGCGGACGGGCACGCCGATGGATGACCCCGCCCCTGCCGGGATTCACGACGACCTTGTTACTCCCCGCTCCACTGCTGACTGACTAGAATTTGTTCCATGATGAGGTGATGGAGGATGGCAACATGAAGCGCGCAGCGGCTGAAATGATCGGCGAATATGGTCCCTTTCCAGGTGTCGACAGGGTCAACGGGCTCACTTACGACGGTCAGCACGTCTGGTTCGCGTCAGGCGACAAGGTGAATGCCCTCGATCCGGCGAGCGGAACGATTGTGCGCGCGATCGATGTCGCCGCGCATGCGGGAACGGCCTTCGACGGGCAGCACCTGTTTCAGATCGCCGAGGACCGCATCCAGAAGATCGATCCGAAAACCGGCCGTGTCCTGGCAACGATCCCCGCCCCCGGCGGCGGCCGCGATTCCGGCCTCGCCTGGGCCGAAGGCACGCTCTGGGTGGGACAGGATCGCGCCCGGAAGATTCATCAGATCGATCCGCAGACAGGCGCAGTCCTTCGCACCATCGAATCCAACCGCTTCGTCACCGGGGTCACCTGGGTCGACGGCGAACTCTGGCACGGCACCTGGGAGGGCAATGAGAGCGATGTGAGGCGCGTCAACCCTCGAACGGGAGACGTTCTGGAAAGGCTCGAGATGCCGGCTGGTACAGGCGTCTCGGGGCTCGAGTCCGACGGCGCCGATCGGTTCTTCTGCGGCGGCGGAAGCAGCGGGACGGTGCGGGCTGTCCGCCGACCCAGGCGGGACGCGCCACGAACCAAATGACCTGGCCAGTCGGCAAGCCGGTGGCATGGCGCACAGATCAGCCCTCGACTCCGACGACCTGCGTTTCAGGCGCGACGGCGCGCGCTTTGCCGAAATAGCTCTTTCTCGCTTCTTCCGCAGCGCGCGCCGTTCGGCGGATTCGCAACAGATCCTTGCGCGAGACGAGACCAACCAGCCGCATGGTGCCGCGCTCGACGATCGGCACGCGCCCGACGTCTTCCGCGGCCATCCGGTCGGCGAGCCGTGCAACGGTCTCGTCCTCATGTCCAAAGGCAAGCGAGTCGTCGGAGTGTCGATCGAATAGGGTTTCCGCGTGAACGTCCGGCTCGGTCCGCCAGCGCAGAATATCCGCCCGCGCCACCATGCCGATCACACGGCCGTCGCGGCTTTGGATCGGATAGGATTTGTGGCGATGCTCATCGGCCGAGAAGAACGCGATCGCCTGATCGACGGTCATGTCGGCCGGCAGCGTATCCACTTTGCGCACCATCACCTCCGAGACGCGCAGGAGCTCGAACGGATCGATGCTGTATTCGCGCACGATGTGCTGTCCGCGCCGCGCGATCTTCTCGGTCAGGATTGAGCGTCTGAGCAGCAGCACGGTGACGGCATAGGCGGCACCGGTTGCCGCAAGCAACGGCCCGAGCAGCGCGAGATCGCCGGTCAGCTCGAGGGCGAACAGGATACCCGTCAATGGCGAACGCATGGTGCCACCCATCATCGCCGCCATGCCGATCAGTGCCCAGGCGCCGGCATCGCCGGGCAGCAACTGGCCTTCGAGCCAACCGAGACAGCCGCCGAATATCAACAGCGGCGCCAGCACGCCGCCCGATGTGCCCGACGCCAATGCGACGATCCAGATGATCGACTTCACGATGAGGATCGACCCGACCTCCCCGGCCGTCATGTGGCCGCCCAGCAGATCACCGATCACATCGTAGCCCACACCGAGCGAGCGCGGCTCGATGAGGCCGCCGAGCCCCACCGCGAGGCCGCCGATCGCGGGCCACCACATCCAGTGGATCGGCAAGTCACCGAACAGATCCTCGGCCTTGTACAACAGTCCGGTCAGCAGGCCCGATTGCAATCCCGCGGCGATACCAACCCCGATCACCGCCGCAAGCCGCCACCACGTCGGATCGAGCGCGCCGGCGAAGGGAAACAGCGGTCCCGATCCGATGGCAAGCGGCCGCAACGCGGCAGCCAGTGCGCAAGCGGTGATCACCGGAATCACGCTGCGCGGCTTCCATTCGAACAGCAGCAGTTCCACCGCGAGAAGGACCGCCGCGATCGGCGTGCCGAAAATGGCGGTCATGCCGGCTGCGGCGCCCGCCACGAGCAGCGTCTTGCGTTCGGCTGCGCTGAGGCTGAAACATTGCGCGAATAGCGAGCCGATCGCGCCGCCCGTCATGATGATCGGGCCTTCGGCACCGAACGGGCCGCCGGTGCCGATCGAGATTGCGGTGGACCAAGGCGTTAGCAGTGCGACCGTGGGCGCCATCCGGCGAACGCCCCTCCGAATGGCCTCGATCGCCGCGG
>CAYVVB010000435.1:0-5171 GCA_964454955.1 uncultured Bradyrhizobium sp. | reverse complement strand
CATCGTGCCCGATGTCGTGCACGTGATGTCCAGGGGACGCGTGGTGAAGAGCGGCGACAAGGAGCTGGCGCTCGAGCTCGAAGCATCCGGCTATGCGCAATTCGATGACGCGGCCTGATCCCAACTGACGGATATCCGATGAACCTGGTTCTGGCCAAAACCGATACCGAACGCGCAGTGAGCAATGTCTTTGCCGCCGCGCGGGACCGGTTGCCCGGCGCCGGCAAGGTGGCGGAGGCGCGCCAGCAGGCCTTCGAGGCCTATGAGCGCGCCGGCCTGCCGCACCGGCGCATCGAGGAGTGGAAGTATACCGACCTGCGTGCGCTGATGCGCGACGTGGCGCCGCTGGCGCCCCGGCCCGATGCCGCGGCGCTCTCGCGAGCCAGGGCGGCGCTCACCGAGGCCGCGATCGCGGGCGCCGCAAAGCTGGTGCTTGTCGATGGCTCGTTCGCGCCTGAATTGTCTGACGTCGCCGCACTTGGCCAGGGCGTCAGCGTGCGAACGCTGCGCGAGGTTCTGGAAGCCGGCAATGATGCAAGCGGCGATTTGCTACGGACCGCCAGCACCGACGCGGTGATCTCGCTGAATGCCGCCATGGTGACTGATGGCGTCCTGATCACGATCGCCGATGGCGCGAGGCTGCCCGCTCCGATTCAGATCGTCCATATCGCGACCGTTCCTTCTGCCTCGGCCTTCACGCGGTCGCATGTGGGGGTTGGCAAAGGGGTGTGCGCCACGCTGGTCGAGAGCTTCGTGGCAGCCGAAGGTGCGAACGCCTACCAGGCCAATGATGCGGTCATCCTCTCGATTGGCGATGAGGCGGAATTGTCGCATCTGCGGGTGATTGCGGACGCAACTGACGCCGTGAACATTTCCTCCGGAATCATCACGGTCGGCGCCAGGGTCAAACTCAATCTCTTCAACATGACCCGCGGTGGTGCGGTCAACCGTTATCAGGGATTCGTCACATTGGCGGGCGAGGGCAGCGCACTCTCGGTCAACGGAATCAATCTGCTGAGGGGCAAGCAGCACGGCGACACCACGCTGGTTGTCGACCACGCGGTGCCCCACTGCACCAGTCGCGAGAATTTCCGCGCCGTGGTCGATGATCGCGGTCATTCCGTGTTCCAGGGCCGCATCATCGTGCGCCCGAACGCGCAGAAGACCGACGGCAAGATGATGACCCGGGCGCTGCTGCTATCCGATGAGGCCGAGGCCGACAACAAGCCGGAACTGGAAATCTTTGCCGACGACGTGAGCTGTGGGCATGGCGCGACATCGGGAGCGCTGGACGAGAGTCTGTTGTTTTACCTACGTGCGCGCGGACTTTCGGAAAGCGATGCGCAGGCCCTGTTGATCCAGGCTTTCCTCGGCGAGGCGATCGAAGAGATTACCGACGATAACCTGCGCGAGTTCGTGACGGCTCAGGCCGAACGCTGGCTGGAGGCGCGGCGATGAGCATGCATGCGGCAGTTCTCAACGGCTCTTACGACGTTGCGCGCTTGCGTGAGGATTTTCCGGCGCTGGCACTGAGCGTCTACGGCAAGCCGCTGGTGTATCTCGACAACGCAGCATCGGCGCAGAAGCCGAAAGCGGTGCTGGACCGGATGACGCAGGCCTATACTCGCGAATACGCCAATGTGCATCGTGGCCTGCATTATCTCGCCAACGCGGCAACGGAGGCCTACGAGGGCGCCCGCACCAAGGTGGCGCAGTTCGTCAACGCGCGCCGCAGCGAAGAAATCGTGTTCACGCGCAACGTTACCGAGGCGATCAATCTGGTGGCCTCCTCGTGGGGCGAGCCGAATATCGGAGAGGGCGACGAGATCGTGCTCTCGATCATGGAGCACCATTCCAATATCGTGCCCTGGCATTTCCTCAGGGAACGTCATGGCGCGGTGATCAAATGGGCGCCGGTGGACGATGAAGGCAATTTCCTGATCGAGGAATTCGAGAAGCTGCTTTCGCCGCGCACCAAGCTGGTCGCGATCACGCAGATGTCTAACGCGCTCGGCACAGTGGTGCCGGTCAAGGATGTCGTCAGGCTCGCACATGCGCGAGGCATCAAGGTGCTGGTCGACGGCGCACAGGGCGCGGTGCATTTGCCTGTCGACGTGCAGGATATCGATTGCGACTTCTACGCGTTCACCGGCCACAAGCTTTATGGCCCGACCGGGATCGGCGCGCTCTACGCCAAGCACGAACATCTGGTGGCGATGCGGCCTTTCAACGGTGGCGGCGAGATGATCCGCGAGGTGGCGAAGGACTGGGTCACCTATGGCGATCCGCCGCACAAATTCGAGGCCGGCACGCCGCCGATCGTCGAGGCGATCGGGCTGGGAGCCGCCATCGACTACGTCAACTCGATCGGCAAGGAGCGGATCGCCGCTCACGAGCACGACCTTGTCACTTACGCGGAAGGGCGCTTGCGCGAAATCAACTCGCTGCGCCTGATCGGAACGGCGAAGGGCAAGGGACCCTTGATTTCCTTCGAGATGAAGGGGGCCCATCCGCATGATGTCGCGACCGTCATCGACCGTCAGGGAATTGCGGTGCGCGCCGGCACCCACTGCGTGATGCCGCTGTTGGAGCGGTTCAACGTCACCGCGACCTGCCGCGCGTCCTTTGCCATGTACAACACGCGTGAAGAAGTCGATCATCTGGCGCAGGCGCTGATCAAGGCACGGGAATTGTTCGCATGACGGATACAACCGATACGGCCGACGTCAAAACCGGCTCCATGGAGACGCATTCGACGCTGCCGCCGGAGGAGACCGAGCGGCTGACCCGCGACATCGTCGCCGCGCTCAAAACGGTGTTCGACCCGGAGATCCCGGCCGACATCTACGAACTCGGCCTGATCTACAAGGTCGATATCAAGGACGACCGCTCGGTCGATGTCGTGATGACGCTGACCACGCCGAACTGCCCGGCCGCCGGCGAATTGCCGACCATGGTGGAGAACGCCGTCGCAAGCGTTCCCGGCATCGGTGTGGTCAATATCAACCTTGTCTGGGAACCGCCATGGTCGCCGGAGCGGATGAGTGACGAGGCGCGCCTCGTCCTGAATATGTGGTGAGGGGCGCGCAAGGCTGGAAATGAACCGGCATTGATTTGCCGTCGGGATTGACCACATGATTGATATGACACAGGCACCACAAACGTCCGCGTCGAAGCCGAAGGCCCGCCCGCGTCCGCAGGTCATGAAATTGACCGAGGCCGCTGCGCAGCGCGTACTGGAATTGACCAGGCGCGCCGATTCCGAAATCGTCGGATTGCGCGTGGGCGTCAAGAATGGCGGCTGTGCCGGACAGTCCTACACGGTCGAATACGCCCATGAGGTTCGCCCGACCGACGAAGTGGTCGAGGACAAGGGCGTGAAGATTCTCGTCGATCCCAAGGCTGTGCTTTTCCTGCTTGGCACCGAAATGGACTACAAGGCCGACAAGATGCAGGCGCAGTTTGTCTTCAACAATCCGAACCAGATTTCGGCCTGCGGTTGCGGCGAGTCGGTACAGCTGAAGCCCGCCGAGAGGGCGGACGGCTAGCATTCTTCCGGAGACAATTCCGCGCGATTTATCGCTTGCGAATCCAGGATTGATCAGCTTCGCACGCAGTGACGCAAGTGCTATGAATGGCGGCCTAAAGCTGCGCAGCACTGGCCTATCATGGACCGCGATTTCCTGATCGATCTGTTTGCGGACTTCGGGCCCGTCACGATCCGACGGATGTTTTCCGGCTTCGGTATTTCCGCCGATGGGACGAACTTTGCGCTCGCGCTGCGCAGCGGCGTCTATTTTCGTGTCGACGAGCAGACGATCCCGCGTTTCGAAGCCGAGGGATCAGGACCGTTTCAGTATCAGACCCGGGCGAAGACCGTGACGGTCAGCTCTTATTGGCAACTGCCGGCGCGGCTCTTCGACGATTCCGAGGAATTGGCCGAATGGGCGAGGGCGGCATTCGCCGCGGCCCAGCGAGCCGCGCTGAAGAAACGCGCGAAGCCACAAAAGAGAGCGACAGCGCAGAAGACGCCCGCCAAGAAAAAACCGGTCAAGAAAAGCAAGAAAGCGGCGGGGAAGAAGTCCCGGTCCTGAGCGGCAGCCGCGAGAGCGCGCCTAAGCCACTTGGCCCTGGATCTCGACCATGTATTCCGGATCGGTTTCGCAGATCGCGCGGTTGCGGCCTGCACGCTTGGCGGCATAGAGGCAGGTGTCGGCGCGCTCGATCAGCGAGTCCGTGTCGTCGTGGGGCTTGAGAAGGGAAACGCCGACCGAGATGGTCACGCGGCCGAGTATTTCGCCAGTCGACTTCTTTTTTAATTCCTTCGCCAGGATGGCGCGGCGAATCTGATCGGCGAGCGCCAGCGCCGGGCGCAGCGTGGTATTGGGCAGTACGACCGCGAACTCCTCGCCGCCATAGCGCGCCGTGACGTTCTGGCCCTTGATGGTCTGTTTCAGCGACATGCCGACCAGCCGCAGCACCTGGTCTCCGGTCAGATGGCCGTAGGAATCATTGAACGATTTGAAATGGTCGATGTCGAACATCATCAGCGACAGCGGCTGATTGTGCGCCAGCGCGTTCTCCACCTCCATCCCGATCATGCGGTCGAAATACTTGCGGTTGCCGAGCCCGGTCAGCGGATCGGTGAGGCTTTCCGCCCGGATCGCTTCCAGACTCTGGTGCAGATTGCTGATCTCGTTCTTCGACATGGCAAGGCGCTCTTCAAGCGCCTTGTTG
This sequence comes from uncultured Bradyrhizobium sp., assembly GCA_964454955.1. Classification (GTDB taxonomy): domain Bacteria; phylum Pseudomonadota; class Alphaproteobacteria; order Rhizobiales; family Xanthobacteraceae; genus Bradyrhizobium. Next base: position 434 of record CAYVVB010000435.1, on the reverse strand, counting down.
GTGTCACGCATGTCGCGCGTCGACTTTACCAGCGTCTCGACGATCGACTTGACCTGCGCGGCGGTGCGGGCGACCGAAAGCTTCTCGGTGGCGCCATGCAGGTTGCCGTCATAGCTCTTCGACATTCCCAGCGCATCGGTGAGCAGCTTCATCACGTCGCCGATTTCGCCGATTACGCGTGAGCCGACCTTGTCGATGCGGTCGCTGGTTTTGATGTGGGAGAGATAGGATTCGTAGATCTGCTCAAGGTCGGCCTCGGTCAGCTTGCCGTTGCGCGCCATCGTCTCATTGATGATCTTGTTGAGCGGCGCGTTGTATCCGGTCGCGTAGACGTACCAGATTTCGTAGTTGCGGGGGATGGCCGTCTGGCGGAGGGATCTGATTTTTCCGAGAGAGACATCGGCAAACGCAAACGAGCGTTCGTGTTCGTCTAG